>JAEYZH010000179.1 GCA_023430685.1 Pseudomonadota bacterium | reverse complement strand
TCGCGCCCGCGACGCCGGGGCCGTCCGATCGGACCGGCGCTGATGCGCGAAGACCTGCTCGCGCGCCTCGCGCACGCGCAGGCAACGCGCGCGCGCGAGGGGCTGCTGCGCCGCGTGCGCACGGTCGGCTCGGTCGATGGCGCGCATGTCGTCGTCGATGGACGTCGACTGCTCGACTTCGCGAGCAACGACTACCTCGGCCTCGCACGGCATCCGCGCCTGGTCGAGGCGATGACGCGCGCCGCGCGCGAATGGGGCGTCGGTGCATCGGCCGCCCACCTGCTCGGCGGCCATCGCGAACCGCATGCGACGCTCGAAGCGGCGCTCGCGCGCTGGACCGGTCGCGAGCGCGCCCTGTTGTTCTCGACCGGCTACATGGCCAACCTCGGCGCCGTCTCGGCGCTGCTCGCGCGCGGGGACCTGTGCGTGCAGGACCGCCTCAACCACGCGAGCCTGCTCGACGCCGCGCGACTCGCGGGCTGCACGCTGCGCCGCTACGTGCATGCGGATGTCCGGAGCGCTGCGCGCCAGCTCGCGACCGTCGCACGGGCGCCCGCCCTGCTCGCGACCGACGGCGTGTTCAGCATGGATGGCGACGTCGCGCCGCTGCGCGCGCTGGTCGCGCTCTGCGACGCCGAACGCGCCTGCCTGATGGTCGATGACGCGCACGGTCTCGGCGTGCTCGGTGCCGAAGGCGCGGGCAGCGTCGCGGAGGCCGGCCTGTCGCAACGCGAGGTACCCGTTCTCATGGGTACGCTCGGCAAGGCGCTCGGCGTCGCGGGTGCATTCGTCGCGGGCAGCGCCACGTTGATCGACGGACTCGTGCAGGGCGCGCGCAGCTTCATCTACACGACCGCGATGCCGCCGGCGCTCGCGGCAGCGACCGTCGCCGCGATCGGGATCGCGCGCTTCGAAGGCTGGCGCCGCGATCGCCTGCGCGTGCTGATCGCGCATTTCCGCCACGGTGCGGCCGAGCGAGGCATCGCGCTGCTGGATTCGCGCACGCCGATCCAGCCGGTCGTGGTCGGCGACAGTGCGCGCGCGCGCGCGGTCTCCGAGCGGCTGTGCGACGCGGGCCTGCACGTCCCTGCGATCCGCCCGCCGACCGTCGCGCGCGGACATGCGCGCCTGCGCGTGGCGTTGTCGGCGCAGCATGCGGAGTGCGATGTCGAACGCCTGCTCGACGCGCTCGCGATCGCGATGGACGCATCGCGCGCGCGCGGCGACGAGGCCACGGCCGCGGCTGCGTCGCGCGAATCCGAAGCCTGCGCGGAGCGCGACGACGAGTGAGTGCGTACCCATCCCTGCACATCGAATCCGTCGGCAGCGGCCCCGACCTCGTGCTCGTGCACGGCTGGGCGATGCACGGCGGCGTGTTCGCGTCGCTCGTGGAAAGGCTGCTGGCGCATTTCCGCGTCCACGTGGTCGACCTGCCGGGTCACGGACACAGTCGCGACGAGCCGCGCTTCGATGTCGCGGAGAGTGCACGCCGGATCGCCGCGGCGTGTCCGCGCGCACTCTGGGTCGGCTGGTCGCTCGGCGGGCTCGTCGCGCTCGAAGCTGCGCTGCAGATGCCGGCGCGCGTGCGCGGCGTCGCGCTGCTCGCCGCGAGTCCGCGCTTCGTCGCCGCGCCGGACTGGGCGCACGGTGTCGCCGCGAGCGTGTTCGCTGAGTTCGCGAGCGAGCTGCACCTGCGCTACCGGCATGCGATCGAGCGCTTCGTCGCGCTCGAGACGATGGGCTCGCCGCACGCGCAGGCCGAGCTGCGCGACCTCAAGGCGCGCGTGTTCGCGCGCGGTGAGCCCGCGGTCGACGCGCTCTGCGACGGGCTCGCCGCGCTCGAGACCACCGACTTGCGCGGCGCGCTCGCGCGCCTCGAGATGCCGAGCCTGTGGATCGCGGGGCGACGCGACCGGCTGGTGCCGCCCGCGGCGATGCAATGGTCCGCGCGGCAGTCCGCGCAGGGACGGTACCTCGAACTCAACAGCGGGCACGCACCGTTTCTCGAACATGCCGACGCGGTCGTGGACGCGCTGGTCGCGTTCGGACGGGAGCTGCCCGCGTGAGCGCGGGTCTGGACCAGTCGCATGTGCGGCGCGCGTTCGCGCGCGCGGCCGCGAGCTACGCGGAGCACGCGGTGCTCCAGCACGAAGTCGGCGAGCGCCTGCGCGAGCGCCTCGAGCTTGCGCCTGCGTTCGCCCCGCGCCGGATCCTCGACGTCGGCTGCGGTCCCGCCGGCGGCGCACCGCTGCGGCGGCGATACCCGGAAGCCGAGGTGATCGCGCTCGACCTCGCGCTGCCGATGCTGCTGGCCGCACGCGGCGACGCGGCGGCGTCCGGTTTCGTCTGCGCCGATGCGCAGGCGCTGCCGCTCGCCGACGCGAGCATCGACCTCGTGCATTCGAGCCTGTGCCTGCAATGGTGCGAGGACCCGGGGCTCGCGATCGCGGAGTTCCGCCGCGTGCTGCGGCCGGGCGGCCTGCTGCTGTTCTCGACCTTCGGGCCGGACACGCTCAAGGAACTGCGCGCCGCGTTCGCCGAGGTCGACGACCGGCCGCATGTGAGCCGCTTCGTCGACATGCACGACATCGGCGACGCGCTGCTCGTGAGCGGTTTCCGCGATCCGGTGCTCGAGCGCGAGGACTTCGTGCTGACCTATGCGGACCTGCCGCGGCTCATGCACGAGCTGCGCGCGATCGGCGCGACCAATGCGGATTCGCGGCGCCAGCGCACGCTGACCGGCAAGGGCCGGCTGGTGCGCGCGGCCGCGGCGTACGAGCGGTACCGCGAGGACGGCGTCCTGCCCGCGACCTACGAAGTGGTGTACGCGCATGCATTCGCGCCCGAGCCGGGGCAGCCGCGGCGCACGCAGCAGGGCGAGGTCGCGAGCTTTCCGATCGAACGCCTGCGCGGCAGCCGCAGGCGCTGAGCGATGTCGACGCGCCGCATCGCGTTGCTCGCGGTCCTGCTCGCGCTCGCGTCGGCGCTGTTCTTCACCGCGACGTACGTGCTGAACCGCGCGATGGCGGTCGCGGGCGGACACTGGGCCTGGTCGGCTGCGCTGCGGTATCTGCTGACACTGCCGATGCTCGCGCTCGTACTGCGCGTGCGCGGCGGCTTCGCGCCGGTGTGGGCAGCGCTGCGCGCGCATCCGTGGATCTGGCTCGGCTGGAGCGCGATCGGCTTCACGCTGTTCTGCGTGCTGCTGACCTGGGCCGCGGAGCACGCGCCCGCGTGGCTCGTGGCCGGCACGTTCCAGCTCACGGTGATCGCGGGCATGCTGCTCGGGCCGCTGCTCTACAGGGACGAACGCGCGCGCCTGCCGCGTGCGGCGCTCGCGCTCGGCGTGCTGATCGTCGCGGGCGTCGCGCTGATGCAGGGCGCGCATTTCGGCGGCGACCTGCCGCGCGCGGCCTGGTTCGCGCTGCTCGCGGTCGGCACCTCGGCCTTCCTTTACCCGCTCGGCAACCGCGCGATCCTGCTGCACCTCGAACGCAGCGGCGAGACGCTCGACGCGACCCAGCGCGTGTTCGGCATGACGCTCGCGAGCCAGCCGTTCTGGCTCGTCGTCGCGGTCTACGCGGGCGTCGTCGCGGGTGCACCGTCGCCCTCGCAGGTGCTGCTCGCGGCCGGCGTCGCGCTGTCGGCGGGCACGATCGCGACGATCCTGTTCTTCCAGGCGACCGCGATGGTCAAGGACGATCCGGGCGCGCTCGGCGCGGTCGAGGCGATGCAGGCGGCCGAGCTGATCTTCTCGACCGTGCTCGGCGTCGTGTTCCTCGGCGAGCAGGTGCCGCGCGGCTGGGCCGCGGTCGGCGCGTGGCTCGTGATCCTCGGGATCGCCGGGCTCGGACTGCTCGTCGGTCGCCGCTCGGCCGGCGATGAACGCGCGACGCGCGCATTACGCACCGATCGCGGCGCGTGAATCGCGCCCCGCGCGCGCGGCATCAGGCCGCGTGCAGCGGCGACACCAGTTCGGCGCCTTCGTCGGCCGCGATCGCGCGCGCGACTTCGAAGCCGAACAGCGACATCCGCAGCGGCGGGCGCGCCGCAAGCGTGCGCAGCCAAGGCAGGCGCCGCAGCTGGAACGCGAGCACGCGCGCGCGCCAGCTGCCGCCGAGCCGCGCCAATGCACCGCGCAGGAACGCCGCATGCGGGTGCCAGTGCGGACCCGGCACGCGTGCACGCGTGACGCGGTCGGACGTCATCTCGTCCCAGGCGAGGTAGTCGCTGTCGGGCAGCAGGAACATCTTCGCCCGGGTGGCACCGGCGTCGTCATCGAAACACAGCCATTCGCGCGGACCGTTCGGCGTGACCGCGCAGCGCGCGGTCACCGAGGCACAGCGCGTGAGTGGTGCAAGCGCGGGATGCTCGACCATCAGCACGCCGTGGCCGGTGCGGGTCGTGATCCGCGCGGCCGCCTGTGCTCGACGCTCGAGCCAGAGGACAGGCCCTAGCCGCGGCAAGGCGTCGACGATCTGCAGTGGATCGATGCATCGAGGTCGCGCGTCGGGCGCGACGTGCGTCGAGCGGGCGTCGGTCGCGTCGCTGGCCGCGGACGGATTCCCCACGAGTTCCGGAAGGGAGTGATCGATCATCGGCGCACGCGCCGGTTCCGTCGACGAGTGCGCACCGCGAGTGCGTGCCGGGCGCGCTTGCGGAAGCCGATATCGATGGGCATGGCGGACGGCATGACGGTTACTTCGTCAGGATCAACTTGTCGTTGCGCGTCAGGCGCAGGCGGTATTCCTCGGCGCCGTGCCGGATCAGCAGTTCACGCGCCCCGGCGAGCAGATGCCTGCTGTCGACGCTTGCGGTTGCGAGACGCGGCGGGGACTGCGCGAGGGCGTTGCTGGTCGAGGCGCAGGGCGTGGTCGTTTCGAACATGGCGAAGTACCGCAGCAGAGGTCGGCCAGATGATAATGATTCTCATTACCAAGTCAATTGCGATGGCGTGGCGCGATCGGGAGGCCTGCCCCGCGCGGCGGCAATCATCGACCTGTTAGACTTGGCGCGCTCCATCGGGGAGTAGCCGACCGCCGCGAACGCGCGCGGAATGCGCGTCAACATGCTTGGCCACCCTGGCCATGGCGCGCGTCGGAAGCCACACAGCGCTTCCAGTGGCAAGACCTTTGGTTCGTGCAGGCGAGACCCGGGCCGGGATCGCATGTGCGTACCACTGCGTCCATCGCCCCGGCCCCGGAGTATCCATGCAGACCCTGTTCGTATCGACCGCGGCGGTCGCGATCGCCGAAATCGGCGACAAGACCCAGTTGCTGTCGCTGATGCTCGCGGCGCGCTATCGACGGCCGTGGCCGATCTGCCTCGGCATCCTCATCGCGACCTTGCTCAACCATGCGCTGGCCGGCAGCGCGGGCGCGCTGATCGCCGGGTTGCTGGCGCCGCGCGTGCTCGAATGGCTGGTCGCCGCGAGCTTCTTCGCGGTCGCGGCCTGGACCCTGGTGCCGGACAAGGTCGACGACGCAGCCGCTGGCCAGGGCGCAGGGCGGGGCGTGCTGCTCGCGACGACGCTCGCGTTCTTCCTCGCCGAGATGGGCGACAAGACGCAGGTCGCGACCGTCGTGCTGGCCGCGCAATACGCGCCGCTGTGGCAGGTCGTCGTCGGCACGACGATCGGCATGCTGCTCGCGAACGTGCCGGTGGTCTGGTTCGGCGCGCGCTTCGCCGACCGCCTGCCGCTGCGCGCGGCGCGCATCGGCGCGGCGGTGCTGTTCGCGGCGCTCGGCGCGTGGATCCTGTTGCGCTGAGGCGAGGGCCGAGGGCTGAAGGGAGACGGGCGGGCCCGCAGGGAGCGGTCGCGGCGCGCGTGTTCGCCTACAGCGCGTCGGCGTCGAGTTCGCCGGTGCGGATGCGCACCACGCGATCGAGCTGCCAGACGAAGATCTTGCCGTCGCCGACCTTGCCGGTGTTGGCGGCCTGGCAGATCGCCTCGACCACGCGTTCGAGCTGGTCGTCGGCGACCGCGACCTCGAGCTTGATCTTGGGCAGGAAGTCGACCACGTACTCGGCGCCACGGTAGAGCTCGGTGTGCCCCTTCTGGCGCCCGAACCCGCGCACCTCGGTCACCGTGATGCCCTGCACACCCGCGTCGGCGAGCGCCTCGCGCACGTCGTCGAGCTTGAATGGCTTGATGATCGCCATGACCATCTGCATGCTGCGGCTCCACTGCGGTCCCCGCGCACGACTATAACGGATCGCGTCGCGTAGGATTTTTCCTACACGCGCTTCCGAATTCGCCGGCTGGCGCATCCACGCGCAAGCCCTAGACTGGTCGGCACGGGAGAGAGCGTCGACGGAACGATGCTGCAGGGAGGCTCCGGTCGGTGGCGAGGCGCTTGCCTTCGCCACCGGCCGACCCCACGGAAGGCGCGTCGCCCGCTGCGCGGGCCGGCGCGCCGCATTGACCCGAACGTCGTTTCCGCGGTGAATCCATGATCCACGCCCAGACCATCGAATCCCTCGCACAACGCCTGTCCGCGCTCGTTCCACCGGGGCTGCGCGAGGCGCGCGAGGATCTCACGGCGACGTTCCGCAGCGTGCTGCAGGCGGGACTGCGCGACCTCGACCTCGTAACGCGCGAGGAATTCGACGTGCAGCGCTGCGTGCTGCTGCGCACGCGCGAGAAGATCGAGGAACTGGAACAGCAACTCATCGCGCTCGAGCGCGCGGTCGGAGCGGAATCGCCGAAGACCTGACGCCGACGCGCAGCGCCGCGGGATGCGGCATCACCAGCGGCACGGAGGCCGCGGCATGCGCAAGTATCGTTTCCCGGGACGCCTGCTGCCCTGCGCAGTTCACCCCATGGTGGGGCAGCGGGCCTTTTCCGGCGCTGTCGCGTGAGCCTCGCGGTCGTCTACACGCGCGCTCCGGACGGCATCGACGCGCCGCTCGTCACCTGCGAGGTGCACCTCTCCGGTGGCCTTCCCTCGACCTCGATCGTCGGACTGCCCGAGACCGCGGTGAAGGAGGCACGCGACCGCGTGCGCGCCGCGATCCTCAATGCGCACATGGATTATCCGCACGGCCGCGTCACGGTCAGCCTCGCGCCGGCCGACCTGCCCAAGGACGGCGGTCGCTTCGACCTGCCGATCGCACTCGGCGTGCTCGCCGCGAACCGGCTGCTGCCGCGTCCCGCGCTCGACGACTGCGAATTCATCGGCGAGCTCGCGCTGTCGGGCGAACTGCGCGCGGTGCGCGGCGTGCTGCCCGCGGTCCTGCAGGCGACGCGCGACGGCCGACGCGTGATCGTGCCGCGCGGCAACGGGCCCGAAGCCGCGCTGGTCGAGGGTGCCGACGTGCGCGTGGCCGGCTCGCTGCTCGAGGTCTGCGCGCACCTGTGCGGGCGCGCGAGCCTCGCACCCGCGGTCGCCGCGGACGCGGAACCCGGAGCGGTCGATGGGAACGCAGCCGATCTCGCAGACGTGCGCGGCCAGCCACAGGCGCGGCGCGCGCTCGAGATCGCGGCCGCGGGCGCGCACAACCTGTTGCTGGTCGGACCGCCCGGCACCGGCAAGACGATGCTCGCGAGCCGCCTGCCCGGCATCCTCCCCCCGCTCGGAGAGGACGAAGCACTCGAGCTCGCCGCGGTGCGCTCGGTCGCGGGCCACGCCACGCCGGTCGGTGCCTGGAAGACTCGCGCGTTCCGCGCGCCGCACCACACCGCCTCGGCGGTCGCGCTGGTCGGGGGCGGCTCGATTCCGCGCCCGGGCGAGATCTCGCTCGCGCACCATGGCGTGCTGTTCCTCGACGAGCTGCCCGAGTTCGACCGCCACGTGCTCGAGGTGCTGCGCGAGCCGCTCGAGTCGGGACGCATCGCGATCTCGCGCGCGGCGCGCCAGGCGGAGTTCCCGGCGGCCTTCCAGCTCGTCGCCGCGATGAATCCCTGCCCCTGCGGCCATGCGGGCGACAGCTCCGGGCGCTGCCGCTGCACGCCCGAGGCGATCGCGCGCTACCGCGCGCGCCTGTCGGGCCCGCTGCTGGACCGCATCGACCTGAAGCTCGAGGTGCCGCGCGTGCCTCAGTCGGAACTGCGCGGCGGGGCCGGCGGCGAGT
>JAEYZH010000167.1 GCA_023430685.1 Pseudomonadota bacterium | reverse complement strand
CGCGATCGCGCACAGGGTGCGCATCGACGCGAGTCGGCCGGTAGGAGCCCACCCTGTGGGCGATTCGCGCAGGAAACCGGTTGGTCGCGGGTTCCCGCATTCCCGCGAATCGCGCACAGGGTGCGCTCCTACGAGAATCGGTCCATGGGCGCCCACCCTGCAGGCGATCTCCCGGTGCGCATCGTGGTTCAATCCTGCGCTGACCCTTCCTTTTCGACCTGACGGAATCCCTCGATGCGTGATCGGTATGTGGCGGTGGCGGACGGCCTGCTCGGCTGCGCAGTCGTGGTGGTCGCGTGCGTCGTGTACCTGTCGGGTGTCGGCGGCGCGTTCGCGCTGAATTCGGACATCGTGATGCCGTACGTCGTGTATGCCGACGCGGTCGCGGGCAAGCACGCGCTGTCGGGATGGATGCTGCCGGAGTCGCCGTACTGGTTCCCCGACCTGCTCGTGACCTGGGCGCTGCGATCCGTGCTGCCGTTGCTGGCGGCGGTCAATGCGTTCGCGATGCTGCAGGTCGGCGCGTGGCTGCTGCTTGCGCGCTGGGTGCTGGGGCAGGTCGCGCCACGCGCCGCGCGCCTCGCCTGGCTGCTGTTCGTGCTCGCGTGGCTCACGCTGGTGCTGGTGGCGCTGCAGCAGCCGGACTCCTGGCTGGACCGGCTCGCGCAGTACCTGTTCGTGCCGTCCACGCATGCGGCCGCGTTGCTCGCGACGCTCGCGAGCCTCGGCCTCGTGCTGCGCATGCAGC
The DNA here is from genome assembly GCA_023430685.1 of Pseudomonadota bacterium. GTDB lineage: Bacteria > Pseudomonadota > Gammaproteobacteria > Xanthomonadales > Rhodanobacteraceae > Dokdonella_A. Next base: position 18,672 of record JAEYZH010000167.1, on the reverse strand, counting down.
GCGCCCCGCGTGACCGCGGCCCGGCCGTGCTGCTGATCGCGCTCGCGCTCGCGATGGTGGTGTCCGACCGCCTCTATGCGATCAGCGCGCTGCTGCCGATGATCGGCCTGGCGGCGCTGCCGATCCTCGACCGCCGCGTGCGGGCGCGCACCGCGTTGATCGCGATCGGCGTGCTCGCGGGCTCCGAGGCCTGGCGCTGGTTCGCGGGCAAGTCCGACGTCGTCTCGCGTTATGGACCGGTCAAGTCCGCGGCGGAATCGGCCACGCAGATGGCGTCCGACTTCGCGACGTTGTTCGGCTCGCATGCGCTGGCCAGCGCGATCATGGTGGCTGCGCTGTGCGCGCTCGGGGCCTCGCTCGTGCGCGCATGGCGCGTCCACCGCGCGGGAACGGACCGCGATGCGACCGACGTCGCGTGCGCGGCGGCGGCCGTGTTCATCGCGGGCGCGGTGCTGCTGCCGCTCGCGGCGAGCATCGCGCTCGGGCGCCACACGGGACTCGACAGCTTTCGCTATGCGCAGACCTTGCTGCTGCCGTTGCTGCCGCTCGCGTGGTCGCTCGCCGAACCGCTCGCGCGGCCCGCCGGCGCACGCGTCGCACGCGTCGCATGGGCCGCGTACGCGGTGCTCGTGCTCGTCACTGCAATCTCCGCGATGCGAATGGACACCAGCGAACGCGCGTTGCGCACCGAATGGCGCGGCCAGGCCGACTGCATCGACCGCCTGCATGCCGAACACGGCCTGCACAACGGCCTTTCGCGCTACTGGCACGCGAACGCGCTGACCGCGATGCTCGCGTCCGGCGCGCCGGTGTTCTCGATATCGGCCGACCTCGTCTCGGTGCCGATCAACAAGAACATCGACTGGATCGGCGCCCGCGCGCGCACTGCCGCCGAGATGCCGGTACTCGATTTCATCGACGAATACCAGTTCGACACGGCACTGCTCGACCGCGCATTCGGCGCACCGCGCGTGCGCGTGCAGTGTCCGCTGTCGGCGGTGCGCGTGTATGCGGCGGACGATGGCGTGCTCGGCGGGCTGTTTCGCGCGAACGACTGGCTGCCGCAGGACACGCTGCAGCGCCATGGCCGCGCCGCGCTGCCGGGTGCGCTGTGGGCGCGGGCGCCGGCGCGCGCGGAGGGCAATGCGATGCGGGTCGACGGCACGTTCGCACGACCGCAACCCGCCCTCGTCGGCGCCGTCGAATCACGGCGCGCGGTCACGCGGTTGTGGTTCGATTACCGCCTGTCCGGCGCGTCCGCGAGTGCGCGCTGGGAAGTCGTCGCGCTCGACGCGCAGGGTCGCACGCTCGATGTCCTCGCCACCGGCGTGCTGCCGCCGGCGGAAGCGCATTCGCACCACGAAGTCGGCATCCCGCGACCGAAAGCCGCGCCGCACGGCATCGGCGTCTCGCTCGTCGTTCGCGGCGACGTCGCGCTCGACGTGCGTGCGCTCGGCCTGTCGACCGACTGAGAACGGCATGAGATCGCGGCAGTTCGGGGCGGTTCCTTGCGGCGCGCCCAGCGCCTAGACTGCACGCGATGCTGACGGACCTGCCGCTGTTCCCGCTCAACGCCGTGCTGTTCCCGGGCAGCCCGCTGAGCCTGCGCATCTTCGAGCCGCGCTACCTCGACCTCGTGCGCGACTGCTCGCGCACCGGCTCCGGTTTCGGCGTGTGCCTGATCCTCGAAGGGCGCGAGGCGGGCGAGCCGGCCGTACCGGCCGCGATCGGCACGCTCGCGCGCATCAACGACTTCTACACGTTGCCGGACGGCCTGCTCGGCATCGGCGCGATCGGTGGCGAGCGTTTCCAGGTCGCGACGACGCGCGTGCGCGACAACGGGCTCGTGCATGGCGAGGTGCGCATGTGGCCCGACGAACCCGCGATCGAGGTTCCGCCCGAGCACGGCCTGCTCGCGACGATCCTCGAGAGGCTGCTCGAACAGCTCGGCGGCGCGCATGCGCGGGTCGAGCGCCAGCGCCTCGATGATGCGAGCTGGGTCGGCTTCCGCCTCGCCGAACTGCTGCCGCTCGGACAGTCGGAGAAGCAGCACCTGCTGCAGATGACCGATCCGCTGCGCCGGCTCGTGCAACTGCAACACTACCTGCCGCGCTTCCAGCGCGGTTGAACCGACTGCCCGAATCACGAATCACGAATCACGAATCACGAATCACGAATCACGAATCACGAATCCCGTATCCCGACACCGGCACTCGAATGAAATACCTCCACACGATGATCCGCGTCCGCGACCTCGATGCATCGCTCGCGTTCTTCCGCGATGGCCTCGGTCTGCGCGAAGTGCGGCGGATGGACCACGAGGCCGGGCGCTTCACGCTCGTGTTCCTCGCTGCGCCCGAGTCGCCGGAGGCGGAGATCGAGCTCACCTACAACTGGGGTTCGGACGAGGACTATGGCTCGGCGCGCAACTTCGGCCATCTCGCATTCCGCGTCGACGACATCTACGCGGCCTGCGCGCACCTCGCGTCGATGGGCGTGACGATCAATCGTCCGCCGCGCGACGGACACATGGCGTTCGTGCGCTCGCCCGACCTCGTGTCGATCGAACTGCTGCAGAAGGGCGACCCGCTGCCGCCGGCCGAACCCTGGAAGTCGATGCCGAACACCGGAGTCTGGTGACCGGCGCGCGCTTCACTTCGGCGCCAGCCTGAAGCGGCACGCGTGACCGCCGCGCAGCAGGCATTCCACGTGCTGCACCGGATGGCCGGTCGCGGCCTCCATGAACGCGAGGTCGAAGCGGCACACGTCCGGGTGCGCGCGCGCGAGCGCGTGGAACACGCAGTTCCAGGCTTCGATCTGCATCTCGCCGTCGCGTTGCACGGCTTGCGCTTCGTAACCGAGCGCGTCCATTTGCCCCGCCAGCGCCTGCGCGGTCTCGGCCGGGTCGGCCGCACGGATGCGCTCGGCGGCCGCGGCGCCGAGGCTCTGCCCGATCTCGCCGAGCATCGCCTGCACGCCGGCCTTGCCGGTGTTCGCGTACAGGTGTTCGATCACGCCGGTCGCGATCAGCGCGTAATTGCGCGGGAACAGCTCGCGTCCGGCCGCGCGCAGCACGTAGCGCGCCTGCGGGCGCCCGCCGGAAGGCAGCGCGGTGCCGCGTTCGACGTAGCCCGCGGTGATCAACGCGGTCAGGTGTTGCCTCACCGCGTTGTGGCTCACGCGCAGCGCGTCGCAGAGGTTCTCGACGGTGGCGCCCTGCGGCGCCGCGAGCAGCACGCGCATCAGCTTGTGCCGGGTCGGACCGAGTTCGCGCAGCGCCGTCACCGGTTTCATGTCGCCTTGTCCGCGAACTGCTTCGCGATGCCATCGCTGAGTGCGTCGGCCAGCGTGTCCATGTGCGCCTTCATCGCCGACCAGGTCTGCGCTTCCGCGGCCATGTCGCCGCGCATGATCTCGCCGACCTGCGCCCGGTGGTGCGCGACGTGCGCGGCGAGCAGGCCGAAGACCGCGTCCTCGGGCAGGTTCGGATTGGCGCCGGCGAGGAACTTCGCGATCGCGGTCCCGTTCGCGGTGAGTGCCTGCATCGCCTGGGTGCCGCCGGCCGTGTCGCCGGATTTCGCGGCATCGGTCAGGGCCTTCACGCCGGTCCAGTGGCCCGCGAGCAGGTCCAGCATCGCGACGCCGGCCTCCTTGCCGTAGAAACCCGCGACCGCGTCGGCGATCTGCTTCGCGTTCGCGACGACGCCCTCTGCGGCGGTGCCCGCCGCGGCTGCATCGCCGGCCTCGACGGCCAGCGCATACGCGCGCGTCCGTTCGACGTGTCCTTGCCAGAGTGCGCGCATCGCCGCATGCAATTTCGGTGCAGCCGGCTTGGCCGCGGCCGGTGCGATCGTCGCCGGGGCGGCGGCCTGGAGCGCCGGCGCGTAGCCGCCGGCCACGGCGAGCGCAAGCGCGCCCGCGAACAGGATCGGTTTCATGAGGGTCTCCTTGCAGTCCGTCGGATGACGGTGCACGCATCCTGCGCGCTCCTGGGAGATAGTAAACCCTTCCATGTGTAAAGCTAGGGCGACGCGGCCTCCGCGAACGCGATGCGGGCCGCGGCGAGCGTATCGGCGATCACCTGCTCGGTGTGCGCGATCGACACGAAGCCGGCCTCGAACGCGGAAGGCGCGAGGTAGACGCCCTGGCGCAGCATCGAATGGAAGAAGCGATTGAACATCGCGGTGTCGCAGGCGGTGGCCTGGGCGAACGTCTCGACCTTCTGCGAGGTGAAGAACAGGCCGAACATGCCGCAGACCCGGTTCACATGGAACGGCACGCCGGCTTCTGCCGCGGCCGCGATCAGCGTGTCGGTCAGCAGCCGCGTGCGGCGGTCGAGTTCGGCGTGGAACTCCGGCGTCCTGATCAACTCGAGCATCGCGAGGCCCGCGGCCATCGCGACCGGATTGCCCGACAAGGTGCCGGCCTGGTAGACCGGCCCCGCCGGTGCGACCTGCTGCATGAGGTCGCGCCGGCCGCCATAGGCGCCGACCGGCATGCCGCCGCCGATGATCTTGCCGAACGTCGTGAGGTCGGGGGTGATGCCGAACAGCTCCTGCGCGCCGCCGAGCGCGACGCGAAAGCCCGTCATCACCTCGTCGAAGATCAGCAGTGCACCGTGTCGGGTGCAGAGTTCGCGCAGCCCCGCGAGGTAGCCCTCGCGCGGCAGGATGCAATTCATGTTGCCCGCGACCGGCTCGATGATCAGCGCGGCGATCTCGCCGCCGACTTCGTCGAACAGGCGCGTGGCCGCGTCGAGGTCGTTGTAGGGCAGGGTCAGCGTCAGGTCGGCCAGTCCCTTCGGCACGCCGGGCGAAGTCGGCGTGCCGAACGTGAGCGCGCCGGAACCCGCCTTGACCAGGAACGCGTCGGCGTGGCCGTGGTAGCTGCCTTCGAACTTGACGATGCGCGAGCGGCCGGTCGCGCCGCGCGCAAGCCGGATCGCCGACATCGTCGCCTCGGTGCCCGAGTTGACCATGCGCACGACCTCGATCGAGGGAACGAGCGCGCAGATCGTTTCGGCCATCGTGACCTCGGCCGGGCAGGGCGTGCCGAACGACAGTCCATCCTGGATCGCGCGTGCGACCGCGTCGCGCACGTGCGGATGGTTGTGGCCGACGACCATCGGCCCCCACGATCCGACGTAGTCGATGTAGCGCGTGCCTTCGACGTCCCAGAGGTACGCGCCGTCCGCGCGCGCGGTGAAGAACGGCTCGCCGCCGACCGACTTGAATGCGCGCACCGGCGAGTTCACGCCGCCCGGAATGCGCGCGAGCGCGCGCTGGAAAAGTTCGTGGTTGCTGGTCATCGGCAGGTCCATGGGCAGGGGCGCAGGCGCACCGCAACCGCTGCGGCGAGGCACAAGCGCTGGGTCCGGGCATTCGCCGGAACGACGAAACGCCTATTGTGTTACGAACCGCGCGACTCGAACAGCGAGGCGATCCGCCGCGCCGCCGCCCGCACGTCGTGCGCTCCGAACAGCGCGGAGACCACCGCGAGCGCGTCGGCGCCGGCGTCCACCAGCACGCGTGCATTGGCCGCGTCGATCCCTCCGATTGCGACCAGCGGCAGGCCGAACGTGCGTGCCTCGCGCAGCAGCCCGGGCGTCGCGCGCCGCGCGGCCGGCTTGGTCGGCGAGGGGAAGAACGCGCCGAACGCGAGGTAATCGATGCGCGCAGGACCGGCCGCGAGCGCGCGCGCGCGTTCGAGCGAGTCGTAGCAGGACACGCCGATCAGCGCGTGCTCGCCAAGCCGCGCGCGCGCCTCGGCGGGGCTCGCATCGTCTGCGCCGAGGTGCACGCCGGCGGCGCCGACGCGTTGCGCGAGTTCGATGTCGTCGTTGACGAGCAGCGGCACGCCGTGACGCACGCACAGCGCCTGCAGCGCCCGCGCTTCGCGCAGCCGGCGCGCATCGTCGCCGGCCTTGTCGCGGTACTGCAGCAGCGAGGCGCCCCCTTCGAGCGCCGCGGCGCACGCATCGACGAGGTCGTCGCGCGGGCCATCGGTGATCGCATAGAGGCCGCGGATCGCGGAATGCGGCTGTGCCATGCGGCGGAATCCGGAGCGTCCGTGAAGCGTGAGCATGATCCTAACGCCCGTGTTGCCGCAGGACTATAGTGCGGGCCGGAACCATTGAAGGCGCGCTGCGATGAAGTGGATCATCCCTGGCGTTGCGATCGCGCTCGCGTGCATCGCGCAGCCGCTGCCGGCGCAGGTCGCCGCGCCGGTACCGAAGTGGACGCACGGCGGTTGCTTCGCGAGCTGGTGCCAGACCGGCTGGTACAGCTCGCCCGCGACCGTCGATGTCGACGGCGACGGGGTGCGCGAGGTGATTGCCGGCAGCTACGACGTCGTCGCGCTCGACGGCGCAAGTGGCGCGCTCCAGTGGCGCGCCGAGAGCGGCGGGCGCGTCTGGCCCGGCATCGCGGTGGGCGACCTCGACGGCGACGGGCTGCCGGAGATCGTCGCGGGCCGCAGTGGCGGGGAGGTCAGCGTGTACCGCCTCGACGGCAGCCTGCGGCCGGGCTGGCCGGTGACGGCGTTCGCGAGCGGCGAAGTGCGTTCGCTCGCGCTCGGCGACCTCGATCGCAACGGCCGGCTCGCGGTCGTCGCCGGTGTCGCCGCGAGCACCTCGGTCAACCAGGTGACCGTGCGCGCGGCGAACGGCTCGCTACGTGCGGGCTGGCCCGCGCGGCATGCGGGGGAGCCCGGGTACGGCGCGGGGATGTACAACCAGAACCTCGCGGTGGCCGACTTCGACGACGACGGATTCGTCGACGTGCTCGCGCCGACCGACACCCACTACGTGACAGCGCTCGACCGTAACGGCGTGCAGCTGCGCGCGCATCCGATGTACGGCCAGAGCAGCGACGGCAGCAGCCGCAAGACCTGGGCCGAGGTCGGCGTGCACGTCGACCAGGCGGCCGACCTCCGCGGCTATGCCGAATGCGGGATCGAGCATCGTCCGAACTTCGCGAGCGCCTCGCCCGCGGTCGCCGACGTCGACGGCGACGGCACGCGCGAGTTCGTGCTGCCCGGCAACGTCTACGATTGCGACGCGAGTCCGTACCAGAGCCTCTACTACGACGTCTGGCTGCTGCGCGCGGACCGCACGCGCTGGGCCGCGGCTGCGTGGGACTGGACCGTGATACCGCCGCAGGGCGCGAGCGGCGCCCCGCTGTCGGAAGACTACGGCGTGATCCAGAACATCGCCGCGAACGTCGTCGTCGCCGACCTCGACCGCGACGGCCGCAGCGAGATCCTGCTGCCGAGCTACGACGGCAAGCTGCATGCGTGGTGGCTCGATCGCAGCGAGCATCACGCGTGGCCGTACGTGATCCCGGGCGCGGGATTGCACTTTGCGTCCGAGCCGGTCGTGGCGGACCTCGACAACGACGGTTTCGCCGAGGTGCTGTTCACGAGCTGGGGCCAGAATGGCAACGGCGAGTCCGGCCGCCTGCATGTGCTCGACCACCGCGGCGAACCGCTGCATGTGATCGCGTTGCCGCCCGCGCGCGGCGGCTCCTGGAGCGGCGGCCTCGCCGCACCGACGCTGGATGACATCGACGGCGATGGCGAGCTCGAACTCGTCGCATTGACGAGCGGCGCGGGGGTCGCCGCGTTCGACCTGCCCGGCACGCGCCATGCGCGCGTACTGTGGGCGACCGGTCGCGGCAGCTACCTGCGCGCGGGCGTCGCCTCGAACGACCGCATCTTCATCGACGGCTTCGGCGCGCGCGGCGCGGCGGAGTGACGCGACTTGGATCGGATCGCGCCTGCTGCGAGAATGCGGGTCCTGCACCACTGCCTGACTGGAACCGAATGCCTCCCGCTACCGCACCCGCACAGGACGACGTCCCGTTCCGCTCCTTCATGTGCGTCGTCTGCGGCTTCATCTACAACGAGGCCGACGGCTGGCCCGACGAGGGCATCGCGCCCGGCACGCGCTGGGAAGACGTGCCCGAAACCTGGACCTGCCCAGACTGCGGCGTGACCAAGTCGGACTTTGAAATGACGGAGATGTGAGCAAGTGGCAGGGTCTTGGGCCAAATGGCCGAAGGCGCGCACCGGCCACGCTTGTTCCGCCCCCCATCCTCCGCAAGACGCCACCAAACCGCCTCACTCCCTGCACACACGCCTGCTTGACTGCGCGCATCGGTCAACGGAGGCGTTCCACATGCAGGTATTCGTTCCGCTCGAAGATGCGAACCTCGATGCCCGCGCGGGCGTGCTCGTCCCTTATCGCTGCGGGCTCGCGTGCGCGCATGAACTGCGTGCGCAACGGCAGCTGCCCGACGGCAGTTGGCAGGTGGTGACGCCGCTCAGCGATGGATCGTCAGCTCGTCGCCCGGATGCACGCCGAGCTTCGACGCCTGGCCCGCATTGAGCTCGAGCACGTAGCGCGCGGGTGCGCCGCTGGAGTAGCCGCGGCAGGGATCGGCGATGCACGGCGGCACGTCGCGCTGCACGCTGACCAGGCGTCGTTCGGCATCGAAGAACAGCATGTCCAGCGGGATCTTCGTGTTCTTCATCCAGAACGCGCGCGGTGCGTCGTCGGGGAAAACGAACAGCATGCCGTGGTCGACTGGCATCTCGGTTCGGTTCATGAGGCCCTGCGCGCGCGCCGCGTCGTCTTCGGCGATCTCGATCGAATAGCGCTGCCCCGCGAGTTCGACGTGCGGCCCCTCGGCCGCGCAGGAACCGACGCCCGCGACGAGCGCGAGAGAGGCGAGCAGGCGCGGAAGGACGGATCGGATCGGCATCGTGGAGCCTCCTGTGCAGGCCTCAGCCCAGCGCGTGGCCAAACTGCTGGCGATATTGTTCCGCGAATTCCGCATAGTCGAAACGCTGGTTCTGGGTGCCCGGATGCTCGACTTTGAGCGCGCCCATCAAGGAGGCCATGCGCCCGCAGACCTCGAGCCCGTAGCCGCGCATGAGCCCGAAGATCAGGCCCGCGCGATACGCATCGCCGCAGCCGGTCGGATCGGTGATGCGGCGCTCGTGCGCAGGCGGGATCTGCGTGATCGCACCGCCCGCGCGGATCACCGACCCGCGCGGGCCCTGCGTCACGATGTAGGCGCGCGCCTTCGAGGCGATCGTCGCGGCGTCCCAGCCGGTGCGTTCCTGCAGCAGGTTCGATTCGTAGTCGTTGACGACGACGTAGTCGGCGATCTCGATGAAATGGCGGAACTCCTCGCCATTGAACAACGGCATCGCCTGCCCCGGATCGAAGATGAACGGGATGCCGAGTTCGGCGAACTCGGCCGCGTTCTGCAGCATCGCGTCGCGCCCGTCCGGCGCGACGATGCCGAACGTTGCGCCTTCGACGTCGCGCACGTGGTTCTCGTGGCTGCGCAGCATCGCGCCCGGATGGAACGCGGTGATCTGGTTGTTGTCGAGGTCGGTGGTCATGAACGCCTGCGCGGTGAACATCTCCGGCAGCTCGCGCACGTGGTCGAGTCGGATGCCCTGGCTCGTGAACCATTCGCGATACGGGCCGAAGTCCTGTCCGACCGTCGCCATCGGGATCGGATCGGCGCCGAGCAACTTGAGGTTGTAGGCGATGTTGCCGGCGCAGCCGCCGAACTCGCGCCGCATGCGCGGTACGAGGAACGACACGTTCAGGATGTGCACCTTGTCGGGCAGGATGTGGTTCTTGAACTGGTCCTGGAACACCATGATGGTGTCGTAGGCGAGCGAGCCGCAGATCAGTGCTGACATTCGGGAATCCGCATCCTGGGCCCGGCGGTGGGCTGGGCCAAACCGCAAGATCTTACCCGGAAACACGAAAAAGGGGACGCAGGCAGTCAAGCGTTTACGCCCAACTGACGCCGTCCTCTCGTCCAGGCCGCACGGAAACCTGTGTCGCGCAAGGCATTTTTAACCCCGCCGTCCTTGCCCGAGCGCGCGATGGCGTCTAGACTCGCGCGCTTTTCCCCGCTTTCGCACAAGGCTCGCGCCTCATCATGTTCAAAGGTCTCCGCGGACTCTTCTCCAACGATCTCTCGATCGATCTCGGCACCGCCAACACGCTGATCTACGTGCGCGGCCAGGGCATCGTCCTCAACGAACCCTCGGTGGTCGCGATCCGCCAAGACCGCGGACCCGGTGGTCCGCGGTCGGTCGCGGCGGTCGGCGGCGACGCCAAGCGCATGCTCGGCCGCACGCCGGGCAACATCGTGACGATCCGCCCGATGAAGGATGGCGTGATCGCCGACTTCACGATGACCGAGGAGATGCTCAAGCAGTTCATCAAGAAGGTGCATCGCGCGCGCATGTTCCGCCCGAGTCCGCGCGTGCTCGTCTGCGTGCCCTGCGGTTCGACCCAGGTCGAGCGCCGCGCGATCAAGGAATCGGCCGAGAGCGCGGGCGCGCGCGACGTGTACCTGATCGAGGAACCGATGGCCGCAGCGATCGGCGCGGGCATCCCGGTGCACGAGGCGCGCGGCTCGATGGTGCTCGACATCGGCGGTGGCACTTCGGAAGTCGCGGTGATCTCGCTCAACGGCATCGTCTACTCGCAGTCGGTGCGCATCGGCGGCGATCGCTTCGACGAAGCGATCATCAACTACGTGCGCCGCAACCACGGCACGCTGATCGGTGAATCGACCGCCGAGAAGATCAAGGTCGAGATCGGTTGCGCATTCCCGCAGTCGGAGGTGCGCGAGATCGAAGTCTCCGGCCGCAACCTCGCCGAGGGCGTGCCGCGCATGTTCACGGTCAACTCGAACGAGATCCTCGAGGCCCTGCACGAGCCCCTGTCGGGCATCGTGAGTTCGGTGCGCAGCGCACTCGAGCAGACGCCGCCGGAACTGTGTTCGGACGTCGCCGAGCGCGGCATCGTGCTGACCGGCGGCGGCGCGTTGTTGCGCGACATCGACCGCCTGATCTCCGAGGAAACCGGCCTGCACGTGCACGTCGCCGACGACCCGCTGACCTGCGTCGCACGCGGCGGCGGCCGCGCGCTCGAGCTGATCGACCAGCACGGCAGCGATTTCTTCGCGCCCGAGTAAGTGGTGATTGGTGATTCGTGATTCGTGATTGGGCCAAGGCAATCAGGATCGCCGGTCCGCGCGAATAGTAAGTGGCCGCATAGCGGGTCGGCTTCGGGTCTCTGCCAATCACGAATCACCAATCACGAATCACGGCCTCATGCGCACCGACACCGCCACCCTGTTCGCCGAGGGCTCGGCCAGCACGCTGAGGCTGATCGTCTACCTCGCGATCGCGGTCGCGCTGATGGTGCTCGATCATCGCGGTGGCTGGCTGCAGGCGCTGCGCCGGCACGCGGGCCAGACGCTGGTGGAACCGGCCTGGCGCGTGGCTGCGCTGCCGTCCGAAGTCGCGCGCGCCGCGCGCATGGCGGTCGTCACGCAGGACAGCCTCGCGAGCGAGAACCGCCTGTTGCGCGAGCAGTTGCTGCTCGCGCAGACGCGGCTCAACCGCCTCGACGTGCTGGTCGCGCAGAACGAGCGCCTGAAGGAACTGCTCGATGCGCAGCAGGACCTCGGGCTGTCGGTGCAGTTCGCGCGCATCGTCGATGTCGACCTCGACCCGTTCCGCCACCGCATCGTGCTCGACGTCGGGCGCAACCAGGGCGTCGTCGTCGGGCAGCCCGTCATCGATGCGCACGGCGTGATGGGGCAGGTCGTCGAAGTACTCGCGGACTCCGCGATCGCGATGCTCGTCACCGACCCGACGCATGCGGTGCCGGTCGTGGTCGAGCGCACGGGCCTGCGCACGATCGCCTACGGCAGCGGCGCGATCGACCGGCTGGAACTGCCGAACATCCCGATCAGCGCCGACGTCGCGGTCGGCGACCGCCTGATGACCTCGGGGCTCGGCGGACGCTTCCCGGCGGGATTCCCGCTCGGCGAAATCCTCTCGGTCAACAACTCCGAGGACGGCATGTTCGCCGCGGCGGTGGCGCGGCCCGCAGCCGCGCTCGATCGCAGCGGCGAGGTGTTGCTGCTCGGCGACCAGCCGCAGCCTTACGGCCCACCGTCGCCGGAGCCCGCGGGTCCGCCCGTTCCCGAAACGCGGAAGCCCGGCGCATGAACCGCTGGCGCGCGCAGGGATGGTTGATGCTCGCGAGCCTCGTGCTCGCGTTCCTGCTGCAGTTGCTGCCGTTGCCGGTCGCGATGCTGCCGTTCAAGCCGTGGTGGATCGGACTCGTGCTGGTCTACTGGACGATCGAGGTGCCCGAACGCGCCGGGCTCGGCCTTGCGTTCGCGTTCGGCCTCGCAGGCGATATCGTGACCGGCGAGTTGCTCGGCGAGCAGGCGCTGCGGCTGGTCGTGCTCGCCTTCATCGTGCTGCGCTTCCGCGCACGCCTGCGCTTCTTCCCGATCTGGCAGCAGACGCTCGCGGTGTTTGCGTTGCTGCTCAATGACCGCGTCGTCACGCTGATGGTGCGTGGTTTCGCGGGCGAGCCGATGCCGCCGGCCACGTTCTGGATGTCGCCGCTGACCGGCATGCTCGCGTGGCCGTTCGTATACCTGCTGTTCGACGACGTGCGCACGCGCCTGCGCGCGAAGGACTAGGCGTGCGTCGCGACTTCGAACGGGTGCTGGCCAGCGCACTCTCCACGCGTACCGCATGCGCGCGCGCGAGGGCGTGGCCGTGGTGACGCGTGGGACGCTCAAGCCGCTCAAGGAAGGTCGCCACGAAGCGGCGCTGTTCCGTCGACGCGCGCTGGTCGGCATGCTCGGGATCGTCGCGTTCCTGGTCGCGCTCGGCTTGCGTTTCGCCTATCTGCAGGTCGATCGCCATCACGAGCTGAGCCTGCGTTCGGATGCGAACCGCGTCGTCACGCGCCCGCTGGCGCCGACGCGCGGCCTGATCTACGACCGCAATGGCGTGCTGCTCGCGGAGAACGTCGCGGCGTTCAGGCTCGAAGTCACGCCAGAGCAGGTCAAGGACATCGACGCGCTGCTGGACGCGCTTTCGCGCGTGGTGCCGCTCAGCGAGGACGACCTCGCGCGCTTCCACGCGACGCGCAAGGGCAAGCGCTCCTACGAGGGCGTGCCGCTGCGGCTGAAGCTGTCGGAAGAGGAGATCGCGCGCTTCTCGGTCAGCCGCTGGGCGTTCCCCGGCGTCGACGTGGTGCCCTACCTCACGCGCTCGTATCCGCTCGGTGCGGAGTTCGCGCACACGGTCGGCTATGTGGGCCGCATCGACGAGGACGATCTCGCGCGGCTCGATCGCGGCGACTACGCCGGCACCAGCCACGTCGGCAAGACCGGGATCGAGCGCCGCTACGAGGACCGGCTGCACGGCGAGCCCGGCTACGAACAGGTCGAGGTCAATGCCGACCACCGCCCGCTGCGCGTGCTCGAACGCGTCCCGCCCAAGCCGGGGCAGAACCTCTACCTCACGATCGATGCGCGCATCCAGGAAGCGGCCGAGGTCGCGTTCGCGGGGCGCGCGGGAGCGGCCGTCGCGATCGACCCGCGCAACGGCGAAGTGCTCGCGATGGTCAGCGTGCCGAGCTTCGACCCGAACCTGTTCGTCAACGGCATCTCGCGCAGCGACTACGCGGCGCTCCTGGCCGATCCGGGCAAGCCGCTGCTGAACCGGCTGCTGCGCGGCAATTACGTTCCGGGTTCGACGATGAAGCCGTTCGTCGGCCTCGCCGGGCTCGAGTACGGCATCCGCAAGCCGTCCGACACGATCCTCTCGACCGGCGAGTTCCACATCCCGGGCCAGTCGCGCGGCTACCGCGACGACAAGCGCGGCGGCCACGGCCGCGTCGACCTCGTGCAGGCGATCGCGCAATCGGCGAACACCTATTTCTATTCGGTCGCGCTCGACCTCGGCATCGACCGCTTCAGCGAATTCATGCGGCGCTTCGGTTTCGGCCAGCCGACCGGCATCGACCTCGACGGCGAAGGCAGCGGCGTGCTGCCTTCGCGCGAATGGAAGCGCGGCCGCATGAACCAGCCCTGGTACCCGGGCGAGACGGTGATCGCGGGCATCGGCCAGGGGTACTGGGTCGTGACTCCGCTGCAGCTCGCGCACGCGGTCGCGATCCTCGCCGCGCGCGGAGAGCCGCACGTGCCGCACCTGTTGTCGGCCGCGCAGCAGGGTTTCGACGCGGCGCCGGTGCCGGTCCCGCCATCGCCTCCACGGCCGAACGTGATGCGCAATCCGGCCGACTGGGAGGCGATCGAACTCGGCATGATCGAAGTGCTGCGCAGTGGCACCGCGCGCGGCATCGATCGCGATTTCCCATACGTGATCGCGGGCAAGACCGGCACCGCGGAGCGCTTCTCGCGCACCGACGAGACCTGGACCAGTATCAGCACGAGCCCGATCGAGCGCCACCAGGTGCTGTTCGAGGCGTTCACGCCGGCCGAGGATGCGCGCATCGCCGTGATCGTCGCGCTCGAGGCCGGCCGCAGCGGTGCGCACGACGCCGCGCCGATCGTGCGCAAGATCCTCGATGCATGGCTGCCGGGCGACCTCGCGCGCAATGGCGGAAGCCCCGCGATCGGCGGCGGCACCGCGTCCGGGGAGCGCCGCGGATGATCGACGAAGCGCTCGCGCGCCTGCGCCATCGACTCGCGGCGCTGTGGCGCAAGCCGCGGCTGGACCTTCCGCTGTTCGGCGCGTTGCTGCTGCTGATGGGCATCGGGCTCGTCACGCTGTACAGCGCGAGCGACCTCGACCGTGGCCAGGTGCTCGCGCAGGGCCTGCGCTTCGGGCTCGGCCTCGCGTTGATGCTGATGATCGCGCGCATCCCGCCGCAGACGCTGCGCAACTGGACGCCGTGGCTGTACGCGGCCAGCCTTGCGCTGCTCGCGCTGGTCGCCCTGCTCGGCGAGGGACGCGGCGCGCACCGCTGGCTCGACCTCGGCGTCGTGCGCTTCCAGCCGTCCGAACTGCTCAAGCTGACGATGCCGATGATGGTTGCCTGGTACCTCAACGACCGGCCGTTGCCGCCGGGCTGGGGCACGCTCGGCGTGGTCGCGGTGCTGATCGCGATCCCGGCCGGGTTCGTGGCCGAGCAGCCAGACCTCGGCACCGCCTTGCTGATCGCCGCGAGCGGCGCATTCGGCGTGTTCCTGTCGGGCGTCGCGTGGTGGCGCATCGGGCTTATCGTCGGCGCCTGCGTCGCGCTGGTGCCGATCGGCTGGCCGTTCCTGCACGATTACCAGCGCAACCGCGTCCTGACGATGCTCGATCCGGAAGCCGATCCGCTCGGCAAGGGCTGGCACATCATCCAGTCCAAGATCGCGGTAGGCTCCGGAGGCGTCTGGGGCAAGGGCTGGCACAACGGCACGCAGTCGCGCCTCGAATTCCTGCCCGAGCACACGACCGACTTCATCTTTTCGGTGTATGCCGAGGAGTGGGGCCTGATCGGCGTGCTGCTGCTGCTCGCGCTGTACGTATTCATCATCGGCCGCTGCCTGTGGATCGCGGCCGAGGCGAAGGACACCTACGCGCGCCTGCTCGCGGGCGCGATCGGGATGTCGCTGTTCGTCTACGTCGTCGTCAACGGCGGCATGATCACGGGCGTGTTGCCCGTGGTCGGCGTGCCGCTGCCGCTGATGAGCTACGGCGGCACCTCGGCGGTGTCGATGCTGACCGGCTTCGGCGTGCTGATGTCGATCCATGCGCACCGCAAGGTCCTCGGCTCGTCGCTGTGATGGCGCAGGCCGTTCGGCACGCCTCGGTGCCGTGGGGACATCACGCGAACGGCCGCCGTGTCACTCCGGCCGAGGCCTCACAGGCAATCGATCAGGCTGTCGTAGATCGAACCCGAGCCGCCCGGCAGCGTCGCGTGCAGCGGCTCGTCGCCTGCGAGCGCAGCCAGCAGTTGCGGCATCGTGACGCCGGGCGCGAGCGGGATCGTGCACGACCACGCCGGAACGTCGATCGCGAGCTGCCCGCTGCGCGGATCGATCTCCTCGCTGCTCGCGGCGAAGCTCCAGCTGCAGGTGCCGACGCGGCCGCTGCCCAGCTGCACCGAGCACTGGAAGCGCAGCGGCGCGATGTTGGAGTAATCGCCCTCGCAGAAGGTGTCGCCGCAGATGTCCTCGAAGCCGAGCTCGAGCCCCGCGCGCAGCGCGTACCAGGCCTCGTACTGCGCCTCTTCGGTGAAATACGAGTACGGATCGACGAATGGCGGCCGCCACGCGTCGGCGTGCGCGGGTACTGCCTGTGCGCCGAACGTGGCGAGGATGATTGCAGCAAGCAATGGATGTAAGCGCATGGTGGTCCTCCCTGGACTGGCGTGTTGCTCCGCGCGGTCCACCGCGGACCGCGCGCAACACGAAGCATCCTGCCGCTACGACGCGCGTCGCGCGATCCGCGTTCGCCGTCTCGGCGCGTAGGAGAACTGCGTGGCGTGCATGCGGTGCGGGCGGTTCCGCCCGTCCGCGGTGGTACATTAGGCCGATGCGAACCCTTTTCCGCGCCTGGTGCGCATGCGTCCTCCTCCTGATCGCCGTGGGCGGCGGCAGCGCGTCCGCGGGCGAAACGTCCGACGCGCAGCGCGCGTTCGCGGCCGAAGTCGCGCGCGATGGCGGGCCTTCCGAAGCCGACGTACTGGCCACGCTCGCGGGCGCGAAGGTGCAGTCCTCGATCCTCGAGGCGATCGCGCGCCCGGCCGAGAAGACGCGCGAGTGGAAGGACTACCGTCCGATCTTCCTGACCGATGGCCGCATCGACGATGGCGTCGATTTCTACCTCGCGCACCGGGAGTTGCTCGATCGTATCGGCACCGAATACGGCGTGCCGCCCGAGGTCATCGTCGCGATCATCGGCGTCGAGACCAGTTACGGGCGCATCACCGGCAAGTACCGCGTTCTTGATGCGCTCTACACGCTCGCCTTCCACTATCCGCCGCGCGCGAAGTTCTTCCGCGGCGAGCTGAAACGCCTGTTCCTGCTCGGCGACCAGCACCTCGCGTTTCCGATCGACGAGCTCCGCGGCTCCTACGCGGGTGCGATGGGCTGGGGCCAGTTCATGCCGACCAGCGTCGCGAACTGGGCCCGGGACGAGGACGCGGACGGCCGCATCGACCTGTGGTCGTCGATGCCCGACATCACCGCGAGCATCGCGAACTACTTCGTCGAGCACGGCTGGAAGGCCGGCGAGCCTGTCGCGGTGCGCGCGCAGCCAGCCGACGATGCGCGCGTGCTGCCCGACCCCGGCCTCGATCCGGTCTACCCGCTGCAGCAGATGGAGGCCTGGGGCTACGCGCCGCTCGAGCACGTCGACGCCGACACGCCATCGACGCTGCTGAAACTGGAAGGCGAACGCGGTCCCGAGTACTGGCTCGTGTTCGGCAACTTCCGCACGATCACGCGCTACAACAAGAGTCCGATGTACGCGCTCGCGGTGTGGCAGCTCGCGCAGGCGATCGCCGACGGCAGCAGGGCCGCGACGCGATGAATCGGTGCACGCTCGCCTGCATGATGCTCGCCGCGCTGCTGCTTGGCGGCTGCGCGGGCAACAAGGCGAAGCGTGGCGACGGCGCGCGGCCGGTCGCGAGCGCGGACAGGCGCATCGACGACGACACGCGCAAGTCGCAGTCCGATCGCTACCGCCACCGCCAGGACCATGGTCCGGACGCACCGCCGATCGATGTCTCGAAGATCCCCGAGCCCGTGCCGAAGGCCGAGCCACGCTCGCGCTACGGCAACAAGCCGACCTACAGCGTGCTCGGCCGCAGCTACCGCGTGCTGCCGAGCGCAAGGGGGTATGTCGAGCGCGGACTCGCGTCCTGGTACGGCAGCAAGTTCCACGGCTACATGACGTCCTCGTTCGAGCCTTACGACATGTACGGGTTCAGCGCCGCGCACAAGACGCTGCCGCTGCCGAGCTACGCGCGCGTGACCAACCTCGAGAACGGCAAGAGCGTGGTCGTGCGCGTCAATGATCGCGGTCCGTTCCACGAAGGGCGCGTGATCGATCTCTCGTACGCGGCAGCGGTGAAGATCGGCGTCTGGCCGAACGGCACCGCGCGGGTCGAGGTACGCGCGATCGATCCGGATCATCCCGATGACAGCGGCGCGACGTCGCGCGTCGCCTCCGCCGCTTCACCGCGGCCGTCGGCCCTCGATGCGCGCCCCGCGCAGGTCACCGAACGTCCGCGCGCCTCGACCGGCCACGGCGGCGCGCCGGGCCTCTACCTGCAGATCGGCGCGTTCGGCGAACGAGCGAACGCCGAACGCGCGCTCGAGACTGCGCGCCGCTCGGGGATCACGGGTGTCGGCATCGATTCGATCGCGGTCGCGGGTCGCACCGTCCATCGCGTGCGCATCGGTCCGCTCGCCGATGCGAGGGAGGCGGACGCGCTGACCGACCGCATCCGCGCGCTCGGCCTCGGCGAACCGCGCGTCGCGCTCGAACGCTGAGGCGTGGGAGGGGCTTCGGCCCCGAGCTTTTCCGGCGCACGCGTTTCGCCCTGCATCGCCTGAACCCCGGATGGCCCCGCGTCCCGCACAGCGTGCCTGAGCAGGCACGGTCTGCCACAATCCGGCCCTTGTTCGCCCTGCAGGACCCTGTTTTCGAATGAAACTGCCGTACCTGATCGCATCCGCCCTCGTTTTCGCCTGCGCCGCCGCGCCGCTCCCGGCGCATGCGCAGACGCCGCCTGCCGCCGAGGCGCCTGCCGCGACGACCGCTGCACCCGCGTTGCCGACGCCGCAGCCAGTCGCCAAG
>JAEYZH010000109.1 GCA_023430685.1 Pseudomonadota bacterium | reverse complement strand
AGCCACGTCGGCGTGCGCGCGACGCCGTTGCCGCGTCGCGAAGCCTGCCGCCGGATCGAGTCGGGCGCGCGCAGCGGGCGCGCCGGGCGCGAACGCGACGAAACGGTGACGACCTACGAGCGCAATCTCGGGCGCGACCCCTGCCGCCGGTTCTGAACCTCGGCGCGCGGGCCGGCGCGCGGCATCGCTGGACGCGCGCCGGCGCGGTACGATGCGGCCTCGCGAACCGGAGCTTCGAACATGCGCATGCGGCCCCGCACCCTGCCGGCAGCCCTGCTGCTGGCCGCCCTGATCGCCGCGTGCTCGCCACCGGGTCCGACACCCGAAGAGCAGGCTGCCGCGGCCACCGCCGCGGTCGAGGCGCAGGCGAACAAGGCGCTAGAACTCTATCGCACGCTCGTCAACGAACAGTCCTGGGAACTCGCGGCGCCGATCGGGCAGGAAATCGTCGACAAGTACCCGGGCAGCGCCGCCGCCACCGAAGTCGCGACGACGCTCGCGGACGCGCGCACGAAGGGCGAGGCGATCGCCGCGCGCCGGCGCCTGCAACAGCTCTGGATCTACCAGTCGGGCGAGGAATCGGGCGGGCAGCAGAACGTCGCATCGATCTACAGCAGCGACGCGGTCGCGAGCGCGCGCGTGCGGCTCGTGCTGCGCCGGCACACCGACTGGGGCCAGAGCGTCTACCTGTTCGGTTCCGGCAAGGGCTTCGAATGTCGCGGCAATTGCAGCCTCGACGCGCGCATCGACGGCAAGCCCGCGAAGATCAAGGCCTACCTTCCAGCGACCGGCGAGCCCGCACTGTTCATCCGCGACGACAAGGCGTTCCTCGCGACGCTCGAAGGCGCGCGCCGGATCGAACTCGACGTGCGCGAGAACGGCAAGCCGCCGCGCACGCTGATGTTCGAGGTCGGCGGCTTCGACGCATCGCGCTGGCCCGTGCCGGCAAAACCCGCCAAACCGTAGGCTGGACGGCCGCAGGCCGGCCGGCGCTCTTCGACGCGCGGCCACCGAAGTGGGCAGCTGCGTGCATTCGGCCTGCGCGCGCACGAACCCCCGCTTGGTCGGAGGCGCCTCAGATCGCGTCCGGATCACCCGCCTCGAGCCGCACGCCCGTCGCCACCACTTCGTAGTGGCGATGCGACAGCACGCGCAGTTCGCCGCCGTCGGCGAGGCACACCTTCGCGATTCTTTCGATGTGCGCGTTTTCGTGGCTCGCGGGCTCGACGTAGACGTGGATCTCGTAATCCTGCCCGTCGCTGCCGCGCGCATGGAAGATGTGCTTGAGGACCATGGCTGCCCGTTCCTTCGCACCGGGCGCCACCATGCAGGGCCGCGCCTGAACGCGGCGTTTCGTGGATGTTGGGCCGCTGCGCGCTAGACTCGCATCCGGCCGCAGCCTGCGGTCGCGCGTGTGTTCCGGAGGTTCCCCATGCTTCGCATCTTGCTGCTCGCCCTGTCGTTTGCGCTCCCCGGATTCGTGCAGGCGCAAGCCAGCGGCCCCGAGCCCGGCGATGCGGCGCCCGCGTTCCGCCTGCAGGACCAGAAGGGCAACTGGCATGCGCTGGCCGACCGTTCCGGCGAGTGGACCGTGCTCTACTTTTATCCGAAGGATTTCACGCCCGGCTGCACCACCCAGGTCTGCACGTTCCGCGACGACATCATCGCGCTGCGCAAGGCCGGCGCCGACGTCTGGGGCGTCAGCCTCGACGACGTCGCGTCGCATGCCGAATTCGCGCAGAAGTACAAGGTGCCGTTTCCGCTGCTGTCGGATGCGGACCAGGCCGTGGCCAGGGCCTACGGCGTTCTGGTTTCCAGGGTCGGCATGGAGTACGCGCGCCGCGAAACCTTCCTGATCGATCCCGCGGGCAAGGTCGCGCGCCGCTACCGCGATGTCGACCCGAAGGAAAACTCCAGGCAGGTGCTCGCGGACCTTGCGGCGCTGCGCAAGGATGCAGCGGGCGGTTGAGATGGCGCGTGCGCGCAGCGGCGCGTCCGGCGCAGGCGACGCGCGCGTCACGAGTTTCGCGCCGCAGGTGGGCGAGGGCTGTCGCGTGCTCGTGCTCGGCACCGCGCCGAGCCTGCGCTCGCTGGAGCTGCAGCAGTCCTACGCGCATCCGCAGAACCTGTTCTGGCCGTTCATGGGCGAGCTCTTCGATGCGGGTCCCGAGCGGCCCTACGCCGAACGCATCGCGCGCCTGCATCGCCGCGGCATCGGCATCTGGGACGTGCTCGCGAGTTGTGAACGGCCGGGAAGCCTCGACAGCGCGATCCGCCCCGGCAGCGAGATCGCGAACGACATTCCGGCGCTGCTCGACCGGCATCCGACGATCAGCGCACTCGCGATCAATGGCGCGAAAGCGCTGCAGGTGTTCCAGCGCCGCATCGAACCCGCGATCCCGCCCGCGCGCCGCGAGCGCCTCGGCGTGCTCGCGCTGCCGTCGACGAGCCCCGCGAATGCGTCGATCCCGCGCGCCGAGAAACTCTCGCGCTGGCGCGCGGTGCAGGACCTGTGCATCGGCTGGGACAGCCTGCCCTGAACGTAACGGTGGCGCGAGTCGCGCCGCGTTCAGCCGGTCGTGCCGACACTGCGCCCGCTGCATGTCGCAGCAGGAGGATCGACGATGAACCCTGCATCCCGCCATCTGCTCGGCGCGGCCGTTGTCCTCGGCCTCGCGATGGCCGCATCGACCCCGGCTTCGGCCGCGGAGCTCGACTGCAAGCTCAAGTTTTCGCTGACCGGCTGGTCGCTCGTGTTCAAGCACGCCGAAGGCCACGGCACCGTCTCGTGCGAGAACGGCCAGACGATGGCCGTGAAGATCGAAGCGAAGGGCGGCGGCCTCACCGTCGGCAAGTCCCACATCGACAACGGCACCGGCCACTTCACCGACGTGCACAAGATCGAGGACGTGCTGGGCACCTACGCGCAAGGCGACGCGAGCGCCGGTGCGGGCAAGTCGGGCACCGCGCAGGTGCTGAGCAAGGGCACGGTCTCGCTTGCGCTCGCCGGTGCGGGCGAGGGCGTCGAACTCGGCGTCAGTGTCGGCGGCTTCACGCTGAGCCGCGCGGGCGATACGAAGTAAGCGTCCCTGCCTTCCGGCGCATTGACGCCGGACCCGCGATCCCCGAGGCTGCGCCTGGTCGCAACCTCGGGGATCCGCCATGAAGTGCCTGCTGCGCGTGCTCGTCCTGGTCGCGATGGTCGCGAGCCAGGCATGGCCGGTGCATGCCGCGGAAACCCCGACCGCTTCGCGCGACCTGCCGCCCGGCCTGCAGATTCCCGACGCGGCGCGACCGGGACCCGGATTCGATGTCGAACGCGCCACGCAGGCCTATATCGACCTGCTGACGCCCGAGCAGCGCGCGAAGTCGGATGCGTATTTCGAAGGCGGCTACTGGCTGCAACTGTGGGGTCTCCTGTACGGCTTCGCGGTGGCCGCGGTGCTGCTCGGCAGCGGCCTCTCGCGTCGCATGCGCGATTTCGCCCAACGCCGAAGCCGCAGGCCGTGGGTGCAGGCGATGCTCTACGGCCTGCAATGGATGCTGGTCGGCTTCGTGCTCGGGCTGCCGCTCGCGATCTACCAGGGCTTCGTCCGCGAACACCAGTACGGCCTCGCGACCCAGGACTTCGGCGGATGGTTCGGCGACCAGCTCAAGGGGTTGCTGGTCGGACTCGTGCTCGTCCCGCCGATCCTCGCGGCGCTTTACGCTGCGGTAAGGCGCATGGGCGCGCGCTGGTGGATCGGCGCGAGCGCGGGCGCGTTTGCGCTGACGCTGTTCCTGATGATGCTCGCGCCGGTCTTCATCGATCCGCTTTTCAACGACTACAAGCCGCTGCGCGAGGGCAGCGTGCGCGAAGCGGTGCTCTCGCTCGCGCGCGCGAACCGCATTCCGGTCGACAACGTGGTCGAGTTCGACGCCTCGCGCCAGACCACGCGCATCAGCGCCAACGTCGCGGGCTTCCTCGGCACCACGCGCGTCGCGCTCAACGACAACCTGCTCGACCGCACCTCCGAGCCGGAGATCAAGGCCGTGATGGGCCACGAGATGGGCCACTACGTGCTGAACCACGCGTTCCGCCTCGTCGTCTACGTGTCGCTCGTGCTCGCGGTCGGATTCTGGTTCGTGCACCGCGTGTTCGACGTCGCGCTCGCGCGCTGGGGCAAGCGCCTCGGCCTGCGCGACCGCGCGGATCCGGCCGCGCTGCCGCTCGCGGTCGCGATCCTGTCGCTGTTCTTCTTCCTCGCGACGCCGGTCCTCAACACGATCATCCGGCAGGCCGAGGCCGAGGCCGACATGTTCGGCATCGATGCCGCGCGCGAACCGCACGGTTTCGCGATGGCGGCGATGCGCCTGTCGGCCTACCGCAAGATCCAGCCGGGTCCGGTCGAGGAGTTCCTGTTCTACGACCATCCGAGCGGCTACGACCGCGTGCGACGCTCGATGGAATGGTTCAAGGAGAACCAGGACAACCCCACCGCGAACGCCGCGCGGCCCGCGACCGCACGTTGAAGCCGCCCCGGCGAGGTACGCGTATGATGCGGCCTTTCGTGGCCGCCGGCCCGCTAGCGGAGTGACCCATGGTCCGTATCGTCCTCGCCGCGATCCTCGGCGGCGTGCTGATGTTCGTCTGGGGCGCGGTGTCGCACATGCTGCTGCCGTTCGAGCGCAATGCGCTGAAGCCGCTGCCGAACGAAGCTCAGGTGCTGTCGACGCTCTCGGCCAACATCGACCAGCCGGGCATGTACTACTTCCCGTGGATCGACATGTACGGCAAGGCGCCACCGGAACAGCAGGCCGAGTGGGAGCTCAAGCTCGCGAGCGGACCGTCCGGCCTGCTCGTGTACAAGCCGAACGGCGGCGAGGCGATGTCGCCACGCCAGCTCGTGACCGAGTTCGTTTCCAACCTGCTCGCCGCGTTCCTCGGCGCGCTGCTGCTCGTGCAGCTGCCGGGTGGCCCCGGCCGACGCGTGCTGTCGCTCGCACTGGTCGGCGTCGCGGCCTGGTTGTCCATCTCGGTCTCGCAATGGAACTGGTACGGGTTCGCGACGCCGTTCCTGCTCGGCGACCTCGCCGACCAGTTCGGCGGCTGGCTGCTCGCGGGCCTCGGCATGTCGATGCTGTTGAAGCCGCGGCGCGTGCGGACGTTCTGAGGCGGACCGCTCCGATGCGTCGCCCGCCGCGTCAGGCGGGCACGCCGGGCGGATGGTCGCGTTCCCAGGCCGCGAGCCACTCGCCCGCCGCCTGTGCATCCATCGGCCGCGCGATGTGGTAACCCTGCGCGAGGTCGCAGCCGAGCGTGCGCAGGAGCTCCAGGGTCGCGGCGTCTTCCACGCCCTCGGCGACCGTCGTCAGCGCGAGCGAGCGCGCGAGGCCCAGCGTCGACTCGACGATCGTGCGTGATTCCTGCGAGCGCGTGATCGTGCCGACGAAGGAGCGGTCGATCTTGATCTCCGACACCGGCAATTGCGCGAGCTTGGTCATCGACGAATAGCCGGTGCCGAAATCGTCGATGCTGAGCTTGAAGCCCTTGAGCCGGATCCGCGTGAGGATGTCGAGCGCGACGGCGTGGTCCTGCGTCGCGCTGCTCTCGGTGAGCTCCAGGATGATGCGATGCGGGTCGATGCCGTTGCGGCGGCACTGCTCGTGCATCTGGTCGGCGAAGCGCACGTCGCCGAGATTGCGCGCGGACACGTTGATCGCGAGCGAGAGCGACGGGCGTGCCTCCTGCCGGGCCAGCCACGGCAGCCCGAGTTCCACGACTTCGCGCGTAAGCGCGTCCATGCGGCCCGAGCGTTCGGCCAGCGTGATGAACCAGCCCGGCGGCACCAGGCCGTGGCGCGGATGCTGCCAGCGCAGCAGCGCCTCGAATCCCTCGACGCGGGAACTCGCGAGGCTGATCTTCGGCTGGTAGTGCAGGACGAACTGATGGCCGCGCAGCGCCTCGTCGAGTTCGTGGCGCAATTCTTCCTCGGGACCGCCGCGCGTGCGCTCGGGCGCGCGCGGCACTTGACCGGTCGCGTCGTGGTCGTCGTCGAGCAGTGCGCGCAACTCGGCGGGGCGGAACGGCTTGGACAGCACGCCACGCAGGCGCAGGCCGCGTTCGCGCGCCCCGTGCGCGGCCGATTCGAGGATCTTCGCGCCGACGCCGCTCATGAGGATGATCCGCGCCTCGCAATGCCCGGTCGCGAGCGCGCGCAGGATCTCGATGCCGTCCATCGCGGGCATCAGCAGGTCGACCGCGACATGCGTCGGCGACCATTCGTCGACCCACGCGAAGAACTCGTCGGGTGCGGCCGTGGTGCGCACCTCGAAGCCGTGGCTGCGCGCGACCAGCGCGACGGTATCGGCGACGTCCGCGTCGTCGTCGAGCACGATCAGGCGCTGCTCAGGCATCGGCACGGATCCCGTTCGGGACGACGGCGGGACCGAGCGCGGCGCGGATCTTCGAAGCGAGCGTCTCGCGGCGATAGGGCTTGTGCAGCAGGTTCACGCCGGGGTCGACGCGACCATGGTGCACGATCGCGTTCTCGGTGTAGCCGGAGGTGTAGAGCACGGGCAGGCCGGGGCGCAGGCGGTGCGCGGCTTCGGCGAGCTGTGGTCCGTTCATGCCGCCGGGCATGATCACGTCGGTGAACAGCAGGTGGATGTCGGGATTCGCACGCAGCAGCTCGAGCGCTTCGGGGCCTCCCGAGGCGCTCAGCACGTGGTAGCCGAGCTGGCGCAGCAACTGCCCCGCGTGCGTGCGCACCAGTTCGTCGTCCTCGACCAGCAGGATCGTCTCGCCGCCTCCTTCGCGTTCGCGTTCCACCGGCGAGGGCGTGGTGACCGTCACCGGTGCATCGATGCGCGGCAGGTAGAGCTTGACCACGGTGCCGATGCCCGCCTCGGTGTAGATCGCAACGTGACCGCCCGACTGCTTGGTGAAGCCGTACACCATGCTGAGGTCGAGGCCGGTGCCCTTGCCCTTCGCCTTGGTCGTGAAGAACGGGTCGAATGCTCGCGCGGCCACGTCGGGTGTCATGCCGCCGCCGGTGTCGGACACCGAGATCTGCACGTACGCGCCCGGCACCACGTCCGCGCGCTGGCTCGCGTAGGCTTCGTCGAGGATCACGTCGGTGATTTCGATCATGAGCCGCCCGCCATCCGGCATCGCGTCGCGCGCGTTGATGCACAGGTTCAGCAGCGCCGATTCGAGCTGGCCCGGGTCGATCGAGACCACCAGCGGCGAGCCGGTGTTCTTGAATTCGAGCTCGATGTTCTCGCCGAGCGTGCGCCCGAGCAGGTCGCGCATGCCGTCGACGACCTCGCCCGGATGGACGAGCTCGGGTTCGAGGGCCTGGCGGCGCGCGAACGCGAGCAAGCGACGCACCAGTTCCGCGCCGCGCTCGCCCGCCGACAGCACCAGTCGCGCGAACGGCGCGAGCCGCGAATCGTGCCCGAGCTCGTCCGCGAGCATCTCGGCATTGCCGATGATCACCGTGAGCAGGTTGTTGAAGTCATGCGCGATGCCGCCGGTCAACTGGCCGATCGATTCGAGCTTCTGCGACTGCGCGAGGCGCTGCTCGAGGTCGACGCGCTCGCTGACGTCGGTGCAGATCATCAGGATGCCGGTGGGCTCGCCGCCGCCGTCGCGCAGCAGCATCCAGTGGCTGTCGACCATGAACGTGCGGCCTGCCGCATCGCGCTCGACCCGGCCCGACCACTCCCCGTGTGCGAGCACCTGCTGCAGGGAGTGCCGGATGTCCGCATCGTCGGGCAAGCGGATCTCGGGGCTGTCCGGCCCGGACGAATCGTCGCCGAGCGCGTACATGCGCGCCGCGGCCTTGTTCCAGTAGCGCAGCCGCTCCTGGAGGTCGCAGACGAGGATCGCATCCTTCGCGCCGTCGAGCAGGGTGGCCTGCTCGCGCAGGCGCTCCTCGTGCCTGCGCCGCTCGGTGACGTCGGTCATCGCGCCGACCATGCGGATCGCCTGGCCGTCGGCGTCGCGGATCACGAAACCGCGGTCCCAGACCCACGCATGTTCGCCGTTGCCGCGTTCGAAACGGTGCTCGCTCGACCATTGCTCGGTGGCAGGGTCGTCGATCGCCGCGCGCAGGCCGCTGCCGACGCGCGCCCGGTCGTCCGGGTGGACGCGCGCGAGCCAGCGTTCATAGCTGTCGACTGCGGACGGCATGAGGCCGAAGCGGCGGTTGAGGCTGCCGTCCCACCAGATCGCGTTCTCGGCGAAGTCCCAGTC
>JAEYZH010000083.1 GCA_023430685.1 Pseudomonadota bacterium | reverse complement strand
ATCGTCACGGGCAGGCGCCGCACGATGCAGTCGACGATCCGCTGCAGCACGTCCTCGAGCGTGTCGCCCTGCAGCGCCTCGCTCGACACCTGCGCGAGGATACCGGTCAGCATCGCGCGACGGCCTTCCGCGTCGCGCTCGCCCCACGGCGTGCCGTCCGCATCGTGACCGTTCCCGTCCCCTCGCGCCGATCGCCCCATCCTGTCCCGGCCCGCTGCGTCCACCGCCGAGAGTCTACGCCCTGGCGCCGACCCGGCGGCGTCGTCATCCTTGGGGATCGTACGCACATTGCCTGGAATGCGGCCCCTTGGGATTCTGGCGTACTGCCGTTTACGGCCTTCCGGTCACTGGCAAGCCGGTTGTGGCATGGCTCGGAAGTTCCCTTGGTGCACAGGGAATGGTGCGCGTTCCGAAGTTGCAGCTGTCGGATTTGTTCGACGCGCTCGAATGGTCGAGCGCGGATGGCCCGGTCGACACCGCGGCGTACATCAGCCGGCAAACCGGGAAAATCTACTGGGAGGGCGAAGAGGCCTCCTCCCCGAGGTACCGCCCTCTGATGTCTCACATGAGTCCCTGTACGCCCTCGTGCCGCACAAGCGCGACCTGGATCTCGGACACGCGCTGGTTTCGGATTTCGCCGAATCGCAGGTTCCGTAGATGCGCGACGAGGTCCGCGACTGCTTCTCGAAACGCGGCACCTACCGGCGATTCAAGGACGTGCTCGATCGCCGCGGGCTGCTTCAGGCGTGGTACGACCGCGAGCAAGAGGCCGCCGAGCGCGCGATCCACGAATGGGCGGAGGCCGAAGGGTTCCAATTCGAGTCGGCGTGATGCGACGATGGACGACGTGAGGTTCCGCGACGAGATCGAGGGCCTTCGGACACAACAATGCGGGGCCGGCTCGTGTCATTCCTCAATCTCACGAAGATCTTCATTCTCGTTGGCGTCTCGTGCGTCATTTTCACGACAAGCCTGGCCCTGCCAACGTACGTCGAGGTGTTCCTCTTCGCGGTGGGCTTCTTGTGTGCAATCATCGGCTTTGTCTGCGGGCTGATGCATCTCAAGAACGAGTGGCGACAATCGTGATGCCCGAGTACCTGCAGGTTGATGACGGATTGCCGCCAGGAATCGAGGGCGTACCCGAATGTGGCCGATCCGAACATTTGCGCTGCTGTGCGTCTGGCTCTCCGCGTGCTCGACTGCGCCGCTCCAGGAGGGCGTGGATGAGCGAGCCCGACATGGCGGCGTCAGTGGCGAACTCGTCGAGGCGGGTGAGCAGGAGCGATACGCACTGGAGCACGGTGTCAGCTACGACCAGCCCACCGCATACGGGGACAATCCCGATCCCGAGTATCCCGCGACGTTGTTGCCGAAGGCGCTCGCGCCGGTCGTCGTGACGATCCGGATCGTCGTCGATGGCGAAGGATCGGTCATCGACATCGACCCGCTTCACCCAGCGGAGGGCGCGGACTACGCACTGTTCCTCGACAGCGTGCGTGCCGCGGTCAGTCGGTGGAAGTTCTTCCCGCTCGTGCGCGTCGCGAACGACGGCCGCAAGTCCGTCGTCACGGCGGGCGGCCTGTCGACGACCTACAACGGCACGGCGACCCGTCTGCCGTTCACGCAGCACTACCGGTTCACGTTCTCGCAAGTGTCAGGCATCCCGAACGTCGTGGGGTCCGGATCCAGGGCACCGCGATAGGGGCCGCCGCACGCTGCGGCGGCCCGTGCTGCCGGTCAAGGCGCGGATTCACCCGTCGCGCGGATCATGAATGCGCCGGGGAACGGCACGAACTGCGTGTTGTCCATGCGCGTGCCGAATGGCGCGGAGGCGAGGTCGTCGATCGTCGCGGCGATGTCGGGGGCGTAGTAGAACCACGACTTGTCGCCCGGGTCCGAGCTGTCCGAGCGCGCGGGCCGGTCTTCGCCACCGAGCAGCTTCGCGCTCGCGGCGACGAAGAACCCGCCCTGCACCCAGGTCGGCGGCAGGTCGACATTGAAATACGTGTCGTTGAACACGTCGGGCGTTCCCTGCACGCTCGCGATCGCGAACGCATTGCCGGGATCGAAGTCGGCGTCGGGATCCTGCAGCAGCCAGAACGTGACCGGTCCGTTCGCGAGTGACGGGAAGGTCGGGCCGAACGCGACCGAGATGCGCGTGATGAGCTCGCCGCCGGGCTGCGCGAGGTAGTAGTTGCCCCAGAGCATGTCGGGATCGAAGCTCGAAGGCGGGCCGATGTTGTTGTCGCCGTCGCCGTCGTCGTAGGCATGTTCGATCGATTCGGGCGGCGCGCCGTCGAAGCCGTCGCGGAAGATCACGTCGCTCGCGGGCGGTTGCTGGCGTTCGTAGGCACCGATGTCGGCCTGCGTGCCGGAGACGCGTGCGAACGGTTCGCCGCGCTGGTCGAATTCGAGTTCGGCCGCGTTGTTGCCCGCGTCGACCGCGGGACTGCCGTCGCCGAGCGCGTGCGTGCGCGTCGGGCCGCCGTTGACGGCCAGCGGCATCAGCAACGGATCGGTTGCCAGCGTGTCACCGGGCAGCGTGATCGCTGCATCCGACGAAACGATGAGGTTGTTCGCACCGCTCGCCGCGAGCACGTCGTCGGCGCCGAGATCCGTGGCGACACTGGCGCCGCTCGTGTTGGCGGCGATGATCGAGCTCTGCGCGGTCAGCGTGCCTTCCGCATCGTATACACCCGACAGCAGGAACATCACGCCGCCTCCGGCGCCGCCGGCATGGTTGAACGCGACCGTCGTGTTCGCGAGGTGCAGTGGGCGCGAAGTCGCGATGCCGCCTCCCGAGGCGGCGCTGTTGCCCGAGATCGTCGTGTTCGTGACGATGAGCTTGGTGTCCTGCGGAGGCGGCGGATCGCCGTAGTTGCTGAACACCTCCTTGAACACGCCACCGCCGGCACCGTCGGCGCTGTTGCCGTCGATCGTCGAGTCCACGAGCGTCGCCACGCCGCGCACGAACACGCCGCCGCCGCGTGCATTCTCGCCGTCGTTCGTCGCCTCGACCGCATTGCCCGAGATCGTGCTGCGGGTCAGCACGAGGTTGCCGCGCGAGTAGAGGCCGCCGCCGATCGTCAGGTAGCCGTCGTTGACGCCCCACGGCGCGGTGACCGTGTTGCCGCTGACCGTGCTGTCGACCAGCGTCGCCTCATCGCTCGCGTAGAAGCCGCCGCCGACCGCGGTACCGTTGATGCCGGTCGCGGTCGCGCTCGAGTTGCTGATCACGCTGTCGCTCATGTCCAGCGTGGTCACGTCGACCGCGCCGCCGAATACCAGCGGCACCGTCCCGCGCGAATGGCAGTCCGTGACGGTCACGCGGTTGAGTTCGACCGCGCCGCCGAAGCCGGTGATGCAGCCCGCAAGCCCGCCCGAGTAGTCGCCGTGCGCGATCGTGAGGTCGTTGAAGATCGCGCGGCCCTGGTTGCTCGAGAAGCCACCGACGACGAACACCTGCGAGGCACCGCCGGCCTCGATCGTGAGCAGGTCGCGGCCCGGGCCGTTGATCGTGAGGTCGTAGAGGTGGTTCTCGCCGAGCACGCTCGTGTCGATCGGACCCTGGGTCAGGCTGATCGTCGAGCAGGTGAGCGCCGTGAGATCGATCGTGTCGCCTTCGCCCGCGATCGCGAGCACGTTGCGCAAGGTGCCGGGATC
>JAEYZH010000004.1 GCA_023430685.1 Pseudomonadota bacterium | reverse complement strand
TCAGCAAGCGCGACGAGTACATCCACTCGAACGTCGACACCAGCCTGCTGATCGACTTCAACGGCAACTGCGCGCTCGGCAGCCAGTGCGCCTCGGCGCTGCAGGGCGGCTACGACGTGAAGGAAGCCTACGCCGAGCTGTTCATCCCGATCGTCAAGGACATCCCGTTCCTGCACGCGTTGAACTTGACGCTGGGCGACCGCTACTCGAAGTTCAGCTCGTTCGGCAGCACCAACAACACCAAGATCGCGCTCGAGTGGCGTCCGATCGAGGACCTGCTGCTGCGCGGCACGATGTCGGAAGTGTTCCGTGCGCCGACCATCGGCAACATCTTCGCCGGCGCGGGCAGCGATGCGCCGCGTATCTCGCGCGACCCGTGCGATTACGCGGGCACCGGCCCGAACCCGAACGCGAACCACCCCGGTTGCGTCGGCGTGCCGGCCAATGGCCCCTTCCTCAACACCGCGGTGCAGAACAACTCGCAGCTCAACGCGATCGCGTCGGGTTCGGCGTTCGCCGGCTTCCCGATCGGCCCGGAGTCCGGCAAGTCGTTCGACTTCGGCGTGGTGTATGACCCGAACTGGCTCGAGGGCCTTTCGGTCAGCGCGGACCTGTGGCGCCTGTACCTCGACAACAACATCGTCAACATCGGCGCGCAGCAGGTCATCGACCTCTGCTTCGCCGGCCAGGAACAATTCTGCCCGTTGATCCGTCGCTTCACCTCGGGTGACACGCAGGGCAACATCCAGACCCTGATCGAGCCGACCGGCAACCTCGGTCGCCTCGACGTCAGCGGCGTGGACTTCGCCCTCAACTACCGCCTGCCGGAGTTCTCGTTCGGTCGCTTCAACGTCACGCTCAACGCGACGTACCTGACCCAGTACGACCTGCAGACGGCGCCGGGCCTCGACGGCAACACCGTGTACCACTATTCCGGCCACTTCATGAACTACGGTTCGGCGCAGGCAGCAGCGTGCCCGGGCGCGGGCGGCGGCATCTGCCTGTTCCCGCGCTGGCGTGCGCAGTCGTCGATCGGCTGGCAGCTCGGCGCGTTCGATGCGACCTGGAACATGCGTTACATCGGCGGCTACCGCATGGGGTCGCCGGCGCCTTCGCAGGACACGTTCCCGTGGGGCACCGATGCGATCGGCCAGTTCCAGGACTACGGCTCGACGACGTACCACGACATCCAGTTCGGCTACAACCTCGAGGCGATCAATACGCGCTTCGATGTCGGCGTGAACAATGTCGGGGACAAGCAGCCGCCGTTGCTGTACGCGAACAATACGCTGAACGCCAACACCAATCCGACCGACTACGACATGCTCGGCCGCTACTACTTCGGTCGCGTCACCGTGAAGTTCTGATCGGCCGTACCGGCCCCGTCCGTCGCCGCCGCGCGGTGGCGGGCGGGTCCGCCTTGCACGATCCCGCCGCGTCGGGGAGCATTGGCGCCCCCTTCGCCGGCCCCCACATGTCTTCTTCCCGCGATCCCGTCCATGCCCGCCTCGAAGAGCTGTTCGTGGCCTACGGGGCGCGCGTCAGGCGCCTGCTCGGCACCTATGGCCTCGACAAGCACGGCATCGACGCGGCCGACGTGGAGCAGGAAGTTCGGATCCGGCTCTGGCATGCGATCGAACGTGACCGGTCCGGGGCCTTCCATGCGTCTTATGTGCAGAGGGTAGTGGCGACCACGGTCATCGATGCGCTGAGGCGCGCCGAAGTCAGGGCCGCCGAGCCGCTGCCCGAAGAGGACGACGAGCGCGTCGATTTCGGTCGGGACGGGCCGGTCGGCCCGGACCGCAGTGCCGGCGACTCCGAAAGGATGCGCGGCCTGAAGCAGTGCCTGGAAGGCCTGCCGGAGCGGAGGCGGCTCGCCGTGGAGTTGCAACTGCAGGGTTTTTCCCTGCAGGAGATCGCCGATCTCGCCGGGATAGCCTCGGTCGAGGCGGCAAGGAAACTGGTGTCGCGCGGGATGGAGGAGCTCAAGGCCCGCCTGCGCGAACTCGGATACGGTGACTTCGAAGACTGAATGCGATGAACGACCTCTCCCTTTCCAGCCTGTATCGCCGCATGACCGGCCGCGCCGTCGACACGAACATCGATGCCGACGCGTTCTGTTCGGCCGCGAGCGGCTCCGCCCTGCCTGCCGATCGACGCGAAGCCGTCGCCGCGGTCGTCGCACGATCCAGCGCGCACGCCGCGCTCGCGCGGATGCTGCGCGCGCTGGAGCCCGAGTCATCGGCGCTCGCGACGGCGGTCGCCGCGAAACCCCATGTAGCGCATCCGTCGCGCTCGCGTGACACGCGCGTCGCCGCGGGGGCGCGGCGTCCGCAGCAGGGCCGGCATCGCCTGCGCTGGGTCGGCGCGATCGCCGCCTGCTTCGTGTTCGCTTTCGCGCTGAACGTCCGCCAGGGCGAAGCGCCCGTGCACTGGGACGACGTTGCGGCGTCGGCGGACAGCGTCGCGCTGCCGGACCGCATCTTCACCACGCAGGACCGCATCTTTGCGGCGGTCGATGCGCCTGCAGCCGCGCCGGCGCAGTCCGACCGACTTTTCCAGGCAGATTTCGCGATCGGCGGTTGACGCCGACGCACCGCATCGCCCCGATGATGCGCGCGAACGCCCGGCTCCGGCCGGGCGTTCGCGTTTGCGGCCAGGCGGGTCAGCTCGGGCTCAGGCGACGTCGGTCAGCGCGCTCGCGTGCTCGCGCGTGGCCGCGAACGTGATCGCGGGCGAGCGTTCCATCGCGAGTTGCAGGTTCACGCGCGACGGCGCGAGGTAGACCAGCTCGCCGGCCGCGTCGATCGCGAGGTTCATCGCGTTCTTCTCGCGGAACTCCTCGAGCTTGCCGGCATCGGCGCAACGCACCCAACGCGCGGTCGCGACGCCGACGTTCTCGAAGATCGCCTCGACGCCGTACTCGTCCTTGAGGCGGTAGGCGACGACATCGAACTGCAGTACGCCGACCGCACCGAGGATCAGGTCGTTCGACATCAGCGGGCGGAAGAACTGCGTCGCACCCTCTTCGGACAACTGCGCGAGTCCCTTCTGCAGCGCCTTCATGCGCAACGGATCCTTGAGGCGCGCGCGCCGGAACAGCTCGGGCGCGAAGTTCGGGATCCCGGTGAACGAGAGCGGCTCGCCGGCGGTGAAGGTGTCGCCGATCGAGATCGTGCCGTGGTTGTGCAGGCCGATCACGTCGCCGGGCCACGCCGATTCGACGATCTCGCGGTCGGACGCCATGAACGTCAATGCATTCGCGATGCGCATGTCCTTGCCGCTGCGCACATGCAGCATCTTCATGCCCGCATCGTAGCGACCCGAGCAGATGCGCAGGAATGCGACGCGGTCGCGGTGCGCGGGATCCATGTTCGCCTGGATCTTGAACACGAATCCGGTCAGCGATTCCTCGCCCGGCGACACCGTGCGCGTGGTGGTCGCGCGCGGCTGCGGCGCAGGCGCGTTCTCGACGAAGAAGTCGAGCAGCGGCTGCACGCCGAAGTTGTTGACGGCCGAACCGAAGAACACCGGCGTCTGGCGGCCTTCGAGGTAGGCCTCGCGATCGAACGGATGCGAGGCGCCGCGCACGAGCTCGAGTTCCTCGCGCAGCTCGGCCAGCATCGCGGGTCCGATCCGCGCCGCCAGCGCGGGATCGTCCAGGCCCTTGAAGATCGTCGAATCCTGGCGCGTGAAGTTGCGGCCGGGTTCGTACACGTGCACTTCGTCGAGCAGCAGGTGGTAGACGCCCTTGAGGCGCGAACCCATGCCGATCGGCCAGGTGACCGGCGCGCACGCGATCTTCAGCACCGATTCGACTTCGTCGAGCAGTTCGATCGGCGCGCGCCCTTCCCGGTCGAGCTTGTTGATGAAGGTCATGATCGGCGTGTCGCGCAGGCGGCACACGTCCATCAGCTTGATCGTGCGTTCCTCGACGCCCTTCGCGCAGTCGATGACCATCAACGCCGAATCGACCGCGGTCAGCACGCGGTAGGTGTCCTCGCCGAAATCCGCATGGCCGGGCGTGTCGAGCAGGTTGACGATGCGGCCCTCGTACGGGAACTGCATCACTGACGAGGTGACCGAAATGCCGCGCTCCTTCTCGAGCGCCATCCAGTCCGAGGTCGCATGTCGCGCCGCCTTGCGACCCTTGACCGAGCCGGCCATCTGGATCGCGCCGCCGAACAGCAGCAGCTTCTCGGTCAGCGTGGTCTTGCCGGCGTCCGGGTGCGAAATGATCGCGAAGGTGCGGCGGCGAAGGGTTTCGTCGAGGTGCAGCGACATGAGGGCGGGCGAGGGTCCGGGGAACCGGAAATGATAGCAGGCCGCGCTCGCCCCGGCGGCTGGCGCGCCGGGGCCCGGCCTGCATGCGCCCGGCCTTGCCGGCCACGCGCGCACGCGGCTTCGCTTGGATCCGCCGGAACCGGGCCCGCGGCGAGGGCTCGGGTACCGAACGATTCGCATGCGTGTCCGGCGCGACGCGGACTCCGTGTGCTCGGATAAAAGGACGTATAGACGTCTAAACGGCTATTGACGTAAGCGATGCGCGCGGCTAGAGTGCGCTCCTCGCCCATCGAGACCGGCTGAGGGACAGGCCCTTTGACGCCGGGGCAACCAGCGGATCCGTCCGCAAGGTGCCAATTCCCGCGGGGATCGCATCGCGATCCACCGAGAGATGGGCTGCAGCAGCGACGCGCCCGCAGGGCGCGCCGTGCGCCGCAGCCGCTCCCGAAACGCGGGCCGACGGGCTAGCCACGAGGAGCGGCGATGTCGGCACTGTTCGAAGCTTGCGATGCGCCCGCACCGGCGGGCGCCCCCTTGGCCGCGTCGCGCACGGTCGCGCGCGGTTCGCAGTGGGTCACGCTGCATCCGCGGCACTTCGCGTCCACGTCCGCGCCCTCGTGCAACGTGCGCGTTCGCTGGAGCCTGCACGGACCGGAATCGGCGCCATGGGTGGTCGTGCAGGGCGGGATCTCGGCCGATCGCGAAGTCGCCGCCGACGCGAGCGCCGGCGCGCCCGGCTGGTGGAGCGGCATCGTCGGGCCCGGCCTCGCGATCGACACCCGGCGCGTGCGCGTGCTGGCCATCGACTGGCTCGAGCGCGCGGACCTCGGGAACGCGCGCGCGATCGACAGCCGTGACCAGGCGGACGCGATCGCGGCGCTGCTCGACGCGTTCGAGGTGCGATGCGTGCGCGCGTTCGTCGGCGCCTCTTACGGCGCGATGGTCGGACTCGCTTTCGCTGCGCTGCATCCGTGCCGACTTGCACGCCTCGTCGCGATCTCAGGTGCGCATCGCGCGCACCCCTTGAGCACCGCGTTGCGCAACCTGCAGCGGGGCATCGTGCGTCTCGCGACCGACGCGGGCGATGCGCGCGCGGGCCTCGACCTCGCGCGGCGGCTCGCGATGACGACCTATCGCAGCGAGCGCGAATTCGCCGAGCGCTGCGGCGGCGAGCCCGCGTTCTCCGGTGGACGCTACCGCTTCGCCGAGGAGGACTGGCTCGCCGCGGTCGGGGCGCGTTTCGCCGAGCGCTTCGATCCGGAACGCTTCCTGTCGCTGTCCGAATCGATCGACCTGCATCGCGTCGATCCCGGCGAGGTGCGCGTGCCGACGACGCTGGTCGGCATTCCGGGCGACCGCGTCGTGCCATTGGCGGACCTCTGCGAAGTGCAGCGCGCTTGCGGTGCGCCCGCGACGCTGCACGTGATCGATTCGCGCTACGGACACGACGCATTCCTCAAGGAGCCGATCGCGATCGGCAACCTGCTGCGCGAAACCCTCGAACCGATCGGAGCCTGACATGCAGCGAACTGCCACCACCGCCGCGGTCCGCGCGGGCATCGAGAGCGACAGCCAGTACGGCGCCGTGGTGCCTGCGCTTCACCTCAGCACGAACTTCACGTTCGAGGGCCTCGGCCGGCGCCGGCGCCACGACTACACGCGCAGCGGCAACCCGACGCGCGACCTGCTCGGCGAGGCGCTCGCCGAACTCGAGCACGGCGCGACCGGCATCGTCACCGCGAGCGGCATGGCGGCCGTGGCGCTGGTGCTGCAAATCGTGCCAGAGGGCGGGCTCGTGCTGGCCGCGCACGACTGCTATGGCGGCACCTGGCGCCTGCTCGATGCATGGGCGCGCAAGGGACGCCTGCGCGTCGAGTTCGGCGATCTCACCGACGCCGCGTCGGCCACCGCCGCGTTGCAGCGCAAGCCTGCGCTGGTGTGGATTGAAACGCCGTCCAATCCGCTGCTGCGCATCAGCGACATCCACGCGCTGGCGCAGGCCGCACGCGCGACGGGTGCGCTGTGCGTCGTCGACAACACGTTCCTGTCGCCGGCGCTGCAACGGCCGCTCGAGCTCGGTGCCGACGTTGTCGTGCATTCGACCACCAAGTACATCAACGGCCACGGCGACGTCGTCGGCGGAGCGGTGGTCGCGCGCGAAGCGGCGGTCGGCGCCGAACTCGGCTGGTGGGCCAACTGCATCGGCCTCGCAGGCGCGCCATTCGACAGCTACATGACGCTGCGCGGCCTGCGCACGCTGGCGGCGCGCATGCGCGTGCATGAGGAGAATGCGGCCGCCGTCGTGGCCCTGCTCGTCGCGCATCCGGCCGTCGCGCGCGTCTACTGGCCCGGCCTCGCGACGCATCGCGGGCATGCGCTCGCCACGCGCCAGCAGGCGGGCTACGGCGCGATGGTCGCGTTCGAACTCGCGGGTGGCCAGGCGGCGATCGCGGCGTTCCTCGATAGCCTGCGCTGCTTCTCGCTGGCCGAGTCGCTCGGCGGTGTCGAAAGCCTCGTCGCGCATCCGGCGACGATGACGCACGCATCGATGGCGCCCGAAGCGCGGCGCGCCGCGGGCATCGGCGATGGCCTGCTGCGCCTGTCGGTCGGCATCGAGGACGCGCGCGACCTCTGCACCGATCTCGCGGCTGCGCTCGCACGCGCGCAAGCGGTCGCGGCAGTGCCGTGCGGAGCGGCTGCGTGAATGCGACGAGGCGGCTGCACGCGTGCCGGCACACCGCGATCGCGTTGCTCGGCGTCGGCGGCGTCGGCGCGGCCTTGCTGCGCAGGCTCGCGACACCCGAGGCCGCGGGCTTGCGCCTCGTCGCGCTCGCCGATTCGCGGCGCCAGTGCTCCGATGTAGCAGGCAT
>JAEYZH010000002.1 GCA_023430685.1 Pseudomonadota bacterium | reverse complement strand
GTCCAGACGCACGGCGAGTTGTTCGTACTCGGCGGGCGGTGGTGCATCCAGCTCGCGCCGGACCTGGGCGCTCGCGTCGGTGTGACCCGCGGCGAGCACGAGCGCAAGCAGC
The DNA here is from genome assembly GCA_023430685.1 of Pseudomonadota bacterium. GTDB lineage: Bacteria > Pseudomonadota > Gammaproteobacteria > Xanthomonadales > Rhodanobacteraceae > Dokdonella_A. Next base: position 6,758 of record JAEYZH010000002.1, on the reverse strand, counting down.
AAGGGCGCGAAGCGGAAGACGTTCATGGCTGCTCCTCGAAGGCGGCAGGCGCGGCGAGGTCGCGCGTCAGCGTGGCGTTCTGCTCGCGCAGACGGTCGACTTCGGCGCGAGCGGCGGCGCGACGTGAGCGTGCGATCGCGAGTTCGCTGTCCGAGAGCGACTGGCGCGCGAACTGCGCCGCCTCGTCGTAGTCGCCGCGCGCCTGCGCGGCTTGCGCCTGGTCGAAACCGCTGGCGGCGGCTCGGTAGTCAGCCGCGGCGCGTTCCTCCGCGCCGGCATCGCGCGCGGCACCGAGCGCACGCGAGGCCGCATCGAGCTGGTCCGTCGGAGGCCGGGTCGGCGCGCAGGCGACGAGCATCGCCATGATGGCCGGAAGGACGACCAGTGCATGGATTTTTCCGCGGTCGGGTGTCATATATTTCCACGTTCAGGGACGGGTGCCGGCTGGTATTGTGTGAAGGCCGGAGCCTCGATTGCAATCGGCTGCCCGCGGGCGCCCCCAGATACCCCAGCGAGATCGCAGATGGACATCGGATATTTCCTGAAGCTCATGACGGAGAAGGGTGCGTCGGACATGTTCCTGACCACCGGCGCCCCGGTGAACATCAAGGTCGAGGGCAAGCTCTACCCGCTCGGCAACACGGGCATGCCGAACGGCATGGTCAAGAAGATCGCGTATTCGCTGATGGACGAGGGGCAGGTGCCGCAGTTCGAGAAGAACCTCGAGCTCAACATGGCGATCGCGGTCAAGGACGCGGGCCGCTTCCGCGTCAACGTGTTCAAGCAGCGCGGCGAAGTCGGCATGGTGATCCGCGCGATCAAGAGCGAGATCCCGACGATCGAGCAGTTGCGCCTGCCGCAGCTGTTCAAGAGCATCATCATGGAGCCGCGCGGGTTGATCCTGCTGGTCGGCGCCACGGGCTCGGGCAAGTCGACCACGCTCGCGTCGATGATCGATCACCGCAATTCCAACACCTCCGGCCACATCCTCACGATCGAGGACCCGATCGAGTACCTCTACCGGCACAAGAAGTCGGTGGTGAACCAGCGCGAGGTCGGGCTCGACACGCACAGCTTCCACGAGGCGCTGAAGAACGCGATGCGTGAAGCGCCCGACGTGATCCTGATCGGCGAGATCCGCGACGCCACCACGATGGAAGCCGCGATCACGTTCTCCGAAACCGGCCACCTCTGCCTCGCGACGCTGCACTCCAACAACGCCGACCAGACGATCGAGCGCATCCTCAACTTCTTCCCCGAGGCAGCGCACAAGAACATCCTCATGAACGTCGCGCTGAACCTGCGCGCGGTCATCAGCCAGCGCCTCGTGATGGGCAAGGACGGCCACCGCCTGCCCGCGGTCGAGGTGCTGCTGAACACGCCGCACATCCGCGACCTGCTGCGTCGCGGCCAGGTCCATGAAGTCAAGGAAGCGATGGATCGCAGCCTGCAGGAAGGCATGCAGACTTTCGACCAGGCGCTGTATGCGCTGTACAAGGAAGGCAAGATCGAACTCGAGGAAGCGCTCAACCACGCCGACTCGCGCGATGGCCTCGCGCTGAAGATCCGCCTCGCCGAAGGCGCGGACGTGCCGATGGCGGACGGGTTCGACGTCAACAGCTTCTGAAGCGAACGCGCTTCCCGGCCGTGTCTAGCGGAGGCTGGACGCGCGCAGCGCGGCCGGCGCTCTTGATCTTGCAGGCATCGCGCCCAAGGCGCCGGCCGACCTTCGGTCGTCCAGCCTACACGCGCTGAGCGCGGCCGGCACTCTTGATCTTGCAGGCATCGCGCCCGCGGGCAGGCTCCTGCACGGCTATCGCTTAGACTACCGGGCGATCCGTTTCCGCCTTCCGACGCATGCCAAACCCGCCGCCCGCGACCTCCCGCCTGCACGGAATCGATCGTCCGCTCGCGATGCGCGTGGTCGCGGCGGCGCAAGCCCTGCAAGCTGGCCGCGTGGATGAGGCCGAGCGCGAACTCGCACCCGTGCTGGCCGCGCTCCCGGACCATCCCGAGGTCCTGCGCCTGCACGCAGGCATGCGCAGCCTGCGCTGTGATCATGCAAGTGCGATCCAGGCCGCCTCGCGCGGCGTCGCGCAGCGGCCCGACGACCCGCTGCAGCACAACACGCTCGGCACCGTGCTGGCCGAAGCCGGGCAGTACGACGAGGCGATCGCGGCGCTGCGTCGCTGCTGCGAGCTGCAGCCCGGCTACGCGGTCGCGCGCTACAACCTCGGCGTGCTGCTGACGCGCTGCGTGCGCCATGACGAAGCGATCGTCGCGCTGCGCGAGGCGGTCGCACTGGCGCCCGCGCACGCCGACGCGCGCGCGCTGCTCGCGGACATGCTGCGCGTGTCCGGCCGCGCGGACGAGGCAGCCGCCGAGTACCGGCGCATCCTCGCCGAGCGACCCTGGACCGGCATGGCCTGGTGGGGCCTGGCCGATCTCAAGACGATGAAGTTCGAAGCCGGGGACGTCGCGCGCATGGAGTCCGCGCTGCGCGATGCGCGCGCGAGCGACGACGATCGCGTCGCGATCGGCTTCGCGCTCGCGAAAGCGCTCGACGACGAAGGCCGCCTGTCGGAGTCGCTGGCCTCGCTCGCGCGCTCGAACGAAATCGCACGGCGTCGCCGTCGCTGGGACGCCGCCGCGTTCGCGCGGCAGATGGCGGCGGTGCGCGCCGCATTCGATGCGGCGCCGCCGGTCGCACCTGGCGACTTCGGCAAGGAAGCCATCTTCATCACGAGCCTTCCGCGATCGGGTTCGACCCTGGTCGAGCAGATCCTCGCGTCGCACAGCGCGGTGGAGGGCGCGGGAGAACTGCCGGACCTGCCGCTCGTGATCGCCGAGGAATCGCGCCGGCGCGCGCAGGCGTTTCCGGCCTGGGTACCCGCGATGCAAGCCGCCGACTGGCGCCGCCTCGGGCAGCGCTACCTCGAACGCACCGCGCACTGGACCGCGCGTCGACCGCGATTCACCGACAAGCTCCCGAACAACTGGTACTACTTCTGCGCGATCCGCGCGATGTTGCCGGGCGCGCGGATCATCGCGGTGCGCCGGGATCCGCTAGAAACCTGTTTTTCATGCTATCGGCAGCTGCTGCACAACAACGAGTATTCGCGCTCGTTCGAGGACCTGGCTGGTTTCTGGCGCGAGTTCGATCGCGCGGTCGTCGCCGCGCTCCGGCTGCAGCCGGCGCAATTGTTCGAGAGCGTGCACGAGCAGCTCGTGGCCGCGCCCGAGGCGCGCATCCGCGCGTTGCTCGAGCACTGCGGCCTCGCGTTCGAACCGGGCTGCCTCGAGTTCCACCGCACCGAACGCGACGTGCGCTCGCCCAGTGCGATGCAGGTACGCCAGCCGCTCAGGCGGGACACCGCGCGGGCGGCGCGCTACGGGGACCTGCTCGATCCGCTGCGTGCGGCGCTTGCACGGGTGAGCCGCGACTGAGCTCGTCCGTCACGCAGATGCGCGGATCGCCGCCTCGGACGCGGGGTCGGTCGGATATTCCCAGTGCCGCAGCATCGGCTCGAGGATCGGCAGCACGGGATCGAGGTATGCGCGATATCGGTGCCAGCGATTCATTCCCTTGGCGTTGATCGGCTGGATGACCTGGGTGTAGCTCGGCGTCGCGATGAAGCCCTTGTCGCGCGCGTGCTGGTCGAAGCGCAGCAGCGGCGACGCGTCGGCGAGGCCGAGGAACTCTGCGATGCGGGCGGCTTGCGCGGGGGCATCGGCGATCAGGTCCTCGTTGCGGACATTGAGCACCGCCGGCTGCAGGACTTCGACGTGGTGGAGCCAGTTGCGCATCGAAGCCACATACGCGGTCGCCAGCCGCTCGAGCGTGGTGCATGCCGATGCGAGCATGTTGGAGCGGAAGTTCTGCATGTAGCAGCTCAGGATCACGTCGCAGGGATGCCGCAGCGCGAGGATGTAGCGCGCGTTCGGGAACAGGCGATGGATGAAGGGCAGCCACAGCATGTTGAGTGGATTCTTGTCGACGATCCGCGCATCCCATTGCCGCGGCACGGTGCGGCAGACCATCGTGAGGTAACGTCGACGCAGCTCGTCGCAGTCGCGCTGGCCGAGGCGATCGAGGTCGTACGGCACCATGATTCCCTGGTCCGCGAGCTGGTCGCACAGCTTGTTGAGGAAAGGGTTTTCGTCCATCGATTGCAGATGCGGATGTGCATCGAGCATCTGCTCGAGCAGGGTCGTGCCCGATCGCGGGAACCCCACGATGAATACCGGGGACTGAGCGCTGTCGGGTGCGATGAGGTTCGGCCAGCGCTCGTAATCGGCCCGCTGGATGCAACGGTCGGCCGCCGGGAGCACGCTGGCTCCGGGTTCGAAGCGCGCAGGCAGCGCTTTCTTCAACTCGACCTTCTGCAGGTCGTGCGCTGATTCCAGTGCCTGCATGACGTGTTGGATGTTGCCGAGCCGGGAGTGTATGTCGGCCAGGCTGAAGTAGTGCGCGAAATCCCCTTCGCTGCGCGGACCGGCGCCCTCCAGCAGCGCCCGCGCATCCTCGAGGTCGCCGGCGCGTTGCGCCACCTTCGCGAGCACATGCGTGAGCTCCACGCCCTGCGCGGGTCCGATGCCGGCCTGCAGCGGCTGGATCCGCGCGAGCGTGGCCTGCGCCTGCGGCAACTTGTTGAGGCGCTCGTAGGCGGAGGCAAGGTGGACCAGGGCCTGGACATTGGCCGGCGCACGCTGCACGAGTTGTTCGAGTACCGCAACTGCGTCGAAGCCATCGCCGGTGGACAACAGCAGGTCGCCGAGTTCGAGTTGCAGATCGTCATCGAGCGGCAGCCAGCCTCGCCAGGGCGCCAGCAGCTCCTGTGCCTCGTCGTACTCGCGGCAAGCATCGGCGGCGCGCGCCGCACGGATGCGCGCCTCGGGCGAAGCGGGATCGAGCGCGAGTGCCCGCAACAGCGTCGCCCGCGCCGCCTGGTAGTCGCGCCGATGCAACTGCAACAGCCCGTAGTTGGTCAGTTCGTGCGCGTCATCGGGCGTCAGCTGCAGCGCGCGCTCGTGCGCGGCGGCTGCCTCGTCGAGCGATCCCGCCTCGCGCAGGGCCGTCGCGTAGTTGCCCCAGTAGGTCGCGTTGTGCGGGAACCGCTGCGTCAACTGCGCATGTGCTTCGACGGCTTCGGCGATCCGGTCCTGCATCTGCAAGCTGATCGCGAGCATCAGGAGCAGGTCTTCGCGGTGCGGATGCGTGGACAGGTGCAGCCGGGCCTGGCGTTCGGCCTCGGCCCAGTCACGCACGCGGATGGCAGCGGACACGGAAGGAAATTCGATTGCGGTCATGGTCTTCGGGCAATAAAAAAGGCCGCGCGGATAGCCCGCGCGGCCTTCAAGTTTACAACCTCGCCGATCTTAGAACTTGACCGTGACGCGACCGAAGTAGTAGCGGCCCATCAGGTCGAAGTTGGACGGATCGGTGTTGGCGTTCAGCGTGTTGTTCGCGTACAGGAACGGCGGCTGCTTGTCGCCCACGTTGTTCACGCCGAGGTCCACGCGCGTGTTGATCGGCTCGATGTTGTAGCCGAACTGGATGTCGTGGTACGTCGTCGAGCCGTAGTCGGTGTACAGCCCGTCCAGCGACGGGTTGCCGGTGCCGTACGGATGCGTGTCCTGCGACGGCGACGGCGAACCCATGCGGAAGCCACCGACGTAGCGCATGTTCCAGGTCGCATCGAACGCGCCCATCTGCCAGCCGATGCTGGACTGTGCGCGCCAACGCGGGAACAGGCACACGCCACCGCCAGCACCCGGGCAGGCAGCCGCCTGGGCGGAGCCGAAGCCCATGAAGTGGCCGGAGTAGTGGTACACGGTGTTGGCATCACCCAGCCCAGGCGCCGTCTGCAGGTCGTACTTGCTCAGGTACGTCGCGTTGAGCGCGACGTTGAAGCGACCGAACGAGAACTCCGGCAGGCGGTAGTTGAGGGCGAAGTCCACACCCTCGACGTCGACGCGACCGAGGTTGCCGGTCGGCTCGAGCAGGGTCTGGATCTGGCCCGCGCCGTTGCCCGACTGGAAGCGGCGGATCAGCGAGCAGTACTCGGTCTGCCCGGCGAAGCACAGGTCGATGACGCTCTGAGCGCCGATGTTGGTGATGTTGTTGTTGAGGTACAGGCGCCACAGGTCGGCGCTGACCGACAGGCCTTCCAGCCAGTTCGGGTCATACACCACGCCGAAGTCGAACGACTTGCCCGACTCCGGGCCGATCGGGAAGCCGGCGAACGCCGAACCCGACGCGATCGCGTTGAGCTGCGAACCGCTCTGCACGGCTTCGTTCTGGAACGGACCGGTGGACGGCACGCCGACGCAGCCCGGGTGGCCTGCATTCGGGTTGGTGCCGGTGCCCGAGTAGTCGCACGGATCGCGCGAGATACGCGGCGCATCGCTGGTCGCACCGGAGAAGATGTTGCCGATGGTCGGCGCGCGGAACACTTCCGCCACCGTGCCGCGCAGCAGCAGGTCTTCGATCGGACGCCACTCGAGCGCGATCTTGGTGTTGTTGGTGCTGCCGAACGAGCTGAACTTCGAGTAGCGGTCGCCCAGCGTCAGGTTCAACGCGTGCAGGAACGGGATGTCCTTGACGATCGGGATGAACAGCTCGGCGTACGCTTCCTTCACGTCGTAGCCGCCCTGCAGCGCCGAGGCGCACTGGCTGCCGAGCGCGCAGTTGCCGTTGAAGTCGATCAGCAGGCTGGTGTCGACGTTCGAGTGGATGTACTCGTCGCGCTTGCTGA
>JAEYZH010000152.1 GCA_023430685.1 Pseudomonadota bacterium | reverse complement strand
TCACCAATCACCAATCACCAATCACCAATCACCAATCACCAATCACCAATCACCAATCACCAATCACCGATAAAATGCCCGCCAAGTCCTTCACCCGCTCCGACCGCGTCTCCGCCGAACTCAGGCGCGAGATCGCGTTGCTCGTGCATGCGGCGGTGCGCGACCATGCGTTGCCGTCGGTGAGCGTGTCCGATGTCGAGGTCACGAGGGATCTGGACAGCGCCGCGGTCTACGTGACCGCGCTGGTCGGCGATGAAGGGCCTGCGGCGACCAAGGCGCTGAACGAACTCGCGAAGGAATTCCGGCGCGAGCTGTCGCGCTCGATGAAGTTGCGGCGGGTGCCGGAGTTGCGTTTCCGCTACGACGATTCGGTCGACAAGGGCGAGCGCATCGAGAACCTGCTGCGCGCCGACCGCGATCCGGGCACGCCCGACTAGGCCGCGCCTGCCCGCGCCGCTGCGTCATGTCGCGGGTGGCTGCAGGTTCCCGCGGATCTCCTCGCCATGCGCTCCCGCAAGTCCCGAAACCCGCATCCCGGAGCCCGGCTCTCGGGCATCGTGCTGCTGGACAAGCCGCGCGGCATCAGTTCGAACCAGGCGCTGCAGCAGGTGCGTCGCCTGTTCGGCGCGGACAAGGGCGGCCATACCGGCAGCCTCGATCCGCTCGCGACCGGCCTGCTGCCGATCTGCCTCGGCGAGGCGACCAAGATCGCAGGCCTGCTGCTCGGATCGCGCAAGGCCTACGAGACCGAAGCGTTGCTCGGCATGACCACGAGCACCGACGATTCCGAAGGCGAGGTGCTGCAGCGAAGGCCTGTGCCCGCGCTCGACGATGAACGCATCCGCGTCGAACTCGCTGCACTGGTCGGCAGGATCCGCCAGGTCGCGCCCGTGTACTCGGCGATCAAGCGTGGCGGCGAACGCCTGTACGAGCGCGTGCGGCGCGGCGAGACCGTCGAGGCGCCCGAGCGCGAGGTCGACGTGCAGCGCTTCGACCTGCTCGAACTCGACGGCGCGCGCGTGCGCCTGCACGTCGAATGCGGATCGGGCACCTACGTGCGCAGCCTCGTGCGCGACCTCGGGGAGCGGCTCGGCTGCGGCGCCCACGTGGTGGCGTTGCGTCGGCTCTGGGTCGAGCCGTTCATTTCGCCGACGATGCAGACGCTCGACGAGCTCGCCACGCGCGCGGCCCAGGGCGCGGGCGCGCTCGCCGAGGTGCTGTTGCCGCTGGAACAGGGCCTCGCGGGCCGCGCCCGGGTCGATGTCGACGCGGCGGGCGCGCGCAAGCTGCGGCAGGGCCAGGTGCTCGAGTGCGAGGCGGCGGACGGGCCCTGCGTCGCGCTCGACGAGCGCGGTCGCGCGGTCGCGCTGGCCGAAGTCCTGGCCGGGCGCCTGCGAGCGGTGCGCGTGTTCAGCGATCCCGATTCGGCCTGAACCCCGACCCTGCGGGGCGGGTGCCGACGCCCCGGACGGGGTCGCGCCGAGCGCCGCCCGGGTGAGAGGCCCGATGGCGCCCACCGCGGGCGGAGAAACCGGTTACAATGCGCGGCTTCCCGAGGCAACTCCCTTGACGCGGATCGCGCTCCGACAGGCCGAACCGCGCCGTACGTTCCATCAAGAGGTCATCCCCATGTCGCTTCCCGTAGAACAGACGTCCAAGATCATCGCCGACTTCGGTCGTGGCACCAACGACACCGGTTCGCCCGAAGTGCAGGTCGCGTTGCTGTCCGCGCGCATCGAGCACCTGTCCAAGCATTTCGCGCACCACGACAAGGACCACCACTCGCGCCGCGGCCTGCTGAAGATGGTCAACCAGCGCCGCAGCCTGCTCGGTTACCTCAAGAAGAAGGACGGCGAGCGCTACAAGACGCTGATCGAGCGCCTGGGCCTGCGTCGCTGAGCGCGCGGCAACGGCTGCGCGTGCGTGCACTGTTCATCGAAGCCGCCCGCCCACCGTCGCGTTGCCCGCGCCGCTGCACCGAATACCACGGCGGCCCGCAGGGCCGCACACCTTGAATGATGCACAAGGCGCGTCCGACGCGGACGCGCTTTCCAAGACAGGAACACTAACGTGGCGAAAGTAACCAAGTCGTTCCAGTACGGCAGCCATACGGTCACGCTGGAGACGGGCGAAATCGCCCGCCAGGCCTCCGGCGCGGTCGTGGTCAGCATGGGCGGTACCGTCGTGCTGGTCACCGCGGTCGCGGCCCCGAAGGCGCGCGAGGGGCAGGACTTCTTCCCGCTCACCGTCGACTACGTCGAGAAGTTCTATTCGGCCGGCCGCATCCCCGGCGGGTTCTTCAAGCGCGAAGGCCGCCCGACCGAGAAGGAAACGCTGACCTCGCGCCTGATCGACCGCCCGGTGCGTCCGCTGTTCCCGGAAGAATTCCGCAACGAAGTGCAGGTCATCGCGCAGGTGTTGTCGCTGAACCCCGAAGTCGACGGCGACATCCCGGCGCTGATCGGCGCGTCCGCGGCGCTGAGCCTCGCGGGCATTCCGTTCAAGGGCCCGATCGGTGCGGCGCGCGTGGGTTACGCGAACGGCCAATACCTGCTGAATCCGAGCGCGACCGAACTCAAGACCTCCGACCTCGACCTCGTGGTCGCGGGCACCGCGGGTGCGGTGCTGATGGTCGAGTCCGAAGCGAAGCTGCTCAGCGAAGAGGTCATGCTCGGTGCCGTGATGTTCGGGCACAAGCAGTTGCAGGCGGTGGTTCGCGCGATCGCGGAGCTCGCGTCGGAAGCGGCCAAGCCGTCGTGGGACTGGCAGGCGCCCGCGCGCGACGCGGCGATGGTCGATGCGCTCAAGGGCGCCATCGGCGGCCGCCTGTCCGAGGCGTTCCAGGTGCGCGACAAGCTGCAGCGCCGCGACGCGATCGCCTCGATCAAGGCCGACGTGCTCGAGTCGCTCAAGGCGACCGCGGAGCAGAAGGGCTGGTTGCCGGGCGACCTTGCAAAGGAGTTCGCCGAGCTCGAATACCGCACGATGCGCGACAGCGTGCTGACCACCAAGGTGCGCATCGACGGCCGCAACCTCGACGACGTGCGCCCGATCAGCGTGCGCGTCGGCGTGCTTCCGCGCACGCACGGCTCGGCGCTGTTCACGCGTGGCGAGACGCAGGCGATCGTCGTCTGCACGCTCGGCACGACGCGTGACGCCCAGATCATCGACGCGCCCGAGGGAGAGTCGAAGGATCCGTTCCTGTTCCACTACAACTTCCCGCCGTTTTCGGTCGGCGAAGCGGGCCGCTTCGGCGCGCCCAAGCGCCGCGAGATCGGCCACGGCCGCCTCGCAAAGCGCGGCGTGCAGGCGGTGAAGCCGCCGATCGAGGAATTCCCGTACGTGCTGCGCGTGGTCTCGGAGATCACCGAGTCGAACGGTTCGTCGTCGATGGCGTCGGTGTGCGGCTCCTCGCTCGCGATGATGGATGCGGGCGTTCCGCTGAAGGCGCCGGTCGCCGGCATCGCGATGGGCCTCGTGAAGGAAGACGAGAACTACGTCGTCCTGAGCGACATCCTCGGCGACGAGGACCACCTCGGCGACATGGACTTCAAGGTGGCCGGCAGTGCCGACGGCATCTCCGCGCTGCAGATGGACATCAAGATCGACGGAATCACCGAAGAGATCATGAAGGTCGCGCTCGAGCAGGCCAAGCGCGGCCGCCTGCACATCCTCGGCGAGATGAACAAGGTGATCAGCACGCCGCGCTCGGAAATGAGCGAGTACGCGCCGCGCCTGATCACGATGAAGATCCACCCGGACAAGATCCGCGAAGTGATCGGCAAGGGCGGCACCACGATCCGCTCGATCACCGAGGAAACCGGCGCGACGATCGACATCAGCGACGATGGCACCGTGATCATCGCCTCGGTCAACCGCGAAGCGGGCGACGCGGCGAAGAAGCGCATCGAACAGATCACTTCCGACGTCGAGCCGGGCCGCATCTACGAGGGCAAGGTCGCCAAGCTGATGGACTTCGGCGCGTTCGTCACGATCATGCCCGGCAAGGACGGACTCGTGCACGTCTCGCAGATTTCCTCCGAGCGCGTCGAGAAGGTGTCCGACAAGCTCAAGGAAGGCGACATCGTCAAGGTCAAGGTGCTCGAGGTCGACAAGCAGGGCCGCATCCGCCTGTCGATGAAGGCGGTCACCGAGGACGAAGGCGCCGCGTGACCGCGGTTGCTCGCGACACACGAAAAGGCGGGCCTCGGGCCCGCCTTTTTTTTTCCGCCCGGGCGCGCTGCTAGAATCACCGGCCACGAACAAGGGTGGCGGTGATGTCCGACGCGTTGCGCTACGAGGAGTTCCGTGCCCGCCTGTCGAGCGCATGCAGCGTGCGCTACGGCGATGCCGGTGCGGCCGGGCCGGACTTTCCCGCGGTGCTCGCGGAAGTCGGCGAGCGTCGCGAGCAGCAGGGATTCGAGTCGTTCTCGCTGCTGTTCCACGTCGACAACGTCGCAGCACCGCAGCAGGGCAGCCACGTCGTGCGTTTCGCCGACGGCGTGCAGCTGGACGTGTTCCTCGTGCCGATCGCGCGCGATGGCACCCGCCTCGTCTACGAAGCGGTCTTCAATCGCAAGGCGAACTGATCGATGGCGGACGCCGCGACGATCAGGTGCGGTTGAACACGACCTGGTAGCGCCCGGCATCCCCGAACGGCGACACCAGGGCTTCGAACGATTCGACCTCGACCGCGCCGAGCGTGTAGATCGCTTCGGGCAACGACGTGCCCGCGTCGCATTCGAAGACCAGCGTGAAGCTGTGCTCGCGCGCCTTCGCGGGATCGCGATGTCCCGACGGCATGCGTGCACGACTGACCTTGGCCAGCGTGAGGACCGTCGTGGATCCCGATGCGTCGGTCGCGGTGAAGCGACGGCCGACCTGCGAGGCGAACGTCGCATACCCCATTTGCGCAGGGATGGTCGTCGCGGCCTGCGCGAACGGCGCGCGCACGATCGCGAGCGCTGCGGAGGCGAGCGCGAACTGTTGCAGGAAGCGGCGTCGAGGCTGCGACATGGTATCGTTCCGGCCGGGGTGCACCGAGTCTAGCAGCAAGCGAAGACGCCGCGCAGCGGCGCCGTGCGCGACGCCGCTTGTACCGCGCAACTCCGCGTGACTATCATGGCGGTACCTCGTCGACGCAATGTCGGCGGCGCTCCAGGGGGATTCACCAATGGCGACGCCTTTCATCGGCGAGATCCGGATGTTCGGGTTCGATTTCCCGCCGCGCGGCTGGGCCACCTGCGCCGGCCAGCTGCTCGCGATCAGCCAGAACCAGGCACTGTTTTCACTGCTCGGCACGACCTACGGCGGAAACGGCCAGACCACGTTCGCGTTGCCCGACCTGCGCGGTCGCGCGCCGGTCCACCACGGCCAGGGGCCAGGGCTCGCGCCACTCGCGCTCGGTGAGCGGGCCGGCGAGGAGCACCACACGCTGATCGCGTCCGAACTCCCGCAACACACGCACTTGGTCCAGGTCGCCGGCGCGCCGACCACCGGTACGCCCGCGGGCAATACCGTGCTCGCCGCTCCGACCGACAGCCACCTATTCCGCAGCGGCAGCGGTTCCTCCACTAACCTTGCGCCGTCGGCGCTCGCGGTCGCGGGCTCCACCCAGCCGCATCCGAACATGCAGCCCTACGTGGTGGTGAACATCTCGATTGCCCTGCAGGGCGTCTTCCCGTCGCGCAACTGAGGGGTTCGATCGTGTCGGAACCGTTTCTCGGCGAGATCCAGATGGTGGGCTTCAACTTCGCCCCGCGAGGCTGGGCGTTCTGCAATGGAAGCCTGCTCAGCATCGCGCAGAACGACGCGCTGTTCGCGCTGCTCGGGACCATCTACGGCGGTGACGGCCAGACCACGTTCGCGCTGCCCGACCTGCGCGGTCGCATACCGCTCAACCAGGGCCAGGGCCCGGGATTGACCAATCGCGTCATCGGCGAAGCCGGTGGGGCCGAATCGGTGACGCTGATCGAAGGGCAGATGCCGGCGCACACGCACCAGATGTGGATCGCCACTAACGGCACGCGCACGTCCGCGGCGAACGGCAACCTGCTCGCGGGCGGCGAGGCCGACATCTATTCGCGCAGCGCGACGCCGTCGGTCGGCCTCGCGCCGAGCCAGCTCGCGTCGGCGGGATCCTCGTTGCCGCATGACAACATGCAACCCGTCCTTGCGGTGAATTTCATCATCGCGCTGGAAGGGATCTTCCCCTCGCGGAACTGAGCATCGCCATGTCCGAACCCTTCCTCGGCCAGATCTCCATCGTCGGCCTCAACTTCGCCCCGCGCGGCTGGGCGCAGTGCAACGGCCAGCTGATTCCGATCCAGCAGAACACCGCGTTGTTCGCGTTGCTCGGCACGACTTACGGCGGCAACGGCCAGACCAACTACGCGCTCCCGGACTTGCGCGGCCGTGCGCCGATGGCACACGGAAACGGTCCGGGTCTCACGTCGCGCTCGCTCGGGGAAGCCACCGGCACGAACAGCGTCACGTTGGTGTCGCCGGAGATGCCGCTGCACACGCACGCCGTCAACGCGACCTCGTCCCGCGCCGACCGTGCCAACGCGACGGGTGCGCAGCTCGCGGCCACGGCGGATCCGATCTACGCGACCTCGCCGCCCACCGCCGTGCTGGCACCGACGAGCGTCACCCCGTCCGGCGGCGGTGGTCCGCACAACAACATGCAGCCGTTCCTCGCGCTGAACTTCATCATCGCGCTGGAAGGCATCTTCCCGGCGCGCAACTAGAGGTTGCAATGGCCGCGACACCGCAGCTTCGCAGCGAGTCCCCGATCGGCCTGCGCGCCATCCGCGCGTCCGATCGCGAATTCCTGCGCGAGGTGTACGCGCACACGCGCCTGGCCGAGCTTGCGCCGCTCGGATGGAGCCCGCAGCAGGTCGAAGCCTTCATCGACATGCAGTTCGAGGCGCAGCAGCGCGACTACTGGAACAACTACGACACTGCGCGCTTCCATGTCGTCACCAGCGAGGGCGTGGATGCAGGCAGGCTCTACGTCGAGCGTCGCGCCGATGAATTGCGCGTCATCGACATCGCGCTGTTGCCGCGATTCCGCGACCGCGGGATCGCGAGTGCATTGTTCCAATGCTTGTTCGACGAGGCGGACGCGCAGGGGATCGCGGTGCGCATCCACGTCGAAATCGAGAATCGCGCACGACGACTCTACCTTCGACTCGGCTTCGTCTTCACCGGCGAATCGGGACCGGTCTATCGCTTGATGGAACGCCTGCCGCACGCACCGCGCGTGCGCTCGGCGGCTTGAACAGGGGCAGCGAAACATGATCGTGACCGCCACGTTGCGGCAGCACCGCGCGCGCGCCTCGTTGGCGCTCGTGCTCGCCATGGCAGCCGCCGGTTCGGCGTCGGCCCTCGAGGTCACCCAGGCCAACGACAGCGGTGCCGGCAGCCTGCGCGCGGCGGTCGCCGCCGGCGGCAGCGTCACCTTCTCCCCGGCGCTGAACGGGGCGACCATCCTGCTCACGACCGGACCCATCACGGTTCCTTCCGGCACCACGATCAACGGTCCGGGTGCGAACCTCGTCGGCGTGAGCGGCTCGCTTTCGTCGCGCATCTTCGAAGTGGCGCCCGGGTCGAGCGTCTCGATCAACGGACTGCGCCTCCGGGACGGGCAAGCGGGATCCGGCGGCCAGGGCGGCGCGATCCGCAACCTCGGCTCGCTCGTCGTGAGCGGCCTTTCGGTTTCCGACAACCGTGCGGGCGACGCGGGCGGCGGCATCTACAACACGGGCTCGCTCGAGGTGCGCGCGAGCACCTTCAGCGGCAACAGCGTCGATGATGCGACCTGCGCCGGCGGCGGCGCGATCCGCAGCGAAGGCCCGGGCTCGGCGCTGACCATCGTCGACAGCACGATCAGCGGCAACTTCGCCAATCCCTGCAGCGGTGGCGGCATCAGTTTCAACGACGGCAATGCCTCGATCCGCGCGAGCACGATCGCGAACAACAGTGCCGGCGCCAGTGGCGGCAACCTCTACAAGGGCAGCGCGGCCGCGAGCCTGCAGCTGACCGGGACCATCGTCTCCGCGGGTGCCACGGGCGGCGGCACGCCGGCGAATGCGGACTTCCACGGCGCGCTCGGAGGCGGGCTGGTGTCGGGTGGCCACAATCTCGTGCGCCAGCGAGGCGACGCCGTGGGCTTCGCGCCAAGCGACCTCGCGGCGGGCACCGATCCGCAACTCGCCGCGCTAGCAGGCAACGGCGGTCCGACCGCGACGCACGCATTCGCGACGACCAGTCCCGTGCTCGATGCCTGGGCCACCGGCTGCGCGCAGACCCACGACCAGCGCGGCTTCACGCGCCCGCAGGGCGACGCCTGCGACATCGGTGCATTCGAATACCGCCAGAACCGCCTGGCGATCACCGCGGCGGGTGGTGGCAGCGTCTCCGCCGGTGCAACGCCGGTGCCCCTGCAGGGGTCGATCGCGAACTGCGCGACCGCGTGCACGGCCGAGTACGACGGCGAGGTCGCGCCGAGCGTCACCCTCGTTGCGACGCCCGATGCGGGACGCCTGTTCAGCGGCTGGAGCGGCGACTGCAGCGGCACTTCGCAGACCACCGCGGTGACGATGGACCAGGCACGCGCCTGCACCGCGACCTTCATGCCGGATACCGTCACCGTGACGCCGATCGCCGGCCCGAACGGCAGCCTCTCGCCCGCGACGCCGCAGACCGTGACGTACGGCAGCACGATCGCGTTCACCGTCACGCCGGCCGCGAACCACCACATCGCGAGCGTCACCGGTTGCGGCGGAACGCTCGCGGGCAACCTGTTCACGACCGCACCGTTGACCGCCAACTGCACGGTCAATGCGACCTTCGCGATCGACACCCATGTCGTCACCGCGACGGCGGGTGCGAACGGCACGATTTCGCCGCTGCAGCAGACCGTCGACCACGGCCAGGTCGCGGTGCTGACGCTGGCGCCGGCTGCCAACCACCACGTGTCGAGCGTGACAGGCTGCGGCGGCACCCTCGCGGGCAACACCTACACGACCGCACCGGTCACTGCGGATTGCGCGGTCAGCGCGACGTTCGCGATCGACACCCACGTCGTCACCGCGAATGCCGGCGCCAACGGCAGCATCACGCCGCTGTCGCAGAGCGTCGAGCATGGCGCTGTCGCGATGCTGACGGTCACGCCTGCGGCCAACCACCATATCGACTCGGTCACCGGCTGCGGCGGCAGCCTCGTCGGCAACACCTACACCACCGGCCCGGTCACGGCGAACTGCAGCGTCAGCGCGACCTTCGCGATCGACACCCATGTGGTGACCGCCACCGCCGGGGTGAACGGCAGCATCGCGCCTGCGACGCAGCAAGTCGATCACGGCCAGGTCGCGACGCTCACCGTCACCCCTGCTGCGAACCACCACGTCGCGAGCGTGACCGGTTGCGGTGGCAGCCTCGCCGGCAACACCTACACGACCGCGCCGGTCACGGCCGACTGCGCGGTGACCGCGACCTTCTCGATCGACACGCACACCGTGACCGCGACCGCGGGCGCGAACGGCAGCATCACGCCGCCCTCGCAGGAGATCGAACACGGCGAGGTCGCCACGCTGACCGTCACGCCCGCGGCGAACCATCACATCGATACGGTGACCGGTTGCGGTGGCACGCTCGCCGGGAATACCTATACGACCGGTCCGGTCACCGCGGACTGCAGCGTCACGGCGAGCTTCGCGGTCGACACCCATGCGGTCACCTCGACCGCTGGCCCGAACGGCAGCATCGCGCCCGCGACGCAGGACGTCGACCACGGCGACGTCGCGACGCTGACGCTGGCACCGGATGCGAACTACCACGTCGACGCGGTCACCGGCTGTGGCGGCACCCTCGTCGGCACGACGTACACGACCGCGCCGGTCACGGCCGCGTGCGAAGTGGTCGCGACGTTCGCGATCGACACCCACACCGTCACCGCGATCGCGGGACCGAACGGCAGCATCACGCCGGCGACGCAGGAGGTCGATCACGGTGAAGTGGCCGCGCTGACCGTGACCGCCGCTGCCCACCATCACGTGGATGCGGTCCAGGGCTGCGGCGGCACGCTCGTCGGGGCCACCTACACGACAGCGCCGGTGACCGCCGATTGCGAGGTGCAGGCGAGCTTCGCGATCGATACCCACGCGATCGGTGGCACGGTCTCTGGCCTCTCGGGTACCGGATTGGTGCTGCGCCTCAACGGTGGCGAGAACCTGCCGGTGGTCGTCAATGGAACGTTCCAGTTCGCGACACCCGTCGCTTCGCAGGCCCCGTACGTGGTCACGATCGGCCAGCAGCCCTCCGCGCCTGCGCAGATCTGCAGTGTTGCGAACGGCTCGGGCACGGTCGGGGACGCGGACGTCACCAACGTGCTCGTGAGCTGCGTCGACGCGCTGCCCACCCTCGCGCTCGACGTCGACGATGGGCGCGACTACGTCCGCTATGGCCGCGTCGTTGACTACGTCGTCACGCTGCACAACTCGGGCAATGGCGACAGCGGCGTGCTCACGCTCACGGGAACCGCCTCGGCTGCCGTCGATTCGGCCTTCATCCGCTGGCACTGCTTCGGCGCAGGCGCAGGCGCAACCTGCGCTCCTTCGGGTCGCGGCCCATTG
The DNA here is from genome assembly GCA_023430685.1 of Pseudomonadota bacterium. Lineage (GTDB taxonomy): Bacteria > Pseudomonadota > Gammaproteobacteria > Xanthomonadales > Rhodanobacteraceae > Dokdonella_A. Next base: position 5,738 of record JAEYZH010000152.1, on the reverse strand, counting down.
CTCGATGCAAACGTTCGCGTGCCGGCTGGACGCACGCTGACCTGGGTTGTCAGCGCACCCGTGCGCTTCTACGCGAACCAGGGCAGTGTCGACTACTCGGTCACGGCCAGCGGCGCCGCCGGCAGCGCGGGCAGTTCCGACACGGATGCGCTCGTGCTGATGCGCACCGGTTACGACGTCGTCGGCGACGACGGCGCGAGTTCGCATGGCGACTCGTCCTGCGGCGCGCCCGTGCGCACCGCGTTCGATTCGTCGGCAACCTATCCCCTCCCGTGGCCCGTGGCGCCGGCGTCGCGCGCGGTCGAAGCGATCCTCGACGCGCGCGATGCGACGGGTGCCGGCTTCCGCATCGATCGCCTCGCGGCCGACGAGCAGCCGCGCACGCGCGTGGTGGCGATCGACGCCGATGGCATCGAGCACGCGGGTGACTGGGCGATGGTCGTCGCTCCGACGCTCGCGCTCGGGATCGTGCGCTCGCCCGATGCGGGCCAGGTGCTCCTCGTGGAAGGGTCCGAGCCCGCGCTGGCCCAGCCGTTGCCCGACACCACGGGCGGGATGTTGCGCGTGCTGTCGAGCGATCCGGCCGGCTGCGAGTGAGCCGGCGGCGCGCGCGCGATGGCGCGCGCGCGCCACGCGCGGGCGTCAGGAGTCGGAGTCGCCTGCGACGATCCCGAGGCGCACCACGCGCGTGAGGGTTTCGCCGTTGCGCACGAGCGTCAGCGTGACCGGGTGCCCGGCGCGCTCGCGCAGCATCGCCTGGAACGCGCTGCGGCCACCGATTGACTTGCCGTCGCACGTCAGGACGATGTCCCCGCTCATGAGGTTCGCGCGCGAGGCCGGCGTGCCGCCCACGATCGAGCCGAGCACGACGCCGCCCGCGCCCGCGACGATCTTGCGCTCGCCCGCGCGCAGGTCACGGAAGGTCGCGCCGAACGGCAACTGGAAACGCACGTAGTACGCAGCGATCCAGTCGCCGCCTTCGGACGGTTCGTGCAGCAGCACGCGCTCCGCGCCGACCCGCCGGCCTTGCTCGATCGCTGCCTCGCGTACCGTCGCCTGGTCGCCCGGGAAGTAGCCGGTGCCGATCAGGATCAGGCCCTTGGCCGAGAGCCTGCGCTGTTCCCCTGCGCGGTGGCTGCCGAGTTCGACCTCCGGGCTCGCGGGTGCGGGCGCCGCGCGCAATTCCGCGACGCGCTCCGGCTCGCGCCCGGGCTCGACGATGTAGCGGCTGCCTGGCGCGGCGGGCTCGGTGATGGGTCGTTGCAAGGTCGCGCAGCCCGCGAGGGACAGCAGGCCGAGCAGGACGGGCAGGGCAGCGAGGCGGGTCATCGGCATTCTCCAGGGGATGCGCGGCAGGGTACCCCGGTTGCCGCGCGCTTCGCCTGCGCACGGCTGAACGGACGGCGGCGCGCGCATGACTTCCGGCGGATCCACTAGTATCAACTGAGTAGTATGATCCACCCATGCCTACAGGCAAGTGAACGCAAGCCCATGGTCGACAGCGAGACCCACCTGCGGAAATTCCACAAGGAACTCAGCGCCGGCATCGTCTCGCTGGTGCTGCTCGCGGTGCTCGCGAAGGCGCGCAAGCCGATGTACGGCTACCAGATCGCGCGGCAGCTCGACGAGGACGGCGAAGGCGTGCTCGCAGGCAAGCAGAGCGCGTTGTACCCGGTGTTGCGCAACCTCGATGCGGCCGGGCTGCTCGCGAGCGAGGTGGAGCCCTCGGTGTCGGGGCCGCCGCGTCGCTACTACCGCATCACGCCGGTCGGACGGCGCGTGCTGGCCGAATGGACATTCGCCTGGACCGCGACGCGCGACTTCGTGGACACCGTGCTGGAGGGTGCATGAATACGCCACGTACGATAAGGGAATACCTCGACCAGCTGCGCGGCGCGCTCGCCGGCGCGGATCCTGCGCTGGTACAGGACGCGCTCTACGATGCCGAGGATCACCTGCGCTCGGAACTCGCGGAGAATCCAGCGTGGTCCGAAGCGGAGATGCTCGCGAAGGTCGCCAACAGCTACGGCGCGCCCGACGAGGTCGCCGCGATCTACGTCGACAAGGAACTGCTCGTGCAGCAGGCGCTGCGGTCTCCGCGGCCGCCGGCGCATCGCGGGCCGCTCGGCCGCTTCTTCGGCATCGCGGCGGATCCGCGCGCATACGCGGGCCTGATCTACATGCTGCTCTCGCTCGCGACCGGCGTGTTCTACTTCACCGTGGCCGTCACCGGCGTCTCGCTCTCGATCGGCCTGTCGATCCTGATCATCGGCGTGGTGGTGCCGGTCCTGTTCTTCGGCATCGTGCGCGTGATCGCGCTGGTCGAAGGGCGCATCATCGAGGTTCTGCTCGGCGAGCGCATGCCGCGCCGCCCGCCTTACACCGAGCGCGACCTGCCGCTTTGGGAACGCATCAAGGCGATGTTTACCGACCCGCGCAGCTGGTCGAGCCTGCTCTACATGGTGTTGATGTTGCCGCTCGGCGTTGCATGGTTCACGATCGCGGTGACCGGCATCTCGCTCTCGGTCGCCCTGGTCGCGGCGCCCGTCGCGATCGTGCTCGCGGAGTTCGGCGTCATCGACGGCGGGATCCGCTACGGCGGTGATTCGGTGGTGCCCGCGGTGATCGCGATTCCGCTCTCGTTGCTGGTCGCGGTCGTGCTGCCGTTCGCGGTCCTGCACATCGCGCGCGGCGTGGGGAAGCTGCAGGCGGCGATCGCGAAATCCTTGCTCGTCAAATCGGCCTCGCACGTCGGATAGGTGCATCGGGGTTGAAGCCCCTCCCACGATTGGCACGCAACCTGCCGTTGCGGAAGCGGCATCGGTCCCGAGCCGTGCGCGCGCGGAACCTGGTTCAAAGGCACCCGCGCATCGGGAGCTCAGCGCGGACGCGTCCCCAGCACCACGTCCCGCTCGCGCATGCGCGCAAGGATCGCGATCGCCGACTCGCGCAGGCCGGGTTCGCCCGCGCGGCCGAGGTCGGCGAGCAGCGCATCGATGCGCGCGAGTCCGCCGAGCGGCGAATCGAGCGACAGGCGTTCGAGCAGCAGCGCGGTGAGGGCATCGATCTCGAGGAAGCGGATCTCGTCCGAGCGGTCGCGCACGAGCAACAGGAACACCGGTTGCGGCGCCGGTTCGGTCGGACGGAAGTCCGGACCGATGCGATGCACCGGGTAGCGGTACGCGAGCACGCGTGCGAGCGGCGACACGACCGGCCTGCCGGCCAGCAGGTCGCCTTCGCGCTCGCACGCGATCGCCGCGGCATCGTGTTCGTCGAGCGCGAGCGCGAGTTCGCTCCACTCGTAGTGCGCGAGTTCGACCAGGAACGGCGGGTCCGGATCGCCGCGGCGCGCGCGCTGTTCGAGATGGCGGATGAATTCGCGCGCGATTTCGGTGAACAGCGGCGTGTGCGAGCGGTGTTCGCGGTAGAAGTCGCGCACGCGCGCCTGCCACTGCGCCTCATCGTGGAGGCTGCGGATCACCGGGAAGTTGGCCGCGAGCAGGCTCGCGATGTTGTTGAAGAAGAGTTCGGCGTAGACCAGCATCCGGCGCGCGTCCACGCCTGGTGGAAGCGGCGCGCGCTCGGGGTCGCGGATGCGCGCGGCGAACGCGAGCTGCGCCTCGCGCAGGCCCGCTGCCTCAGGCCCGGCGTGCATCGTCGAGTTCGTCGGCGCGCGTCATGCGCGGATGGCGCGCCTGGATCGCGCGGATCGTGTCGAGCTCGCCCAGCAGTTCGTCCAGCGGCGGGAAGTTGAAGTCGCGCTCGAGCAGGGTCGGGCGCACGCCGAAGTTGCGGTAGGCGCGATCGAGCAGGTCCCACACCGGATCGATGACCGGCGCGCCGTGCGTGTCGACGAGCAGGTCCGGCGCTTCGACGTAATGGCCGGCGACATGCATGTACGCCACGCGCTCGCCCGGCAGCGCATCGAGGAAGGCGGCTGCGTCGTAGCCGTGGTTGATGCTGTTGACGTGGATGTTGTTGACGTCGAGCAGCAGGTCGCAGTCGGCCTCGACCAGCACCGCATTGATGAAGTCGATCTCTGCCATCGCCTGCGATGGCGCCGCGTAGTAGGAAACGTTCTCGACCGCGATGCGCTGGCCGAGAGATTCCTGCACGCGCCGGATGCGTGCCGCGACCCAGCGCACGGCTTCCTCGGTGAACGGGATCGGCATCAGGTCGTAGAGATGACCGTCGTCCGAGCAGTAGGAAAGGTGCTCGGAGTAGAGCTTGATGCCGTGTGCATCGAGCAGGCGCCGGATGCGCGCGAGCAGGGTGTCGTTGAGTGGGGCCGGACCGCCGAGCGACAGCGAGAGTCCATGGCAGGCGAACGGATGCCGCTCCGTGAGCGCCCGCAGCGCGCGACCTGCCTTGCCGCCGACGCCGATCCAGTTCTCCGGCGCGATCTCGAAGAAATCGATGCGCTCGCGCGGTGCCGGTTGCGCGAGATGGTGCTGCAGCGGGCCCAGCAGGGCCCGCCGCAACCCGAGTCCCGCGCCGTGCGGCGCGCGTGGACCCGCCTCCGCCATGGTCAGCGGTGCAAACCGCCGCAGGAGCCTTCGGCGCCCTTCTTGTCGCCACCGCAGGAGCCTTCCGCACCCTTCTTGTCGCCACCGCAGGAGCCTTCCGCTCCCTTGTGATCCCGCTTCATCGCCGCGTGGTGGGCGTCCATTTCGGCCTTGTCGATGAAGCCGTCGTTGTTGCTGTCGGCCTTCTTGAAATGTTCCTCGACGTGCTCGTCCTTCATCTGCTTCATTTCGGCGAGCGAGACCTTGCCGTCCTTGTTCGCGTCCATCTTGTCGATGCCGCACTTGCCTTCACCGCACTTGCCCTCGCCCGCGGCAGCGAGCATGTAGCCGGCCGCGAGGTCGCTGGCCTGGAACGCCGGGCTGGCCGAGGCGAGCTGGCTCATCGAGAGCGAACCGATGAAAGCCGCACCGATCGCGAGGCCGAGGGTATTGCCGATCTTGCTGGACATTCGAGTATCTCCATGGGTGGTTGGCGGACACGACGCCCGCATCATCGCGTGGACCCGGCTTCGCCGGGTTTCCGGTTGCACCTTGCGCACGACGATTTCCGTGCACGCGCGCCGAGACGCTTCGTTCGGCGGCCTCCAGACCGGCCAACGGTAGTCCCAATTGCATCCGCGCGCGGGCCCTTCGACATCGTTCGTTCGTCGTTCGTTCAGCGTTCCGGCGATCAACCCGCTCGTCTTGCCGCATTGCTGCGCCGCAACGCGCCGCGGGTGCGGGACAGACCGCTGCAGCGTGCCCGAGCTTGCACGAAAAATGTCGCGAACGCTGCGCGCATGCGTCAGCGCAGCACGCGAAGCGCGACCTGCGACCAAGCGCCGTCCGCGCCGAGCGCGGTGACCGTCTGTGCACCGGGTCGATCGAACGCATGTTCGAACACCCCGCTGCCGAGCGTCGTGCCGGCGAGGCGGCCATTGACGAGCCAGCTGACCTCGCCATCGGCGCCGAGCGCGCGAAGCCGCAGCGTCGCGGGCTTGTCGCTGTTCGGCGCGCGCGCGATCGCGGCCTGATCGGCGATGCCGTCGATGCGGATCGGCTGCGCTGCATCGAGTCCGTCCGCTGCGCAACCCGGCGCAAGGGGTGGCAGGCTCGCGCGACGTCGCAGTTCGCGCGGCAACCACGGATACGCGAGCGGAGGCCAGCGTGCGATCTCGGTTTCGGTGGCTGGCGACTGCGCGCAACCGGGTGCGAGGCGACGGCCCTCGGCAT
>JAEYZH010000169.1 GCA_023430685.1 Pseudomonadota bacterium | reverse complement strand
ACCCTGTCCATCGCGGCCGAACGCGAACCCTTGACCAGCAGCACGAGTCCGGCGCGCAGCTCGGCGCGCGTCGCGTCGACCAGCGCGGCCTGGTCCTCGAAGTGGCGCGCGCCGGCGCCGAATGCGTCCACCGCGGCGCGGCTGTTGCTGCCGGTCGCGAACAGGCGCTGGATCCCGCTGCGCCGCGCGAGCGCGCCGACGTCGGCGTGCAGGCGGCGCGTGTCGCTTCCGAGTTCGGCCATGTCGCCCATCACGAGCAGGCGCTCGCCGGGCTCGGCCGCGAGCGTCGCGATCGCGGCCGCGAACGAACCCGGATTCGCGTTGTAGCTGTCGTCGATCAGCAGTGCGCCGCCCGCGAGTTGCGTTCGCGCGAGCCGACCGGCGACCACCGGCGCGGCCTCGAGGCCGGCCTTGATCGTCGCGAGCGGCACGCCGAGCGCGATCGCGATCGCACTCGCCGCGAGCGCGTTCATGATGTTGTGGCGACCCGGCAGCGGCAGCGCGACCTCGATGCCGCCACTCGGCGCGAGCAGGCGGAAGCGCGCGGCGTTGCCGGCGTCGGGATCGACCGACGCGCCGACGTCGGCGCGCCGCAGCAGCCCGAAGCGCAGCACGCGACGCGGCGCCGCGAGCAGCGCGAAGTACTCGGCGAACGCATCGTCGGCATTGATCACCGCGATGCCGTCGTTCGGCAGCGCGCGGTAGATCGCGCCCTTGGTTTCGGCCACGCCCTGCAGCGATCCCATGCGTTCGAGATGGGCCGAGGCGACGTTGTTGACCAGCGCGACATCGGGCCGCGCGATGCGCGCGAGGTAGGCGATGTCGCCGGGCTTTCCCGCGCCCATCTCGAGCACCGCGTACTCGCTCTCGGGCGGCATCGCGCACACCGTCAGCGGCAACCCGATTTCGTTGTTGAGGTTGCCCGCGTTGACGTGCGTGCGGCCATGCCGCTCGAGGATCGACGCGACCAGGCTCTTGACCGTGGTCTTGCCGTTGGAACCCGTGATGCCGACGACCTTGGCGCCGCTGCGCTGGCGCAACCCGCGAGCGAGGTCGCCGAGCGCGGCGAGCGTGTCGGCCACCACCACCTCGGGCAGGCCGCTCGCAAGCTCGCGCTCGACCAGCAGCGCGGACGCGCCCGCGTCGCGCGCGGAGGCCGCGAACGCGTGTGCGTCGTGGCGTTCGCCGCGCAGTGCGACGAACAGCGCGCCCTCGCGCAAGCTGCGTGTGTCGGTGGAGACCGAGGCCACGCGCACGTCCGCGCCGTGCAGGCGGCCGCCGGTCCAGCGCGCGACGTCGGAGAGCGCGAGGTTCAGCATGCGCGCGCTCCGAGCGCGCGGCGCGCGACGTCGAGATCGTCGAAAGGCCGTCGTGCGCCCGCGATTTCCTGGTAAGGCTCGTGGCCCTTGCCCGCGACGAGCACGACGTCGCCGGGCTGGGCCTCGCCGATCGCGAGCGCGATCGCGGCGGCGCGGTCACGCACCACGCGCGCCTGCGCGGGGCGGCGCAGGCCGCCGAGGATCTGCTCGATGATCGCGTCGCCGTCCTCGCCACGCGGGTTGTCGTCGGTGACGACGACACGGTCGGCCAGCGACTCGGCCACCACGCCCATCTCGGGGCGCTTGCCCGCGTCGCGCTCGCCGCCGCAGCCGAACACCACGCTGAGGCGTCCGCTGCAATGCGCGCGCAGGCTCGTCAGCGCCTGTTCCAGCGCATCCGGCGTGTGGGCGTAGTCGACCACCACGAGCGGCTGCGCGCCGCTGCCGCCGAGGCGGCTCATGCGCCCGGCGACCGGCTCGAGCGCGTCGAGTGCCGCAACGAGGCGATCGAACGGCACGCCGAGCGCGCCGAGGCAGGCTGCGACCGCGAGGAGGTTCGAGACATTGAAGCGCCCGAGCAGGCGCGAACGCACGTGCGCCTCGCCCCACGGCGTCGACAGATGGAACGCCAGCCCACCCGCGTGGCCTTCGAGCGCGCGCGCGACGACCTCGGCATCGTCGCGCTCGATGCCGCAGCGCAGCCGGCGCACCGAGCCCGGCAGGCGCGACGCGAGCACGCGTCCGAACGCATCATCGACATTGATGACCGCAGCGGCGAGCCCCGGCCACTCGAACAGGCGCTGCTTGGCCGCGCCGTAGGCGGCCATCGTGCCGTGGTAGTCGAGGTGGTCGCGCGTGAGGTTGGTGAACACCGCGAGGTCGAACGCGACCGCGTTGACGCGGCCCTGGTCGAGTGCATGCGACGACACCTCCATCGCCACATGGCTCGCGCCCGCATCGCGGAACGCCGCGAGCAACCCGTGCACGGCGATCGCGTCGGGCGTGGTGCGCTCGCCTTCGCGCACCGCGCCATACAGGCCCGCGCCGAGCGTGCCGATCGTCGCCGCGACATGGCCCGCGTGCTGCAGTGCCTGCGCGAGCAGTTGCACGGTCGAAGTCTTGCCGTTGGTGCCGGTCACGCCGATCACCTCGAGCGCCTGCGACGGCTCGCCGTAGAACCGCGACGCGATCGCGCCAAGCGCCTCGCGCAGGCCCTCGACCCATACGACGGGCACGGCGAAATCACCGCTTTCGCCGTTGCCGATGTCTTGAATGATTCCCGATTTCCGATTCGCCCTTCCCGGCTGCAAGGCAGTCGTCGACGCGGACGCCGCGAGGCCTGCCGGATCGGCCAGGACCACCGCGGCGCCGCGCGCCGACGCCGCCGGGGCAAACGTGATGCCGTGCGAGCGGGTACCCGAGAGCGCGACGAACGCATCGCCCGCGCGGATCGTGCGCGAATCGAGGCCGAGCCCATGCACGACGATCCCGCCCGCGGCGCCCGCATCGGCGCGGCCGCGCAGCAGTTCGGCGACGCTGATCGCGCGCGCGCTCATTCGGGCACCTCCTCCGCGAACTCCGCGCCCGGGGTCGCGCCATCGGGCGCGCGCCTGGACGATTGCGGGTTCACGAGCGCGAGGTTGGCAGCGGGTTCTGGCGCGCCGGTGTACCAGTTCTGGACATCGTCGGGCGGCACGTCGAGCAGGCGCAACGCGCCGTCCATGACCTTGCCGAACACCGGCGCCGCCACCAGCGAGCCGTAGTACATGCCGGCCGACGGATCGTGGATCACGACCACGCCGACGAGCCGCGGCGCGCTCGCGGGCACCATGCCCGCGAACAGCGAGATGTAGCGTTTCTCGTAGCCGCCGCCGACCGCCGTGCGCGAGGTCCCGGTCTTGCCCGCGACGCGGTAGTTCGGGACCGCGGCCTTGACGCCGCCGCCGGGCGGACGCACCACGGTCTCCAGCATCGCGCGCACGCTCGCGGCGATCTGCGGGTCGATCACCGCGCGATCGGGATTGCGCGCGCCCTTGACGAACGTCGGCGCACGCAGGCGTCCATCGTCCGCGATCGCGGCGTACGCCTGCGCGAGTTGCAGCGGCGTCAGGCTGAGGCCGTAGCCGTACGCGATCGTCGCCTGCTCGACCGGCCCCCAGTTCTTCGCGATCGGCAGATTGCCCGGCGACTCGCCCGGGAAGCCGCAGCCGGTGACCTCGCCGAGCCCGAAGCGATGGTAGACGTCGTACATGTGGTCGCGCGTCATCGCGCCGGCGATCTTCGCCGCACCGACGTTGCTCGAGTACGTGATCACGCCGGTGACGTCGATCAAGCCGCGATTGCGCACGTCGTTGATAGTGTGTCCATACAGCGTGTAGGTGCCCGGCGTGGTGTCGATCGGCGTATGCGCCTTCCACTTGCCGCTCTCGAGCGCGGCCGCGATCGTCAGCGCCTTCATCGTCGAGCCCGGCTCGACCACGTCGGTCGCGACGCGGTTGCGGCGCCACGCGGGGTCGACGTTGCCACGCGCGTTCGGATTGAACGACGGCTGGTTGACCATCGCGAGGATCTCGCCGGTCGGCACGTCGAGGATCACCATCGAACCGGCCTTCGCGTTGTGCTCCTGCAGCGCGGCCTTGAGTTCGCGGTAGGCGAGGTACTGGATGCGGCGATCGATCGACACCTGCAGGTCGCGGCCCGGCTGCGCCTCGCGCACGAGTTCGACGTCCTCGACCTGGTGTCCGAGGCGGTCGCGGATCACGCGCTTGACGCCGGGCTTGCCGGCGAGCCAGTCGTCGAATGCGAGTTCGAGGCCTTCCTGGCCGCGGTCGTCGATGTTGGTGAAGCCGAGCGCGTGCGCGACGACTTCCCCATTCGGGTAGTAGCGGCGGAACTCGCGCTGGCTCGCGACACCCGGGATCCCGAGCGCGAGGATCGCCGCGGCGTCATCCGGATTGAGGTGGCGCTTGATGTAGACGAATTCGCGCTCGGCGCGCTCGTCGAGCTTTTGCCTGAGCGACTGCTCGTCGAGGCCGGTCGCGCGCGCGAGCTCGCCGATGCGGTCCGCGTGTGCAAGCAATTCGGTCGGATTGGCCCAGATCGACTCGACCGGCGTCGACACCGCGAGCGGTTCGCCGTTGCGGTCGAAGATCGTGCCGCGCGAAACCGGGATTTCGATGTCGCGCAGGTACCGCGCGTCGCCCTGCTCCTGGTAGAAGTCCTTGCGCACGACCTGCAGGTCCACCGCGCGCACCACCAGGGCGCTCGACGCGAGGCCGAGCATCGCGAGCACGACGTAGAGCCGGGTGCGCAGGCTGGCGGGCTTCACGCGCGCGTTCATCGGCGCACCACCACGGTATCGGCCGGCGCCGGCGCGACCATGCCGAGCGTGCCGCGCGCGATCTGTTCGATGCGGTTGTTGTCGGCCCAGGTCGCCTGCTCGAGTTGCAGCCGGCCGAACTCGATTTCGAGGTCGTCGCGCTCGTTGACCTGGCGCGTCAGCTCGACGAACGCGAGCCGGCTCTGGTGGCGTGCGTGGACCACGCCGATCGCGGTGACGACGGTCGCGAGCAGCAGCACCAGCGTGGCCAGGCGCAGCATCATCGATGCGCTCCTGCTTCGCGATCGGCCGCGACCTTCCGCGCGATGCGCAGCACTGCGCTGCGCGCGCGCGGATTCGCCGCGAGTTCGGACTCGCCCGCGAAGCACGGCTTGCCGACCGCGACCAGCGCGGGCGCCGCCACCTCGGGCAACGGCAGGCCACGGCGTGGCGCGCGCGCGACTTCGCCACGGATGAACTGCTTGACGACGCGGTCTTCGAGCGAATGGAAGCTGATCACTGCGAGCCGCCCACCGGGCTTGAGGCAGTCGCGCGCGGCCTCGAGGCCGCGCTGGAGCGAGCCGGCTTCGTCGTTGACCTGGATGCGCAGCGCCTGGAACGTGCGCGTTGCGGGATGCTTGTGGCGTTCGCGATGGCCGATCGTGCGCGCGACGAGCTCGGCGAGCTCGCGCGTCGTGCGCAACGGCTGCTCGCGCACGCGCTCCACGATCGCGCGCGCGATGCGTCGACTCATCCTTTCCTCGCCATGACGCCACAGCACGTCGGCGATCTCCCTCTCGTCCGCAGTTGCCAGCCAGTCCGCCGCACTGACGCCGCGCGTCGGATCCATCCGCATGTCGAGCGGCCCATCAGCCTGGAAGCTGAAACCGCGCGTTGCATCGTCGAGCTGCGGCGAGGACACGCCGAGGTCGAGCAACACGCCGTCCAGTCCCGCCGCCGCTTCCTGCCACTCGCCCATCTCCGCGAAGTTCGCGTGGCGGATGCGGACCCTTGCATCGCCCCCGAATTCCCGTCGCGCGTCCGCGATCGCCTCCGGATCGCGGTCCATCAACAGCAGGCGTCCCTCCGGACCCAGCCTCGCCAGCATCTCGCGCGCATGCCCGCCGCGTCCGAAGGTGCCGTCGAGGTACCTGCCATCCGCCTGCACGCGAAGGCCCTCGAGGACCTCCGCGAGCAACACCGGAACATGCGCGAATTGCGGCGTGTTCATCGACGGATCCCCGTCACAGCCGCAGCTCGAGCATGTCCTCCGTGATCTGGTCCTCGCCGATCGTTTCGCGGATCTTCGCGAAGTGCGCCTGCTCGCCCCACAGCTCGAACTTGTTGCCCATGCCGAGCAGCACCGCGCGCTTCTCGATGCCGGTCGCGTTGCGCTGGCTACCGGGCAGCGTGATGCGGCCGTTCGCGTCCGGTTCGACATGCGCGGCGGCGCCGACGAGCTTCATCTGCAGGTTGCGGTGCACGGCCTTCACGCTCGGCAAGGCATTGACCTCGTCGCGCACGCGCTCCCACTCCTTCTCCGGGAAGATCCAGAGGCAGCCGTGCTCGAACGGGTTATAGGTGACGACGAGGCGGTTGCCCGCCTTCGAGACGGTCTCCCGATGAGCCGCGGGAATGGCTACCCGGCCCTTGTCGTCCAGCGTTACCGCCGTCTCGCCCTGAAACATGGACCACGATCCACCACGAAAAACCACTGAAACCCACCTTAGGTGGCAAGCTACGGTCTGTCAAGGAAAAATCGGGTTTTCGGAGGCGGTTTTTTCAGCGGGATTTCAGGCGATCTAAGGGGGATTCTCAGGAGCGCGCGGCAAGGTGTTGAAAGGATTGCAGCATCTCGCGGAGCGTAGCCGCGCGCAGCGCCGTGTCGGGGATTCGCTGCGCCAGCAGGAGGCCTCGGCGAAGATCAAGAGCTGCCCTCATCCGCCCCTGCGGGGCACCTTCTCCCGCGAGCGGGAGAAGGAGAAGCCGAAGGTGTCGTGCAGCAGCTGCCTCTGCTTCCCCCGCTTGCGGGGGAAGATGCCGCGAAGCGGCAGAAGGGGGTCGCTCTTGATCTTGATCTTGCGAGCACGCGCGAAGATCAAGAGCTGCCCTCATCCGCCCCTGCGGGGCACCTTCTCCCGCAAGCGGGAGAAGGAAAAGCGGAAGGTGTCGTGCAGCAGCTGCCTCTCCTTCTCCCGCAAGCGGGAGAAGGAGAGTGGAAGCTGCCCCGGGCGGGCCGATGGAGCGGGCCGGGAAATGAGGTGGAAGCCGGCCGATAAGCCGGGTTCTGTCGTGGGCAGCCATTCCTCTAGGTCCTGCGTCGCCGCAGGACTCGAGCGACCAACCCGGGAACGACGCGGGCCGCGTCATGGTTCCCCTATTAGGTCTTGCTCCAGGTGGGGTTTGCCGTGCCGGTCTGTTGCCAGACTCGCGGTGCGCTCTTACCGCACCGTTTCACCCTTGCCTGATCCGCCTGCGCCACCGGCGATACGGGAGGCACTTGGACGTTCGCTTGCGCGAACGCCAATTGCACCGATCATCCGGAGAAGGCACAGGCGGCCATCGGCGGTCTGCTCTCTGTTGCACTTTCCGTCGGCTCGCGCCGCCCAGGCGTTACCTGGCACCCTGCCCTGTGGAGCCCGGACTTTCCTCGGCGCGCAGTGCGCGACGCGGCTGCCTGGCCGGCTTCCTTCTTGAGTGTATCAGAGCGGGAATCGCGAATCGGAAATGGCAACGACGAGAGTTGCCTCTTGACGATTCCCCATTCCCCATTCCCCATTCCCGGCTTCATTCCCCATTCCCGGCTTCATACAGCTGCTTGCGCGGCGCACCCGTGATCGCCGCGGCGAGCTTCGCGGCGCGCGCAGGTGGCAATTCCTCGCGCAGCAGCGCGAACACGCGGCGGCCTTCGGCGAGCGTCGCGTCGGCGGCGTCGCCCTGCGCACCCGCGACCAGCAGCACGAACTCGCCGCGTTGCTGGTCGGCGTCGGCGTTGACGCGCGCGTGCAGGTCACCGAGCGGCGCGACGATGAAGGTTTCGAACAGCTTCGTGAGTTCGCGCGCGAGCACGGCTTCGCGCGACTCGCCGAATGCGGATGCCGCGTCGGCGAGCGTGTCGAGGATGCGATGACTCGACTCGTAGAACACGAGCGTGCGCGGCTCGCTCGCGAGTGCATCGAGTCGGACGCGTCGCGCCGACGCCTTCGATGGCAGGAAACCTTCGAACACGAAACGATCGCTCGGCAGGCCCGCTGCGGAGAGCGCGGCGATCGCGGCACAGGGACCCGGCACCGGCGATACCACGAAACCGGCCGCACGCGCGGCGCGCACGAGCCGGAAACCGGGATCGCTGACCAGCGGCGTGCCCGCGTCGGACACCAGCGCGACTTCACGTCCGTCACCGAGCCATTCGAGCAGGCGTTCGGCCTGCTGCGCCTCGTTGTGGTCGTGCAGCGACACCACGCGTCCGCGGAAGCCCGCGCGTGCGAGCAACGGTGCGCTGTGGCGCGTGTCTTCGGCCGCGACGATGTCCGCATCGCGCAGGGTGTCGCGCGCGCGCGGCGACAGGTCCTCGAGGTTGCCGATCGGCGTCGCCACGATCCACAGGCGACCTCGTTGTTGCGACATGAATGCGTCCCCGCGCCGGGCGCCGCGGCAGCGAGGGAGCGACCGCGATCGGCTATGATCGGAGCGTAGCTCATCATGCGCGCGAGGAGGGATCGCCATGCTCTGCTGGACAGCCAGGATGCTGCACCGTCGCACTGCGTCGCGCACGCAGCGAGCGGGCCTTGCGCGCGCCGCGCTCTTGGCGCTGATGCTCGCGCTCGGCGCCTGCGCGAGCCTGCCCGGGACGCCGGGCACGGCGGTGGTCGAACAGGCAGGGCACGCCGAACGCCTGCAGGCCGACGGCGAATTCGCGGCGGCCGCAGCCGAGTTCCTCGCGCTCGCGCGCACGCATCGAGGCGATGCATCGGCCTACTACCGGCTGCGCGCGGCTGAATCCCTGCGCGACGGCGGCGACATCGAGGCCGCCGAGCGCGCCCTCGGCGACATCAAGCGTCGCCGGCTGCACGGCGACGAGCCCGAGCGCCTGGACCTGCTCGATGCGGAGATCGCGCTGCATCGCGGCGACCACGAACGCGCGCGCGCATTGCTCACGTTCGACGACGCGACGCTCTCGCCGGAGCTGCGCGTGCGCGCGCTCGAACTGCGCGCACGCGCCGAGTTCGCCGCCGGCGATGCATTCGCGTCCGCGCGCATGCGCGCGGCGCTCGACCGCCACCTGCGCGGCGGCGACCGCGAGCACAACCGCGAGCAGATCCGCGAGGTGCTGGCGACGATGGAGCCCGCGGCGCTGCGCGAACGCTTCGACACGCTGCCCGAGAACGACGCGATGCGTCCATGGATCGAGCAGAGCCTGCGCAGCAAGGGTCATCCGCTCGCACGCACGCTGCCACGGCCGAACCGGCCGGTCGGCACGATGCGCCCGGGCGACGGCGGCGGGCTCGCGCCCGAAGGCTACGTCGCTCCGCGCCAGGTCGCGCTGCTGCTGCCGCTCGCGCAGCTTGCCGGCGTATCCGAGCCGATTCGCGACGGCTTCCTCAGCGCGTACTTCTCCGACGCCGCCGCACAACGACCGCTGCTGCGGATCTACGACGCCGGCAGCTCGCCGGCCGACGCGATCGCAGCCTATCGTCGCGCGGTCGCGGACGGTGCCGACCAGGTGGTCGGCCCGCTGCAGCGCGAGGCGGTCGGCGAACTGTTCCGCCTGCCGCTCGAGGCGCGCGTGCTCGCGCTGAACCATCCCGACAGCGGCGAAGTGCCGCCTCCGGGCAGCGCGGAGTTCGGCTTGCTGCCCGATGCCGAAGGCGCCCAGGTCGCCGAACACATGCTCGCACGCGGGATCACGCGCGCATCGGTGCTGATCGCGGGTGCGGACTGGGCGGAACGCGCGTCGCGCGCATTCCGCACGCAGTTCGAGGCCGGCGGCGGCAACGTCGTCGGCGAAGCCCGGCTTGGCGACAAGGACGTGGATTTCGCGCCCGCGATCGCGCAGGCGAGCGGCCTGCTCGGCAGCGACGGGAACGCCGGCGTGTTCATCAGCCTCCGACCGCAACAGGCGCGCCTGCTGGTGCCGCAGCTGCGCGTCGCCGGCATCGGCGCGCCGGTGTTCGCGACGTCGCACATCTACGCGGGCGACGCCAATGCGTCGCTCGACCGCGACCTCGAAGGGGTCGAGTTCTGCGACGCGCCCTGGCTGTTCGGATCGATCCCCGGGCGCCCGCAGCGCGCGGCGGTCTCGGGCCGGCTCGCGAGCGCGAACGGATTCGGCGGACGCCTGTTCGCGTTCGGCATGGACGCCTACGCGCTGCTGCCCTACCTCGACTGGCTGTTCGCGAATCCGGATGCCTACGTCGCGGGCGCGACCGGAGAACTCACCGCCGATACCTTCGGGCGCATCAACCGGCTGGTCGGCTGGGCGCGCTTCCGCAACGGCATCGCCGAGCCGGTCGAGGGCGCGCTCAGCGCGCTGCCTTCGCGCTGAAGCGCGCCGCGCGGCGATGCGCAGCACGGGTTCGCACTACGAGCAACTTGCGTGCGCGCACCTCGAACGCGCGGGCCTCGTGTTGATCGAGCGCAACTTCAACTGCCGCCATGGCGAGCTCGACCTCGTGATGCGCGATCGCGACGTGATCGTGTTCGTGGAGGTGCGCTATCGACGCGGCGGCGCCCGCTCGGGCTTCGGCGACGGCATGGATTCGGTCGGCGCGGCCAAGCGTGCGAAACTCGTGCGCGCGGCCGGCGCCTGGCTTGCGCGCCATCCGCGCGAGGCCCGGCTCGCCTGCCGCTTCGATGTCGTCGCGGTCGATGGCGAGGACGACGCCGCGTCGCTGGACTGGCGCGCGAGCGCGTTCGACGCCGCCTGAATGCCCTGCCCTGCCACTGCCCGAGGATCCGCGATGCCGCGCCACCTGATGCCCGTCCTGCTCGCGCTTGCAATGCCGCTGCTGCTCGGCGGCTGCGTCGCGGCCGTCGTCGGCGGCGCCGCGGTCGGTGCGCGCGCGGCGCACGATCGCCGCGACCTCGGCACCTGGTTCGACGACAAGCGCATCGTCCTCGACGCCTACGACTCGCTCAATCGCGACAAGGAACTCGCGCTCCACAACAACGTCTCGCTCGTGGTCTACAACGGCGTGCTGCTGATCGTCGGCCAGGTGCGCACCGAGGAACTCAAGCACCGCGCCGAGCAACGCGTCTCCGACGCCTCCGCGCGACGCATCGTCAATGAACTGGCGGTCGCGGAGCCCGAAGGCTTCTGGTCGCGACGGCGCGACAACTCGATCACCGCGCACGTGAAAACCGCGCTGCTCGACCTGACCAGCCTGCCCGGCTTCGATCCGACGCGCGTCAACGTGACCACCACGAACCGCGTGGTCTACCTGATGGGCAAGCTCACGCGCGAGGAAGACGAAGCCGTGGTCGAGGTCGCGCGCAACGTGGCCGGCGTCGCGCGCGTGGTGAAGGTGTTCGAGTATCTGGACTGAGAAGCCGTGATTCGTGATTCGTGATTCGTGATTCGTGATTCGTGAGTCGTGATTCGTGATTAGTGATTAGTGATTCGGGCGCAAGCTGCCGGAATCATCGTCCGGCCGACGCAGGATCCTGGCACTTCAGCTGCGAACATGCTCACACCTGCCGCTCTCGCCGAGCTTCAAGCCATCTTCGCCGCCGACGCGATGACGATCGATGCGGCCGAGTGCCTCGTTTACGGCTACGACAATTCGCGGCGGCAGGCGGCGCCGGATGCGGTGGTGTTCCCGCGCTCGCACGAAGAGGTGGTCGCGCTCGTGCGTGCGTGTCGCGCGCATCGCGTTCCGCTCGTCGCGCGCGGGCGCGGCACGAACACCACGGGCGCGAGCGTGCCGGTCGCGGGCGGCGTGGTCGCGAGCTTCGAGCGCATGGACCGCATCCTGCGCATCGATCCCGACAACCGCCTCGCCGTGGTCGAGCCCGGCGTGCTCAATGCCGACCTGCACGCCGCGCTCGCACCGCACCGCCTGTTCTGGCCGCCCGATCCGACCTCGGCGCCGTTCTGCACAATCGGCGGCAACCTCGCCTGCAACGCGGGCGGGCCGCGCGCGGTGAAATACGGCGCGACGCGCGACAACGTGCTCGCATTGCGTGCGGTGGCGGGCACCGGCGAAGATTTTCGCTGCGGCACGCCGACCACCAAGGGTTCGACCGGCTACGACCTGACGCGGCTGCTGGTCGGATCCGAAGGCACGCTCGCGCTCGTGACCGAGGCAACCCTGAAACTGACACCGCTGCCCTCCGCGAAGCGCACGCTGCGCGCGACGTACACGGATGTCGGTGCCGCGGCGAAGGCGGTCGCGCGCATCATGGCGCAGCCGGTCGCGCCGTGCGCGCTCGAGTTCCTCGACGACGAATGCCTGCGACTCGCGCGCGCGCACGGCGGCGAGTCGATTCCGCTCGCGGGCGCGATGCTCGTGATCGAAGTCGACGGCGAAGCCGCGATGCTCGCCGACCTCGCGGCCGCGGTTGCGCAGGCGGCGCGCGGCGACGGACTGCTCGACCTGCGCATCGCCGCCGACGACGCCGAAGTCGCGCAGCTCTGGGCCGCGCGCAAGGCGCTGTCGCCCGCACTGCGCACGTTGTCGCCGAACAAGATCAACGAAGACGTCGTGGTGCCGGTCAGCCGCGTGCCCGAGCTCGTCGCGGCCACTCGCGAACTCGCCGCGAGGCACCGGGTCCCGATCGTCTGCTTCGGCCATGCCGGCAACGGCAACATCCACGTGAACCTGCTTCCGCGCGACACGCCCGAACATGCGCGTGCCGAACGTGCACTAGACGAACTCTTCGATGTCGTGATCCGGCTCGAGGGCACGCTGTCCGGCGAACACGGCATCGGCCTCGCCAAGCGCGCGTTCCTGCCACGCGCGATCGACGCGAACGCGCTCGCATTGATGCGATCGATCAAGGCGCAGTTCGATCCGGATGGAATCCTCAATCCGGGCAAGCTGTGGCCGCCGTCCGCGTCCGATCCCGAACAGGTACAGCGGCCCTGAGATTGGCTCCTGCGCGTGGCGCAGGCGCCACGTGGCGTGGCGTGCCGCCGACACATTCGTGGCGCAGGCAACACGCTTCGATCAAGCGCACGCGTGGATCCCGTCGGCACGCGCCCTCCTGAATCCGATTGCATGACCTCGCGAGTCGCAAGGAGTACGATCGAAGCAGGGGAGGCGACACGTATACAACTCAAAAAGGGAGAGCGTCATGTCGAGGAAGTCATTCCCTGCCGCCGCCGTTTTCGCAGCCGCGCTCGCGGCACCCTGTGCGAATGCGGTGAGCCTCAATCCCCGTGGTCTTGGTGAAGTACTGGTTTATCCGTACTACACCGTCAACAAGAACCAGGATACGGTGGTCACGATCGGCAACGCGTCCGACTCCGGCAAGATGGTCGCCGTGCGCATTGCGACCGCGGCGCGTTCGGATGTCGCCGTGCATCCACGCATCTACGACCAGGAAGAAGCCTTCGCACCGTGCCCCGATTGCGGCGACGGTACCGACGGCACGCCGATGATGCTGCCCCGGCAGGTCAACGTGCTCACGTTCCGCGCACTTGGCTCTGCCGACGCGCCCTCGGAAGTGCTCGGCTCACGGCTTGCACTCAGCGTCGAGCCCTGGGGCAACGCGGGCTGGATGGAACTCGATCTTGCGAACGGCGATGGCGGCCCCGCGCTCGTCGCGGACGTGGGTGGAGTGCTGCACGGCCTGCCCGCGACCGGTTTCATGGTCTACAACATCATCAATGCGAACGCGGCGCCCGGCCGGCTCGCGAACTACGGTGGCGCGTTCGCGCATCGCGCCAGCGTCGGATACTCACAGCAGTCCCAGACCGACGACTGAACCAGGATAGGAGGATTCTCGCATGAACATCCATCGAGCCATTGCGCGCGCGCTCACCGCTGCATTCGTCATTGCGTGGAGCGGCGCACAGGCGGTTTCTCTGAACCCCCGCGGCTTGGGTGAAGTCCTGATCTATCCGTATTACACGGTCAACAAGAACCAGGACACGCTGCTGACGGTGGGCAACGCGTCCGACCTGGGAAAATTGGTCAACGTCAACATCCGCGAAGGCATGAATGGCCGGCCGATCTTCTCCTTCCGCCTGTACCTCTCGCCACACGACATCTGGACGGCACGCATCAGCCAGGTCGGTGGCGACGAAGGCGGTGCCGCGCTGTTCACGGGTGACTCAAGTTGTACGTACGCCCACGTCGTCCTGTCTCCGGAAGGCTCCCCGTTCGATGCCAGCGCATACGCGGGAGGAAGCGTGCTGGATCCGGACGGCGGCCCGACAGGACTGGCCCGGACGCGAGAGGGAACGATCGAACTCATCGAGGTGGGCACCATCATTCCGGGCAGCCCGCTCGACGCGACGACGACTCATGCGCAAACGGGCGAACCGAACGAGGGACGACCATCGTGTGACCGGGCCGTCATCGGCAACGTTGCCGGTGTCTACGCCGACCGGCCCACCGGAGGGCTGTACGGATCCGTCGCGATCGTCAATGTCGGCGAGGGCACCTTCTTCGGCTATGAGGCGGACGCCCTGGCTGATTTCAGCGATGTGGCACTCGTGAACACGATGGCTCTTTCGTGGGACCTCCTGCTGGTCGCCAATTCGGTCGACTCCGCAACGGGAGGCGCCATCGCGCACCTGCTCGACGCCGCGGGCAAGCCGCTTGCGCTCGACTACGCATATGGGCTGGATGCCGTCAATGCAGTGTTGATGGCCGACACCCTGGTCAACGAGTACCTGATCGTGCCCGAGCTCGGCGCCAATACCGACTGGATCGTGACGTTCCCCACTCGCATGTTCCACGTCGACAACAACTATGTGGCGGGAGAGGCGCGTCCCCCGTTTGCACACCCCGCAGTCCAGGCACGCTCCGACGCGTCCGTGTACCCGCATGTGTGGGATCAGGAAGAGGGGCATGCGCCCTGCGAGGATTGCGGGATTTCGCCCCCTCCTCCTGCCTCACCCACTGTGCTGCGTTGGCACGTCAACGCGCTGAGTTTCCGTACTGGCGCCGCGGCAGAGGCGCCCTCGGGCGTGCTTGGATCCAGGCTGGCGACCAACGTCGAGCCGTGGGGTACGAGCGGATGGATGCAATTGAACCTCGCCGATGGCGACGGCGGTCACGAGATGATCCCCGACGCGGGCGGCACGATCCTGCACGGCCTGCCGGCGACCGGTTTCATGGTCTACAACATCATCAATTCGAACGCGGCGCCCGGTCGGCTCGCGAACTATGGCGGCGCGTTCGCGCATCGCGCGAGCGTGGCGCATTCGCAGGTTCCTGCGGAGATCCCCGAATGAAGATCAGTCCGTCGGTCAGCCGAGCCACCCTGGTACTGCGCTGCACGATGGCGTACGTGCTGGTCACCTTCGGCGCGGCGCACGCGGTCTCGCTCAACCCGCGCGGCCTCGGTGAAGTGTTGATCTACCCGTACTACACGGTGAACAAGAACCAGGACACGCTCGTCACGATCGGAAATTCGTCGGACGTTGGCAAGGTCGTGAATGTCGTCGCGCGCGAAGGCATGAACGGCCGGCCGGTGCTCCTGTTCCGCCTGTTCCTGTCTGCCCACGACATCTGGACTGCACGCATCAGCGAGTCCGGCGGGAGCGCCGGCGGTGCGAGCCTGTTTACCGCCGACAGCAGTTGCACCTTCGCGGCGCCCCCGGAAGCCGACGGTGGCCTCGCATTCGGGCCTGAAGGATACGCGGGCGGAGCCTCGCTGCCGCCCGACGGCGGGCCGGCCGATATCGGACGCACGCGCGAAGGCATGCTGGAATTCGTCGAAGTCGGAACGATCATCCCGGGAAGTGCGCTGGATCTTGCGACGTCGCATGCGCCATCGTCGGAACCGAACGCCGCTACACCTGCCTGCACGCCAGACGTGCTCGGGTCCGACGGATTCGGTGGAGGGTTCGACGTGCCGACGGGCGGATTGCATGGTTCCGCCGCCATCGTGAACGTCGGCGAAGGCACGTTCTTCGCCTACGCCGCGGACGCGCTGCAGGACTTCAGCGACGTCGCGATTTACGGCCCGGCGTCTGCAGACTTTCACCTGACCCTGCTCGCAGTGGCCAACTCGGCCGAGTCGGCGTCGGGCGGCGCGATGGCGCATATCCCCGATGGCGAGGGGCACCTGCAGTCCGTCGACTACGCGAACGGCATCGACGCGGTCAGCGCGGTATTCATGGCGGACAGCCTCCTCAACGAGTACCTCGTCTCGCCTTCGCTCGGGGCGAACACCGACTGGATCGTCGCGTTTCCGACGCGGATGTTCTACGTCGACGCGTATTTCGTCGGTCCGGGCGCTGCCCGTCCACCCTTCGCGCGGATCGCGGCCGCGGCCCGCTCCGATGTCGCAGCGTACGCTCGTCTGTTCGACCAGGAGGAAGGTCCTTGCGTGGAATGCCAACCGATGCCGGTCCCGCCGGTCGGTGTCGTGCTCGCGTGGCAGGTCAATACGCTCACGTTCCGCTCTCCCGGTTCATCCGCCGCGCCCTCGGAAGTGCTCGGTTCGCGGCTCGCAATCAGCGTCGAACCTTGGGCCGAGGCGGGTTGGATGGAGCTTGATCTCGCGATCGGCGACGGCGGCCACGCACTGTCCGCTTCGACGGACGGCACGATCCTGCACGGCCTGCCGGCGACCGGGTTCATGGTCTACAACATCATCAATGCGAACGCGGCCCCGGGTCGCCTCGCGAACTACGGCGGTGCGTTCACGCATCGCGCCGTGACGGGCGGCTGAGGACATGACGCAATGACGGACTTTCGACCTTTTTGTCTACCACCATGCGCGGTCCGCGTCGTGATCGCGTCCGCGCTCCTCGCATCGAGTGCCGCGCATGCGGTCCGACTCGCGCCGAACGAACTCGGCCAGGCACTCATCTTTCCGTACTACACGGTCAACAAGAGCCAGGACACCTACGTGTCCATCAGCAATGGCACGGCGAGCCCGATGGTGGTCAAGGTCAATGTGCTCGAGGGCCGCAATGGCCGTCCGGTCCTCGACCTCGTCGTATATCTCGGGCCAAACGACAGCTGGAGCGCCGCGATCACGCAGGTCGACGATGAAGGCGGAGCCATGCTGCGCACGCAGGACCGCAGTTGTTCCACCCCTGCGATTCCACCCGCCGGTTTGCACTTCTCCGCAAGCGGATACGACGGCACCGGCGATCTGCCCGCCGACGACGGCCCCGCGGACATCGCGCGGACGCGCGAAGGGTCGGTCGAAGCGATCGTTGGCGGGTGGGTCGAGCCCGACACCGCCACGGCACGAGCGCTGGAACTGGACGAGGCAGGCGTGCCCGTCGGATGCGCCAGCCTTCCGGGCACGATGCCCTCGGACATCATGGCAACGTATTCCGGATCGCTCTTCGGGTATGGCGCCATCATCGACGTCGGCCAGGGCACCTACTTCCCGTACGACGCGACCCAAATTGCCGATTTCACCGACACCGCCTTGTTCACTGCAAACACAGGCCCGCACGAGCCTACGCTCCTGCAGGCGAATACCGAAGGCACGGCGACTCCCGGCGGCGCGATCGCGAATTTCGCCATCACGGATGCATTTCCATTCCAGGGGCGCGTATTCGAAGCGGAATTCGAGCGCGGCATCGATGCCGTCAGCGCCGTGCTGATGGCTGACCAGGTCTTCAACGATTTCCTCGTGGCTCCAGCACTGGGTGCGGCCACCGACTGGGTGGTCAGTTTCCCCACCTGGCGCTTCTACCGCGATCCGATCTATCCGACTGCATGGAGAGACGTGGTGCGTCTCGAGGTCGCAGTGAATGGGCCGGATGGCCGCACGATGCTGCCGGATCCCTCCGATCCCACCCGGGACGACATCACGCTCCCCTACGTTGTCAACGTGATCGGATTGACGCGTGGCACCGGCGGCGGCGTGTCACCGGTGTTCGGCTCGCAGCTGGCGACCCACCTCGATCCGGGTACGGACTCGGGTACCCTGCGCCTTGACATCTGGGGTCATCGCACGGGCGGCGAACTTGTCTTGGGGGGCGGAGGTTTTGGCGTATATTCGACGGCCGGCTACATCTGGGGCGTCCCGGTGTCGGGCTTCATGGCCTACAACATCGTCAACGCGCATGCGGCCCCCGGACGGCTCGCCAACTATGGCGGCACGTTCGCGCACAGGCAACGTTCGTGCATGCGAATACACAGCATCTACACGCGCGTCTGCTCGACCGAGTATTGACCACGCGGGCGCCCGTCTCGAAACCGCCAATTGGCCATGCGCCGACCTGCCAGTAACGGGCTTCATGGTCTACAACATCATCAACTCGAATGCGGCGCCGGGACGGCTCGCCAACTATGGCGGCACATTCGCGCACCGATCGCGCTTCGCCGAAGCGGTCGAGTGAGATCGCCCCGTTGATAATTCGGCGCCCCGAGACTCGGGGCGCCGCCCGGTTCGAGTCGCACTGAAGGATGCTGCGCCCGACATCAGGCGTGCGCGTATGCGAGCGTGGCGGCGAGCATGAGCGCAGCCCAAACGCCCGCGAGTGCGTCGTCGAGCATCACGCCGATGCCGCCTTTCACGTTGCGGTCGGCCCACGACACCGGCCACGGTTTCCAGACGTCGAACAGGCGGAACAGCGCGAACCCGGCGAGCACCCAGCGCCAGTCGTGCGCGAAGAACAGCAGCGGCGCGAGTGCGATCCACTGGCCGACGAATTCGTCCCAGACGATCGCTCCGGGGTCGGCGATGCGCAGCCGCGCGACCGCGATGTTCGATGCCCACACCCCTAGCGAGAACGCGGCGACCAGCGCGAGCGCGTACCAGGGCCACGCGAGTTCACGCAGGGCGAGCCATGGCAACAGCGCAGCCGCACTGCCGACCGTTCCGGGCGCGACGGGACTGAGGCCCGAGCCGAAGCCGCAGGCGATCCAGCCGGCCGGATGGCCGAGCAGCGCGCGCCGTTGCGCCGGATCGAGCCTCACGCGAAATGATCCCAGCCGCGTCGACGCAGTGCCACCGGCTGCCGCGCCGCATCGAGCAGGCGCACGCCTTCGCCCGCGACCACGCGACCGATCCGCGTCGCGCCGCAGCCGCTGCGCGCGAGATCGCGCAGCAGGTCGCGTTCGCGCGCGGGCGGCGCGGTGAACGCGAGTTCGTAATCGTCGCCGCCGGCGGCCTGCAGCGATATGCGCGCGTCGGCGTCGAACAATGCGAGCAACGCGGAGGACGCAGGCAGCGCCTCGAGGTCGATCTCGATGCCGACGCCGCTCGCGCGCGCGACGTGGCCGAGGTCGGCGAGCAGGCCGTCGGAGACATCGATCGCGGCCGACGCGACGCCGCGCAGCGCATGCCCCGCCGCGATCCGCGGCGTCGGCCGATTGAGGCGCGCCAGCAGTTGCTCGCGCGTGTCGCCGGGTGCGTGGAACAACGCATGCGCGTGCACGTCGCGAGGATCCAGGCAGCGCAGTCCGGCGGCCGCGTCGCCGAGCGTGCCGGTCACGAACACGAGATCGCCGACCGACGCGCCCGAGCGCAGCAACGCGCGTTGCGCAGGCACGAATCCGTGCACGGTCACGCTCAGCGAAAGCGGGCCGCGAGTGGTGTCGCCGCCGACGAGCGCGACACCGTGCTGCGCCGCGAGTTCGTGGAAGCCCTCGGCGAGGCCGGTCGCGAATTCGCGGTCGGGCTCGGGCAAGGTCAGCGCGAGCAGTGCCCATGCGGGCGTCGCGCCCATCGCGGCGAGGTCGGACAGGTTCACCGCGAGCGCCTTCCAGCCGAGGTCGCGCGCGCTGGTCGCTCCCGGAAAGTGCACGCCCGCGACGAGCGTGTCGACCGCGACGACGAGCTCGTGGCCCGCGGGAACCGCGAGCACGGCGGCGTCGTCGCCGATGCCGGTGCGCACGTCGGCGCGCGAGCTTGCGCAGCGCGAGCGGAACAACTCGATCAGGTCGAATTCCACTGCGGCCTCCCTGCGAACCACGCACCCTGGTGCAAGACGCGCGATTCCGCGTTCATGCGCGCACTGCGGCGGGTTCGCCGCGCATGTGTCAGCGCCGCGCGCCGTACTCGGCCGAGCGCCATTGCGCGGCGAGCTTGTCGAGCACGCCGTTGACGTAAGTGTGGCCGTGTTCGGAGCCGAAGCGCTTGGTCGTCTCCACGGCTTCGTTGATGACAACCCGATAAGGCACGTCGATGCGCTCGCGCAACTCCCAGGCGGCGATCCGAAGCACCGCGCGTTCGATCGGATCCACGCGCGCGATCTCGCGGTCCAGGAACGGCAGGATCGCCGCATCCAGTTCCTCGTGCATGCGCGCGACGCCGCGCACGAGGTCCTCGAAGTAGCCGAGGTCGGCGATCTGCATGTCCTGCTCGGCGCGGAACTGGTCGATCACGTGGTCGACGCGGTTGCCACTGAGCTGCCAGGCATAGACCGCCTGCAACGCGCGACGACGCGCGCGCGAGCGCGCCGCGGGATCGATGCCCGACGGGTGGGACGCATCGTTCACAGTTGTCTCCAGAGATCGGCGAGTTCGAGCGCCGCGAGTGCGACCTCTTCGCCCTTGTTTCCATGCGCGCCACCCGCGCGCGCTTCGGCGTCGGCGTGGCGTTCCACCGCGAGCACGCCGTTGAGGACCGGCAGTCGATAATCGATAGCGACCCGCATCAATCCCTGCGCGCAACCATCGGCGACCTGTTCGTAGTGGCGCGTGTCGCCGCGCACGACGCAGCCGAGCGCGAGGATCGCCGCGTGTCCGCCTGCGTGCGCGAGCTGCGCCGCCGCCTGCGGGACTTCCCATGCTCCGGGCACGCGCACCACTTCGATCGCATCGGCCCCGACGCCGTGCTCGCGCAGCGTGCGCACGGCCGCCTGCACCAGCGCATCGACGATGCGCGGGTTCCAGCGGCTCGCGACGATCGCGTAGCGCGCGTCGGCGACGGGGCGGAGTTGGCCGGTGATCGGTGTCATGCAGGGGCGACGCGCGAGGGCGAAGGCTGGAGTTTAGCGGCAGGGGATCGCGCTTGCGCGGATCGCTGCCGCGAGCGCGCGTGCGATGCGTGAAGCGCGCGGAGCATGCGACGCGTCTCGCCGCCTCGTCCCTCAGCCCTCGCCCCTCGCCCCCTGCTCCTCGTAGCCCACCACCTCGAGGCCGAAGCCCGCGAGGCCGACCAGCCTGCGCGGAGTGCCGAGCACGCGCAGGCGCTGCACGCCGAGGTCCGCGAGGATCTGCGCGCCAACGCCGAGCCGGCGCCATGCGGCAGGCCCTTCGGCCGCGAGCGGGCGTCCGTGCAGGCGATCGAGCAAGCCTTCGGGCGCTTCGTCACCCGCGAGGACGACCACGACGCCGCGCCCCTCGGCGGCAATGCGACGCAGGGCGGCGGTGACGGTCAGTCCGAGATCGGTCCGCTGCAGGTGCAGCACGTCCGACAGCGTGTTGCGGACGTGCACGCGCGCGAGCACCGGCGTTTCACCCGCGACCTCGCCGCGCACGAGCGCGAAGTGCAGTTCGGGCGCGAGCAGGTCGCGCCAGGCGACGAGGTGGAAGCGACCGAACTCGGTGTCGACGTCGCCTTCGTGCACGCGCTCGATCGTCGTCTCGGTCTCGAGCCGATAGCGGATCAGGTCGGCGATCGTGCCGATACGCAGGCCGTGTTTCGCGGCAAAGAGTTCAAGCTCCGGGCGGCGCGCCATCGTGCCGTCTTCACTGAGGATCTCGACCAGCACGCCTGCGGGTTCGAGCCCCGCGAGGGCCGCGAGATCGCAGGCTGCCTCGGTGTGTCCCGCGCGAGCGAGCACGCCGCCCGGCTGCGCGGCGAGCGGGAAGATGTGGCCGGGCTGCACGATGTCGACGGGACTGGCGCCTTCGCGCACCGCGGTGCGGATCGTGTGCGCGCGGTCGTAGGCCGAGATGCCGGTCGTCACGCCTTCGGCCGCCTCGATCGACGCCGTGAAGTTCGTATGGTGCGGCGAGGTGTTGGTGTCGACCATGGGTTTGAGCCCGAGCTGGCGACAGCGCGCGCGCGTCATCGAGAGGCAGATCAGGCCCCTGCCCTCGCGCGCCATGAAGTTGATGTCCTCGGCGCGCACGCTCGCCGCGGCCATGATCAGGTCGCCTTCGTTCTCGCGGTCCTCGTCGTCGACGATCACGACCATGCGGCCGGCGCGGATGTCCGCGAGGATGTCGGGGATCGTCGAGAAGGCCATGTGCAAGGTCCGGAGTGGTCGCGCGCCGCGCATCGCGGCGGTCAGGCGGGATCGGCCATTGTCGCAGCCTGCAGGCGTTCGGCGTAGCGCGCCATCAGGTCGACCTCGATGTTGACCGGGTCGCCCGGCTTGCGCCGGCCGAACGTCGTCATCGAGAGCGTGTGCGGGATCAGGGTCACGCCGAAGCCCTCCGCATCGACCATGTTGACGGTGAGGCTGGTGCCGTCGACGCAGATCGAGCCCTTGACCGCGACATAGCGCGCGAGCGCAGGCGGCAGAGCGAAGCTCCAGCGCTGCGAGCCGCCGTCGTCGTCGATGCCGCGCACGATGCCGACGCCGTCGACATGCCCGCTGACGAGATGCCCGCCGAGCCGGTCGGCGAGGCGCAGCGCCTTCTCGAGATTGACTGCGTCGCCTTCCTGCAGCGATCCGAGCGTGGTCAGGCGCAAGGTTTCGGCCGAGACGTCGGCGGACCAACGCCTGTCCTCGAGGGCAACGACGGTCAGGCAGGCACCTGCGACCGCGATGCTGTCGCCGATCGCGACATCGGCGAGGTCGAGCGTCGCCGCATCGATCACGAGGCGTGCATCCGAGCCCCGCGTTTCGCGCGACTGGATGCGGCCTACGGCCTGGATGATTCCGGTGAACATGGTGCGTCGTCCTCGCCTCGGCGAACGTCAAGAGCTGCCCTCATCCGCCCCGGCGGGGCACCTTCTCCCGCAAGCGGGAGAAGGGAACTCGTCATGCGCCTTCCGCTTGCGTTGATTCTGCTTCCCCCGCTCGCGGGGGAAGATGCCGCGCAGCGGCAGAAGGGGGCCGCTCTTGATGCTGATTTTCCCTGGCCTTGCGAACGCTCAACCAACTGCGCCGCACGGCCGCAGCAGCAGCCGCAGGTCCTCTCCGAGTTGGCGCTGTTCGATGAGCCGAAGCCCGAAGCGCGCAGCCATCGTGGCCGGCGACGCCATTGCCAGCAGCGGCCGCGCCGCGTCGCCGAGCAGCACGGGCGCGACGTACAGCAGCAGCTCGTCGACGAGCCCGGCCGCCAACAGCGCGCCACTGAGTGCCGGGCCGGCTTCGACCTGCACCTCGTTCATGCCGCGCGCCGCGAGCACCTGCAGCACCTGATGCAGATCGAGTCCGTCGGGCCGCGTTTCAACCGCGGCAAGCGCGACTTGCGCGAATCGGTCATCCGGCGCGAGCGCGCCCGGTGCGTGCAGCAGCAAGGTCGGAGCCGTGCCATCGAGCACCTTCGCGCCTTTCGGGGTGCGCAGGCTTCGATCGAGCACGACGCGCAGCGGCGCAGCGGGCGTGAGGGATGGCGCCCCTGCGCCGGCCGGCGCGACTCGCACCGTCAGCGCGGGATCATCCGCGAGCACCGTGCCGCTGCCGGTCAGGATCGCGGAGCTGCGTGCGCGCCAGCGCTGCACATCGCCGCGCGCGGCGTCGCCGGTGATCCATTTCGACTCGCCGTTCGCGAGCGCTGTTCGGCCGTCGAGGCTCATCGCGAGTTTCACGCGCAGCCACGGCCGCCCGCGTTCGACACGCGAGAAGAAACCGCGATTGAGTTCGCGCGCGGCCTCGCGCATCAGCCCGGACTCGACGGCGATGCCTGCGGCGCGCAGTCGATCGATCGCACCACCTTCGCGCTGGAAAGGATCTTCGGCCGCGATCACCACCCGCGCGACGCCGGCCGCGATCAGCGCATCCGCGCACGGTGGCGTGCGGCCGTGCAGGCCGCAGGGTTCGAGCGTCACATAGGCAGTCGCACCGCGCGCGCGCGCGCCGGCGACTTCGAGCGCGAGCACTTCCGCGTGCGGCTCGCCGGCGCGGCGGTGCCAGCCCTCGCCGACCACCGCGTCGCCGAGCGCGATCACGCAGCCGACGCGCGGATTGGGCTGCGTGCTCGCGAGGCCTTCGCGCGCGAGGCGCAGCGCACGCGCCATCAGCGCGTGGTCGCGTGCCGAAAACGCCGGAGGCTGTCCGGGATTCATGCGTGCGGGTTCGAACGCGGGGGCGCCGCGCACCTCAGCCGCGCGCCTTGCGCGGCGGCTCGCCGAGCAGCGGCAATTGCAAACCTTCGATCGCGGGGAGGTCGCGCTCGAGGCGCTCGATCTCCTCGCGGAACGCCTGCACGTCTTCGAAGCTGCGGTAGACCGAAGCGAAGCGCACGTAGGCCACATGGTCGAGCTTCTTGAGCTCGCGCATCACAATCTCGCCGATGCGCAGCGAAGGCACTTCGCGTTCGCCGCTGCGGCGCAGCTCCTCCACGACGACGCGCACCGCGGCGTCGACCTGCTCGCTGCCGACCGGCCGCTTCTGCAATGCACGCATGAATCCCGCGCGCAGCTTGCCCTCGTCGAACGGCTCGCGTCGGCCATCGCCCTTGACCACGTTCGGCAACTTGATCTCGGCCGTCTCGAACGTGTTGAACCGCTCGCCGCACGCCTCGCACTCGCGCCGCCGCCGGATCGTCGCACCGTCCTCGGAAACGCGCGAATCGATCACGCGCGTGTCTTCGTGCTGGCAGAAGGGGCAGTGCATCTTGTTGGCGTGATTGGTGATTCGTGATTGGTGGTGGGTGGTGGGTGGACGTGGGACAGGTGCCTTGTCCCGGCGATCAAAGCACAGTTGATCATCTGCGCCAGTCGATCGGCCGGGCTATGCCGAATCACGAATCACGAATCACGAATCACCCATCACGGCTCTTCAGCCATACACCGGAAACTTCGCGCACTGCGCCGTCACCGAAGAGCGCACGCGCTCGATCACGGCGTCGTCGTTCGGCGCATCGAGTACATCGCAGATCCACCCGGCGAGGTCGATGCAGTCCTGCTCGCGGTATCCGCGCGTGGTCACGGCGGGCGTCCCGATGCGCAGGCCCGAGGTCACGAACGGCTTTTGCGGGTCATTCGGCACCGCGTTCTTGTTGACCGTGATGTGCGCCTTGCCGAGCGCGGCTTCGGCGTCCTTGCCGGTGATGCCCTTGCCGATCATGTCGACGAGCATCAGGTGGTTCTCGGTGCCGCCCGATACGATGCGGTAGCCGCGCTCGACGATGACCTTCGCCATCGCCTTCGCGTTCGTCACGACCTGCTGCTGGTAGTCCTTGAAGCCGGGCTCGAGCGCTTCCTTGAACGCGACCGCCTTGGCCGCGATCACGTGCATCAGCGGACCGCCCTGCAGGCCCGGGAACACGATGCCTTGCAGCTTCTTGACCAGGTCCTCGGACGCGCCCTTCGCGAGCACGATGCCGCCGCGCGGTCCGCGCAGGGTCTTGTGCGTGGTCGACGTCACGACGTGTGCATGCGGCAGCGGACTCGGATACACGCCCGCGGCGACCAGGCCCGCGACGTGCGCCATGTCGACGAAGAAGATCGCGCCAACTGAATCGGCGATGCGACGCATGCGCGCCCAGTCGACGACCTGCGAGTACGCGCTGAAGCCGCCGATCAGCATCTTGGGCTTGTGCTCGTCGGCGAGGCGCTGCACCTCGTCGTAGTCGATGAAGCCGCTCGCGTCGACGCCGTACTGCACCGCGTTGAACAGCTTGCCGCTGAGGTTGACCTTGGCGCCGTGCGTCAGGTGGCCGCCGTGCGCGAGGCTCATGCCGAGGATCGTGTCGCCCGGCTGCAGCAGCGCGAAGTACACGGCCTGGTTCGCCTGCGAACCCGAATGTGGCTGCACGTTCGCATAGTCGCAGTCGAACAGCTGCTTGACGCGCTCGATCGCGAGCGCCTCGGCGACGTCGACGTATTCGCAGCCGCCGTAGTAGCGCTTGCCGGGGTAGCCCTCGGCATACTTGTTCGTGAGCTTGGAGCCCTGCGCCTCGAGCACGCGCGGACTGGCGTAGTTTTCGGACGCGATCAGCTCGACGTGGTCCTCCTGGCGCCGCCCCTCGTCCGCGATCGCGCGCGCGAGTTCGGGATCGTAACCTTCGATGCGGGCGTCTTT
Source organism: Pseudomonadota bacterium (assembly GCA_023430685.1). Lineage (GTDB taxonomy): Bacteria > Pseudomonadota > Gammaproteobacteria > Xanthomonadales > Rhodanobacteraceae > Dokdonella_A. The sequence continues at coordinate 3,660 of JAEYZH010000169.1, read as the reverse complement.
GGGGAACATGGCGGGAAACCTGCCTCGAGCGGGGGAAGGCGTATTTTAGCCTGAGGGCTGAGGGCTGAGGGCCGAGTGACGAGGCCTGGCAGGACGACGCACGTGCGCGGCGGGAGCGAGACGGCAGGCAACGCTGCGGCCGCATTGGCGCGGCCTGGCAACCGGACCCGGGCGACACCGCCCGGCCCTAGGCCCTCGCGCCCGCATGAGCGATAATGCGCGGCTATTCCTCGCCATTTGGCCCGGGCGCGACCTCGCGCCGCAGCGGCCCTCGGAGTCCGTCATGCAGTACATCTACACGATGATCGGCGTCAGCAAGATCGTCCCGCCCAAGCGCCAGATCATCAAGGACATCTCGCTGAGCTTCTTTCCCGGCGCGAAGATCGGCCTGCTCGGCCTGAACGGCTCGGGCAAGTCGACCGTTCTCAGGATCATGGCCGGCGTCGACACCGATTTCCAGGGCGAATCGCGACCCCAGCCCGGCATCAAGGTCGGCTACCTCGCGCAGGAGCCGCAGCTCGATCCGGACAAGACCGTGCGCGAGGCGGTCGAAGAGGGTGTGTCCGAAGTGCTCGATGCGCAGAAGCGACTCGAGGAGGTCTATGCGGCCTACGCCGAGGAAGGCGCCGACTTCGACAAGCTCGCGAGCGAGCAGCAGCGGCTCGAGAACATCCTTGCCGCGTCCGACGCGCATGCGCTCGAGCGCCAGCTCGAAGTCGCGGCCGACGCGCTGCGCCTGCCGCCGTGGGACGCGAAGATCGCGAAGCTGTCGGGTGGCGAGAAGCGCCGCGTCGCGTTGTGTCGCCTGCTGCTGTCCAAGCCCGACATGCTGTTGCTCGACGAACCGACCAACCACCTCGACGCCGAATCGGTCGAATGGCTCGAGAACTTCCTGCACGATTTCCCGGGCACGGTCGTCGCGGTCACGCATGACCGCTACTTCCTCGACAACGCGGCCGAGTGGATCCTCGAACTCGACCGCGGCCGCGGCATTCCGTGGAAGGGCAACTACTCGTCGTGGCTCGAGCAGAAGGACGAGCGCCTCAAGCAGGAAGAGAGCCAGGAGAAGGCGCGCCAGAAGGCGATCCAGCGCGAACTCGAATGGGCGCGCCAGAACGCGAAGGGCGGCCGCTCGAAGGGCAAGGCGCGACTCGCGCGCATCGAGGAACTGCAGTCGGTCGATTACCAGAAGCGCAACGAGACCAACGAGATCTTCATTCCGCCGGGCGAGCGCCTCGGCACCTCGGTGATCGAGTTCAAGGGCGTCACGAAGTCGTTCGGCGACCGCCTGCTCATCGACGACCTCAGCTTCATCGTGCCGGCCGGCGCGATCGTCGGCATCATCGGTCCGAACGGCGCGGGCAAGTCGACGCTGTTCAAGATGATCACGGGCCAGGAAACGCCGGACAAGGGCGAGATCGTCAAGGGCCCGACCGTGAACATCGCCTACGTGGACCAGAGCCGCGAGAAGCTCGAAGGCAACCACAACGTGTTCCAGGAAGTCTCGGGCGGCGCGGACATCCTCAACATCAACGGCGTCGAGATCCAGTCGCGCGCCTACATCGGTCGTTTCAACTTCAAGGGACCGGACCAGCAGAAGCTGGTCGGCACGCTGTCGGGCGGCGAACGCGGTCGCCTGCACCTGGCCAAGACGCTGCTGCAGGGCGGCAACGTGCTGCTGCTCGACGAACCGTCGAACGACCTCGACATCGAGACGCTGCGCGCGCTCGAGGACGCGCTGCTCGAGTTCCCGGGCAACACGTTCGTGATCTCGCACGATCGCTGGTTCCTCGACCGCATCGCGACCCATATCCTCGCGTTCGAGGGCGACTCGCACGTGGAGTTCTTCCAGGGCAACTACCGCGAGTACGAGGAAGACAAGAAGCGCCGCCTCGGCGACGAAGCGGCGCAGCCGCACCGCTTGCGTTACAAGAAGCTGGCCTGAAGGCGGGGATCGGTGATTCGTGATTCGTGATTCGTGAATCGTGATTTTGGAATCGGGAATCGGGAATCGGGAAGGGGTTGAACCGCGGAGCGCGCGGGGCACAACGGAGAAGAGACTTTCGGTGAAGGCCCCGTTCTACGGCACTCTCCGTGTGTTTCGTGGCTCCGGCATGCCACTTCGGCACCGGGGAATGGCAGGAGGGCGTCGATGACGTTCATGCAATTGCTCGCGCAGGCGTGGCGGCGCAACGACTCGCTGGTCTGCGTCGGGCTCGATCCGGAGCCTGCGAAGTTTCCGGCGCACCTGCGCGATGACCCGGATGCGGTGTTCGCGTTCTGCCGCGCGATCGTCGATGCGACTGCGGACCTCGCCTGTGCGTTCAAGCCGCAGATCGCGCATTTCGCGGCGCTCGAGTCCGAGCGCGCACTCGAACGGCTGGTCGCGCACATCCACGAGGCGCATCCCGGCGTGCCGGTGATCCTCGATGCGAAGCGAGGGGACATCGGCTCCACGGCGGCGCACTATGCGAGCGAGGCGTTCGATCGTTACGGGGCCGACGCGGTGACCGTGAACCCCTACCTCGGCCGCGACTCGCTGCAGCCGTTCCTCGACCGCGCCGACAAGGGCGTGGTGATCCTCTGCCGCACCTCGAATCCCGGTGCGCGCGACCTGCAGGATCTCGATGTCGGTGGCCGCACGCTGTACCAGCACGTGGCCGAAATGGTCGCGCGCGAGTGGAACGCGAACGGCAACTGCGCGCTCGTGGTCGGGGCGACCTGGCCGGCCGAACTCGCGGACGTGCGCGCGCGCGTCGGCAACCTGCCGCTGCTGGTGCCAGGCGTGGGCGCGCAGGGCGGTGACGTCGAGGCCGTGGTGCGCCATGGCTGCACGCAGGCGGGCGACGGGCTCATGGTGAGTTCGTCGCGCGCGATCCTGTACGCAGGGTCGGGCGTGGATTTCGCCGCAGCCGCCCGCACCGCCGCGACGTCACTGCGCGACCACATCAACCGCCATCGGCGGGCAATCCCGTAGGCGCCCACCCTGGGCGATCCCGTAGGAGCCCACCCTGTGGGCGATTAGCGCAGGAAACCGGTTGTTCGCAGGTATTCGGAATCCCGCGATCGCGCACAGGGTGCGCTCCTACGCGAACCCTTCCGCAGGAGCCCACCCTGTGGGCGATTCGCGCAGGAAACCGGCTGTTCGCAGGTATTCGGATTCCCGCGATCGCGCACAGGGTTCGCTCCCACGCGAACCCGTTCCGCAGGAGCCCACCCTGTGGGCGATTCGCGGAGGAAACCGGTTGTTCGCGGGTATTCGGAATCCCGCGATCGCGCACAGGGTGCGCTCCTGCGCGAACCCGTTCCGCAGGCGCCCACCCGGGGGGATTCGCGCAGGAAACCGGTTGTTCGCGGGTACTCGGATTCCCGCGATCGCGCACAGGGTGCGCTCCTACGCGAACCCGTTCCGCAGGAGCCCACCCGGGGGGATTCGCGCAGGAAACCGGTTGTTCGCGGGTATTCGGAATCCCGCGATCGCGCACAGGGTGCGCTCCTGCGCGAACCCGTTCCGCAGGCGCCCACCCTGTGGGCGATTAGCGCAGAAAACCGGTTGTTCGCGGGTATTCGGAATCCCGCGATCGCGCACAGGGTGCGCTCCTACGCGAACCCGTTCCGTAGGCGCCCACCCTGCGGGCGATTCGCGCAGGAAACCGGTTG
>JAEYZH010000114.1 GCA_023430685.1 Pseudomonadota bacterium | reverse complement strand
GGCGCTCTGCCCTGCCCGCGCGCCGCGCGCGCCAGCAATCGGCCGTGAGCGCGGCCGCCGGCAGCGGCGCCGCGACGCGCACGCGCGCGAACTCGCCTGCGAGCCCCGCCAGCCATTCGCGCAACGCGACCGAATGCTTCTCCGACTCGGTGCCGAGGTCGCCCCGCGCGAGCCGATGCCGCGCGAGCAGGTCGAGCGGCAGCGGCATGCGACCGTCGCGCAGCGCCTCGCCGAGCGTCGCGCTCTCGCGCAATGCATGCGCAAGCGAGCGTGCGCGCGCGAGCGGCTCCGCGTCGGCGTGGCCGAACAGCGCCGCTTCGATCCGCGCGATCGGTCGGTACATCGACGCCGTCTGTTCGAGCAGCGCCGTGCGATCTCCCGCGGCCTGCGGATCGCGCTGCGCGAACGCGGCAGCGACGACCGCGTGCCAGTCATCGGCGGGAATCGCGTCGAGCCGCGCGTGCAGGGAGAGTACCTGGGTCAGCGGATGGCGCGCCGCGCCCTGGCGCGCGCGTTCGAATTCCTCGAGCCACCACTGCAGCTTGAGCGCGGCGGGTTCGGCATCGCGGATGCCGAACGCGGCGTGCTCGAGTTCGTGCACGAGGCAGTCGAACGCCGAATGCGCGGCGCGTTCGTGCGCGGCGACGAAGCGCAGGCCAAGCTCGAGTTCGGGATACGCCGCGACCCACTTCGCCTCGAAGCTCGCGGCCGGAGCGCCGGCGTCGATGTCGATCATCCGGCGAGACCCAACGCCGCGTGCAGTCCTGCCGCGTGGTCGACGACCTGGTCGGCACCCCACGCGTGCGGGTCGCCGCCGTCGAGGTAACCCCAGCCGGCCGCGATCGTGCGCGTGCCCGCGGCGCGACCGGCGAGCACGTCGCGCAGGTCGTCGCCGACCATGACCGCGTCGGACGCTGCGACGCCGGCGAGTGCACACGCATGCAGCACGGGCGCGGGATCGGGTTTGCGCACCGGCAGGCAATCGCCGGTCACGAGCGCGGCGCAACCGCGGTGGAAGTCCATCTGCGCGAGCATCGGCCGCGCGAGCCAGCCAGGCTTGTTGGTCACGATGCCCCAGGCAATGCCGCGCGATTCGAGCGTCGACAGCACTTCCGCGACGCCGTCGTAGAGGCGCGTGTGCACGGTCATCGCGGCCGAATAGAGGTCGAGGAAGCGCGGCAGCCACTGGTCGATCATCGCGTCGTCCGCGCCGGCAAGGCCGGTGCGCAGCATCGCGCGACCACCCGCGGACACCACGCGGCGTACCGCTTCGGCATCGGGGCGCGGCGCGCCGAGTTCCGCGCAGAGCGCCTCGACCGCGGCGACGAGGTCCGGCGCCGAGTCGACGAGCGTGCCGTCGAGGTCGAACAACACCGCGCGCGGCAAGGCGACCTGCTTCATGCGGGCTTCGACGCGCAGGCGAGGTAGTTCACCGCGACGTTCGCGGTCAACCGCGCGCCGCGCGTGAACGGGTTGTAGGCGATGCCGCTGACGTCGTCGAGCACGAGGCCCGCGTTGCGCAGTTCGATCGCGATCTCGCTCGGCTTCAGGAACTGCTCGTAGCGGTGCGTGCCGCGCGGCAGCAGCCGCAGCACGTGTTCGGCGCCGATGATCGCGGCGCCGAACGCGAGCGGCGTGCGGTTGAGCGTGGACAGGAACAGCTTGCCGCCCGGTTTCAGCAAGGTCGCGCAGGCGCGGATCACGCTGCCGGGGTCGGGTACGTGTTCGAGCATTTCCATGCAGGTCACGAGATCGAACGTGCCCGGCATCGCCTCCGCGAGCGATTCGACGCTGGTCTCGCGATAGTCCACCTCGAGCCCGCTCTCGTGCAAATGCAGGCGCGCGACGTCGAGCACCGCGGGCGCGAGGTCGATCGCGGTCACCTTCGCACCCGCGCGCGCGAGCGATTCGCTGAGGATGCCGCCGCCGCAGCCGACGTCGAGCGCGCGCGTGCCGATCAGCGCGACGCGATCGGCCACATAGTCGTGGCGCACGGGATTGAGGTCGTGCAGCGGCCGCGACTCGCCGTCCGGGTCCCACCAGCGCGCGGCGAGGCGGTCGAACTTGGCGGTTTCGGCTGGATGGACGTTCTGCATGGCATCCCCGCGATGACTAAAGGCAACCCACGACGCCACGGACGCGCAGCGCGACGTCGAAACGATCTGCGTCCGCGAACGGCGCGGCGGTGTCGAGGACGAGCGTGTAGCGCCCGCCGCGCCGTGCCGTGAAGTATGAAGCCCATCCTCCGTCGGCCCCGACGCCTTCGCGTTGCGATTGCGTAAGGGAGGCACTTACCCGGACTTCGCGCGCCTTGCCGCGACGGTAGGCGAACGCCGCATCAGGTGACGCCAGACCGCCGCTCCAGGTCCACCCTGCCAACGGGCCTGTCGCCGAAAACACCTCCTCACCCCGCTCATTCCTCAACCCGAGGTCGAAGGCGAGGTTGGGGGAGCGCCCGCCGCGCACGCTGTCGCGCAACCCGTTTTGCACTTCCAGCGTGCGCACATCGAAGCCGACAACGTATTCCCCGGGAGGCAACCCATCGATCACGCGTTCGACATGCACCTGGTTCGACAGATCCAGCCCGCCAAGTTCCACATCGATCTGGTCCTGGCAGAACCAGACCGGTGCCTTGCGTATCGTCAATACGCCGTCGCCGCGATAGTCGACGCGATGGCAACCCGGAGCCACCGCGGCCAGCGCCAGCGCAAGCAGGGTGTGCAACCCTGTCGCTGCGCGCGGTTCAATCGCCAAGTCGCTCACGCCAGCGGCGCGCCTTCGCGAGCAGTTCCGCCACGTCGAGATCGGCCAGCACGCGCTCGCGCAGCTTGCGCTCGCCGGCGATCCAGACATCGCTGACCTGGTGGCGGCCGGCCGCGTACACGAGTTGCGAGACTACGTCGTACATCGGTTGCGTTTCGAGTTCATCGAGGCGCACGGCGGCGAAGTCGGCCTGCTTGCCGACCTCGATCGAGCCGATGCGGTCGTCCCAGCCCATCGCCTTCGCGCTGCCGAGCGTCGCCGCACGCAGGGTGCTCGCGGCGTCGAGCGCGCTCGCGTCGTTCGCGACGGCCTTTGCGAGCAGCGCAGCCGTGCGCATCTCGCCGAACATGTCGAGGTCGTTGTTGCTCGCGCAGCCGTCGGTGCCGAGCGCGAGGTTGACGCCCGCGCGCACGAGCTTCGCCGCGGGGCAGAAGCCCGAGGCGAGCTTGAGGTTCGACTCCGCGCAGTGCGCGACCGACACGCCGGCTTCCGCGCAGGCCGCGATCTCCGCGTCGGTGAGCTGGGTCATGTGCACCGCGACGAGGTGGTCGTTGACGAGGCCGAGTGCCTGCATGCGCGCGAACGGGCGCGCGCCGCGATCGCGCCGGGCTTCCTCGACCTCGTGCGCGGTCTCGTGCAGGTGCAGGTGCACCGGCACGTCGAGCTGGTCGGACAGCATGCGGATGCGCTCGAAGCTGTCGTCGGACACCGTGTAAGGCGCGTGCGGCGCGAAACTCGTGCCGATCAGCGCTTCGCCGCGGAACTCGTCGTGCACCGCGAGGCCCTTGTCGAAGTACTCGTCGCGCGTCGCGGCCCACGCGCTCGGGAACTCGATGACCGGCAGGCCGACCATCGCGCGGAAGCCGAGGCGGCGATAGGTCGCGGCCTGCACATCCGGGAAGAAGTAGTTCTCGTTGCAGCAGGTGGTGCCACCGCGCAGCATCTCGGCGATCGCGAGCTCGATCCCGTCGCGCACGAATTCCGGACCGATCGCCTTCGCCTCGGTCGGCCAGATGTGCTCCTGCAGCCAGCGCATCAGCGGCAGGTCGTCGGCGAGCCCGCGCATCAGCGTCATCGGATTATGCGTGTGCGCGTTGACGAGGCCCGGGATCAGCGCGTGCCCGGGCAATTCGACGCGCTCGCGCGGCGCGTAGCGCGCCGCTGCCTCGGCGCGCGGCAACAGCGCGACGATGCGACCCGCGTCGATCGCGACCGCATGGCCTTCGAGCACGACACCGGCCGGTTCGACCGGTACGAGCCAGCGGGGTTCGATCAGGAGGTCGATGGGGAGCATGGGAGTGGAGGGTCGAGGGTCGAGGGTCGAGGGTTGGAACGCCGACTGCTCACTCTGCCAGACAGCCCTCAGCCCTCGGCCCTCTCCTCATCACTTGACGCGTGACATGTATTCGCCCGAGCGCGTGTCGACCTTGATCTTCTCGCCCTGGCCGACGAACAGCGGCACGCGCACGACCGCACCGGTCTCGAGCTTCGCCGGCTTGCCGCCGCCACCCGAGGTGTCGCCGCGAACGCCCGGATCGGTTTCGGTGATCTCGAGCTCGACGAAGATCGGCGGCGTCACCGACAGCGGAGCGCCGTTCCACAGCGTCATGATGCAGACCTCGTTGCCCTTGAGCCACTTGGCCGCGTCGGCCATCGCGTTCTCGTCGGCCGCGATCTGCTCGTGCGTGGACGGGTCCATGAAGTGCCAGAACTCGCCGTCGGAGTAGAGGAACTCCATGTCGGTGTCGAGCACGTCGGCCGCGTCGACCGAGTCGGTCGACTTCATCGTCATTTCCTGCGTGCGACCGTTCTTGAGATTGCGGTATTTCACGCGCGTGAACGCCTGGCCCTTGCCGGGTTTCACGTATTCGGTGTCGATGATCGTGCAGGGGTAGCCGTCGACGATGATCTTCTGACCGTTCTTGACGTCGTTCATGCCGTAACTGGCCATGGAAACTCCTGGAATTGTTGGAAGCGGAGGGCCAGTTCCCGTCCTTGCGGCATGGCCGCCCGGCGACGGGAAAACCGTTAGAATGGCCGGCTTTCCGGACCCATCCGCCCATGATAACCGCTAACCGCCCCGCCCGGCAGCCGGTGCGCTGGCAGCAACTCTGGCGCGAGGCGGTGACCGATCCGCTGGAATTGCTCGACCTCGTGGGCCTCGCGGATCGCCGCGACCTGCTCCCCGACCGCGACACCGGCTTCGCGCTGCGCGTGCCGCGCGGCTTCGTCGCGCGCATGCGCCGGGGCGACCCGGCCGACCCGCTGCTGCTGCAGGTGCTGCCGCTGGCCGCGGAACTCGACGAGGTGGCAGGATACGCGCGCGACGCGGTCGGCGACCTCGGCGCGCGCGCGGCGCACGGCGTGCTGCACAAGTTCGAGGGACGCGCCCTGCTGGTCGCGACCGGGTCGTGCGCGGTGAACTGCCGCTACTGCTTCCGGCGCCATTTTCCCTATGCCGACGACACCGCAGCGGCGCGGCACTGGGAAGCGGCGCTCGATTGGCTGCGCGCGGACCCGTCGATCAGCGAGGCGATCCTGTCCGGCGGTGATCCGCTTTCGCTTTCGACCGCCAAGCTCGCGGAGTTCACGCACGGACTTGCGACCATCGCGCACGTGCGACGCCTGCGCATCCATACGCGCCTGCCCGTGGTGCTTCCCGATCGCATCGATGCGGAGCTCCTGGGCTGGTTCGCCGCGCTGCCGCTGCAACGCGTGGTGGTGCTGCACGCGAATCATCCGAACGAGATCGACGGGTCGGTCGCGGCCGCCTGCCGCGCGCTCGCGGACGCCGGCGCGGTGCTGCTGAACCAGGCGGTGCTGCTGCGGCGAGTCAACGACGATGCGCGCACGCTGGCGGAACTCTCCGAGCGCCTGTTCGCCTGCGGCGTGCTGCCGTACTACCTGAACCAGCTCGACCGCGTCAGCGGCGCCGCGCATTTCGACGTCGACGAAGCACGTGCAGCCGAGCTCGTGCACGAGCTGCGCAGCCGCCTGCCCGGCTACCTCGTGCCCCGCTGGGTGCGCGAGGTCGAGGGCGCACCGTATAAACTACCGCTGACCGGTGCCGGGTCCATGGAAATCGTGGCCCGATTCCGGTAAATATCGAACACGACCGCTTCCGGCCCGACGCTCGCACCGCGGGCCGCGCTGCGGCGATCCGAATGCACCCCGCCCCGCCGGATACGTGACCCATCCAGCGGGCCGCGACAGCCGCACGCGCCGACACGCCCCTGGACGCTCCACCACCCGATGACCCGAGCCGACAACATCATCAAGCTGCTGCTGATCAACGACTCCGTCGACGACGCCGAGCAGGTCATCAGCATCCTGCGCAACGGCGGCATCGCGGTGCGGCCCGCGCGGGCGACCAACGAGGCCGAACTCGAAGCCGCGCTGCAGCAGTCGACCACCGACCTCGTGATCGTCGACATCGACAACAAGGAACTCACGATCCCGCAGGTCTGCGCCGCGGCATCCGCCGGCGGGCGCGACATCACGGTCATCGCAAGCGGGCGCGAGATGCAGGAAGACAAGGTCGTCGGCGCCTATCGCGACGGCGCGCGCGCGGTGATGCTGCGCAACTCGCATGAACACGTGCAGATGGTGGTGCGGCGCGAATTCGAGGCGCTGACGATGCGCCGTGGCGTGCGCCGGCTCGAGGCCAGCCTGCGCGAGTCCGAGCGTCGCTGCGAAGCGCTGCTCGACTCCTCGCGCGATCCGATCGCGTTCGTGCACGAAGGCATGCACGTGCGCGCGAACAAGGCGTATCTCGAGATGTTCGGGTTCGAGGAGTTCGAGGACGTAGAAGGCATGTCGATCCTCGACATGATCGCGTCCGAAGACGCGGACGACTTCAAGGCGCTGCTGAGGAAGCTGTCCAAGGGCGAGAAGCCGCCGCAGCGGTTGAACCTCAAGGCGCAGCGCGCCGATGGCGGCACCTTCAGCGCGACGATGGAATTCGCCGAGGCGAGCTACGAAGGCGAGCTCTGCCACCAGATCACGTTCCGGCGCCAGATCGCCGACGAGGCACTCGAGCGCGAGCTCGACGTGCTGCGCTCGAAGGACCTGATCACCGACCTCTACAACCGCCAGCACATGCTGACCGCGATCGACCAGGCCGCGGCCGCCGCCGCCAACGGCACCAAGGACCAGGCGCTGCTGCTGATCGAGCCCGACGACTTCAAGCAGGTGCTGGATGCGGTGGGCCTCGGCAACGCCGACGTGCTGCTCGGCGACCTCGCTGCGCTCTTGCGCAAGCACATCGGCGAGCAGGACACCGCCGGCCGCATCGGCGAGCACACCTTCGGCGTGCTGCTGGCCGGCCGCAATGCGGATGCGGCGCAGCAGCTCGCGGAGACGCTGCGCAATGCCTACAGCGAGCGCATCTTCGAGATCGGCAAGCAGTCGATCAGCCTCACGGTCACGCTCGGCGGCACGCTGATCGGCGAGAAGAATGCGAACTCGGCGGCGATCCTCGACGTATCCAACGCCGCGCTGCGCGGCGCGCAGGGCGAAGGTGGCAATCGCGTGCGCATCGTCGATCCGTCCGAACAGGACAAGGCCGCGGCGGAAACCACGCGTCGCTGGATCGAGGCGATCGACCAGGCGCTCGCGAACGACGGCTTCGTGCTGTACTACCAGCCCATCATCAGCCTGCACGGGGCCGAGGGCGTCTTCTACGAGATCCTGCTGCGCATGGCCGGGCCGAAAGGCGAGATCCTGCCGGCGCAGTTCCTGCCGATCGCCGAGCGTACCGGGCGCATGCCCGCGATCGACCGCTGGGTCATCGCGAATGCGATCCGAGCGATCGCCGAGCGCGAGCGCGCCGGCCACAAGACCACGTTCTTCGTGAAGCTCACGCCGCAGTCGCTCGAGGACCAGACGCTGTTGCCGTGGATCGCGCAGCAGCTCAAGACCTCGCGCCAGCGCGGCGACTCGCTCGTGTTCGAGATGCCCGAGAGCAAGGTCGTGACCAGCCTCAAGCCCGCGCGTGCGTTCGCGAAGGGACTCGAGCAGATCCATTGCGGCTTCGCGCTCGAGCAGTTCGGCTCGGGGCTGAACTCGTTCCAGCTGCTCAAGCACATTCCCGCGCATTACCTGAAGATCGACCGCAACTTCATGGCGGACCTGCCCAAGCACAAGGAAAACCAGGACCGCATCAAGGAGATCTGCGACCAGGCGCACCACGCGGGCAAGCTCACGGTCGCCGAGTTCGTCGAGGACGCCGCGAGCATGTCGATCCTGTTCAGTTGCGGCGTCAATTTCGTGCAGGGCAACTTCCTGCAGGAACCCGAGAAGATCCTGAGCCACGCCGCGGCGTAGGCCGCGGCGGCATGGCGTAGGCTGGACGACCGCAGGTCGGCCGGCGCTCCCTCGTCAACCGAGCCGCGCATGCCGGCCGCGCTACGCGCGTCCAGCCTACAGCGGAGGGGATCCGTGCTTCAGGCGGCCTCGCCGGCGCGCAGCGCCGCGATGCGCTCGGCCAGCGGCGGGTGGCTCATGAACAGGCGCGAGAGGCCGCCTTCGCCCGAAATGCCGAACGCCTGGATCGCCTTGGGCAGCGTGCTCTGGCCGTGGTTGGCGGCAAGCCGCTCGAGCGCGGACACCATCGAGTCGCGACCGGCGAGGCGCGCACCACCCGCGTCCGCGCGGAACTCGCGCCAGCGCGAGAACCACATCACGATGATCGAAGCGAGCAGGCCGAGCACGAGCTGCAGCACCATCACGATCGCGAAGTACGCGATGCCGCCACCGCCCTCGCGGTTGCCGCTGATCGCGCGGTCGACGACGGTGCCGATCACGCGCGCGAAGAAGATCACGAACGTGTTGAGCACGCCCTGGATCAGCGTGAGCGTGACCATGTCGCCGTTGGCGACATGCGCGATCTCGTGGCCGAGCACCGCGTCGACCTGGTTTCGGTCCATGCCCTGCAGCAGTCCGGTGCTGACCGCGACCAGCGCGTTGTTGCGCGACATGCCGGTCGCGAACGCGTTCATGTCGGGCGCGTCGTAGATCGCGACCTCGGGCATGCCGATGCCGGCCTTCTCCGCGTGCCGGCGCACGGTGTCGTGCAGCCACTTCTCGGTGAGGTCGCGGGGCTCGCTGATGACCCTTGCCTTGGTGGTCCACTTGGCGATCCACTTCGACATCGCGAGCGAGATGAAGGAGCCGCCCATGCCGAACACCGCCGACATCACGAGCAGGCCCTGCAGATTGATGCCGCCCCGGGTCTGCGTGTAGACGTCGATGCCCGTGAGCTTGACGACGATCGCCAGCAGCGCCATGACGGCCAGGTTGGTCAGGATGAACAGGACGACTCGCAACATGGGTAGCCTCGATCGGGTGAAGTTGCCGACCTGCCCCACATGGGGCCGGCGGGCGGTTTTCGGAAGCCTAACCGTTTCCGGCGTCGGCCACGAGACGACCTTGGACCGCGCGGCGCTGGCGGGGTTCCGGTGAGCCACCGCGGTCGTTTCGCTCCGTCCCCGACCGGCAGGCTGCATTTCGGCTCGCTCGTCGCGGCACTCGGCAGCTGGCTGTTTGCGCGCGCCGCGGGTGGCGCATGGATCGTGCGCATGGAAGACCTCGACCATGGACGCGAAGTGCCCGGTGCGGCCGACGACATCCTGCGCACGCTCAGTGCGTTCGGACTGGTATCGGACGAGCCCGTGCTGCGCCAGAGCCTGCGCACCGACGCGTACGCCGCCGCACTCGCGCTGCTCGAACGAAACGGCCACGCCTACCGCTGCAGTTGCAGCCGCAGCGACCTCGAACCGTTCGGCGGCATCCATCCGGCAGCGTGCGTGGCCGCGCCGGACGCGCGCCATCCGGCCTGGCGACTGCGCGTCGGCAACGCGAGGATCGCCTTCGACGATGGGCTGCAGGGACCGCAGGTGCAGGACCTCGCGCGCGAGGTCGGCGACTTCGTGGTCTGGCGCAGCGATGGCGCCTGCGCCTACCAGCTCGCGGTCGTCGTCGACGACGCGGCCCAACGCATCACCGATGTCGTGCGCGGCGCCGACCTGCTCGACTCGACGCCGCGCCAGATCCTGCTGCAACGGATGCTCGGATACCCGCAACCGCGCCATGCGCACCTGCCGCTCGTGCTCGGCGCGGACGGCCGCAAGCTCAGCAAGCATGAAGCCGCGCTCGCGGTCGATGCCGCGGATCCGCTGCCCGCGCTGCGCGCGGCGCTGCAGTTCCTCGGCCAGCCGCCCGCGGTCGGCGACCGCGTCGATACCGTGCTCGACCGCGCGCTGCGCGCGTTCGATCCACACGCGATTCCGCGCGCCCGGTACGACGCGTTTGCGGCAGCGCGCAATGACTCCGCGCTTCGCTGAGGCACAATCGCCGCAGGAGCCGGGATCGGGGATTCGGGGTTGCAGATCGCGCAGGGCGAGCCCTGCCGGCCCCTGCTTTTCCGAATCCCGAAGCCACAGCCCGCAATCCCCGCATTGTTCAACCACGAGGAGCCAACGTCATGACGACGCGCGTCGCCCTGGTCACCGGCGGTACCGGAGGCATCGGTACGGCCATCTGCAGACATCTCGCCAGCCGCGGCCACAAGGTCGCGACGAACTTCCGCGACGAAGGCAAGGCGAGAGCCTGGCAGGACGCGCAGCGCAAGGACGGGTTCGAGTTCGCGCTCGCGCGCGGCGACGTCGCCGACGCGGCGACCGCCGAAGCGATGGTGCGCGAGGTCGAGGGCCAGCTCGGTCCGGTCGACATCCTCGTCAACAACGCGGGCATCACGCGCGACACCACGTTCCACAAGATGACCGCGCTGCAGTGGCAGGAAGTCATCGCGACCAACCTCGGTTCCTGCTTCAACGTGACGCGCCCGGTCATCGAAGGCATGCGGGACCGCAAGTGGGGACGCATCGTGCAGATCAGCTCGATCAACGGCCAGAAGGGACAGTACGGCCAGGCCAACTACGCAGCCGCCAAAGCCGGCATGCATGGCTTCACGATCTCGCTGGCGCAGGAGAACGCGCGTTTCGGCATCACCGTGAACACCGTGTCGCCCGGCTACGTCGGGACCGACATGGTGATGGCGGTGCCCGAGGACGTGCGCGCGAAGATCGTGGCGCAGATCCCGGTCGGGCGCCTCGGCGAACCCGACGAGATCGCGTATGCGGTCGGGTTCTTCACCGAGGAACAGGCGCGCTGGATCACCGGCGCGAACCTCGCGATCAATGGTGGCCAGTACATGGGCTGGTAAGCGTCGGCGCGGCGTCCACGCGATTGCCGCACCATGGATCGAAGGCCGCTCCGGACCCAGGTCCGGGGCGCGCCGAGGGTGCTCGCCACGAGCCACCGGAACGCCTTCACCGGGTCTGCTGTCCGCCCCTGCCCGCTCGTTGGCGCCCGGATTGCTGCGCAGCATCGTCAACTGGTGCGCCGCGTCACATTCTGCTAGCGTTGGCCGATGACCACGCCGCGCATCATCAAGAAGTACCCGAACCGTCGCCTCTACGACACCGAGATCTCCAGTTACATCACGCTGGAAGAGATCCGCCAGCTCGTGCTCGAGGACGAGGAGTTCGAGGTCCGCGACGCCAAGACCGGCGAGAACCTGACCCGCTCGGTGCTGCTGCAGATCATCTCGGAGTACGAGGATCGCGGGCAGCCGATGTTCACGACCAAGCTGCTGTCGCAGATCATCCGTTTCTACGGTGATTCGCTGCAGGGTTTCATGGGTGGCTACCTCGAGCGCAGCCTGCAGATCTTCCTCGACCAGCAGCAGCAGTTCCGCAGCCAGCTCAACAGCATGCTCGGCCAGACGCCGTGGTCGATGCTCAATGACCTGACCGAGCGGAACATGGACATGTGGAAGAACCTGCAGCAGGGCTTCCTCAGCAGCGTTCGCAGCGGCGCGTTCGATCCGGACAAGAAGAAGGACGCGAAATCCTGACCCGCGGGCGCGCGGTTCGTCCGCGTCCGCCGCGTCGCAGCAAGGGCTGCCGGCATTCCTTGCCGCAGCGCAAGAGCCAACACAGGGGCATGACACGATGGAACAGCGCATCGCCGTCGTCACGGGCGGTATCGGCGGTCTCGGCACCGAAATCTGCAAATACCTCGCGCGCGGCGGACGCCGCGTCATCGCGGCCGACCTCTCGGCGCGCAGCGAGCGCATCGACGCGTTCCGCGCCGAGATGGCGAGCTTCGGCGACCAGGTCGCGTTCGAGCCGCTCAACGTCGCCGATCTCGACGAGTGCGCGGCGTTCGCGACGCGCGTCGCGAGCGGCTACGGCACGATCTCTATCCTCGTCAACGCGGCCGGCATCACGCGCGACACGAGCCTGCGCAAGATGAGCCGCGAACAGTGGGACGACGTGCTGCGGATCAATCTCGGCGGCGTGTTCAACATGTGCCGCCAGGTCGTCGACGGCATGACCGCGCAGGGCTTCGGCCGCATCGTCAACATCTCCTCGGTGAACGGCCAGACCGGCCAGTTCGGCCAGACCAACTATTCCGCGGCGAAGGCCGGCATGCACGGCTTCACGATGGCGCTCGCACGCGAAGTCGCGCGCAAGGGCGTCACCGTCAACAGCGTCTCGCCGGGCTACTGCAACACCGCGCTCGTGCAGGCGGTGCCCGAGGACATCCGCAACCAGATCATCGCGAACATCCCGGTCGGCCGCCTCGGCGAACCGCGCGAGATCGCGCGCACTGTCGACTTCCTCGCCGCCGACGACGGCGGTTTCATCACCGGAGCGAACATCCCGGTGAACGGCGGGTACTTCATGGATTTCTGAGCCGCGCCCCGTGCGGGACCGCTGGCCTCTGTAACGCCCGCGCGTTGACTAAAGGTTGGCGCATGCACGTTGATTTCTTCGCTTAGGCGCCCGCGCCTCGCATTCTTGAAGGCCCGCCGGTGTGACTGGCTCCTCTCGGGCCCTGCGGCTGATCATGTCGATATCGATCTTCGCGTGTCGATGACCCACGCGCCGCTGGCAGCGACATGGCGGGCGATTGACGGACACACGTGCGACATTGTGGACGACCGTCTCACCGGTGTGGACGGCCGTCGCACTGCATGCAGCCAGTCCTGGCCGGCATGCGGATACCGCCCCCGCCGTTACGGGTAGCAATTGGGATACGTCTTCGACCATCCATGGCTATCGCCTGCGCCGCATGCCCCACCGCTTGCGTAGACCTGATGGTATACCTCAGCCGATGTGCAGAAGGGATACGGTCGAACTTGCGGTGTTGCAGAACTGCTTACTCCGGTCCAGGAGATCACCAAGTATGGGCCCTCCCACGTGGCAGCCGGATTGACCATGTTCCAACCGGAGACTTTGTCGACAGGCGCCTGCTGATGGCGATAGATCGTCGTATGCACGCCCGCATATGCACTCGTGGGTGGGGAAGGTGGTGCAAAGTCGTCGTAAATGAGCAATTTCGTCTTTCCGTAGAGCGAAGCACTGGTCGAAGAGACGGAAAGTGAGTTCGTGAACTGATAGTCAAGCGATGAGCAAATGTAGCCGGATTGCGAAGCTCGGACCTGCGGAGGAACGACGGTGACCTTCCCCATGTCAAGCAGAGACTCCAGGTCGCGGATCGTCTGCTCGCTGCTCTGCGCGTCGGCCTCCCAGAAGTTGCGCTCCCACTTCAAGTCTTCGATCCGCTGCCGAATGCGTGCATGCTCGTACGCCATCCCCTGCTCACCCACGGATTCCCGATCAATCGTGCCATCGGCGTTGAAGCGTTGATACACCGATGGGGCAATCTCTTTCCAGCCGTCCCTAGCATCGAATGGATTTGCTGATGCTGTCGAAGCCAAAGCGAAGAGAATTGCGGCAAGTTGAAGTCTCATGGTGTCTCCTCTTGTTCCCCTGCGCCTCAAGGCTCTCAACTTGCTCCTCCAGTCGCTGTGACTTCAATCCCAATGCAGCTTCACAGCGTGAATTACTGAGGGCGACTGATACCTTCGAGATACGCATGTTTCCATGCGGCCCGTCAGCCAATCTAAGCATTCACCTGCATCGCCTAGCGTGCGTCACGTGGCAATTCAAGCCCCCATCGCCTCCTTGACGCGGGACAAGATCTTCCGCACGGAGAAACGAACTACGCGGCAAGGGCCGCGTTCAAGTTGAGCAGCTCGTTCGGATGGTCGCAGAAATCAAATGGATCACCCCCGACAATGCAGCCACAAAAGTCGCAGCGATCCCGAGTCCCGCGGATTGATGCAGTCTCGCGGCACGCGGACACGACGTTGATGGAGTGATGAGCTGCGAGGTATCAGCGCAGCCACAACCGCACCAGCGACGCGAGCGCGGCGACGCTCCCGACGCCCGCAAGCCAGAACAGCACGAACCAACCCAGCCGCACCGCGAGCGGGCGTCGCTCGGCGTCGTCTGGCGCGCTCATCAGTGGTAGCCCTCGTGCGCGGTCTTGCCGCGGAACACCCAGTACGACCACCCGGTGTAGGCGAGGATGATCGGCACCAGCACCAGCGCGCCGACCAGCATGAAACGCTGGCTGCGGGCGGGCGCGGCCGCATCCCAGATCGTCAGCGCATCCGGCACGACGTACGGGAACACGCTGATCGCGAGGCCGACGTAGGTCAGCAGGAACAGCGCGAGCGCCATCAGGAACGGCATGGCTTCGCGCCGTCGGCGCAGTGCGCGGAACAGCGTCCAGGCGATCCCGGCCGTCAGCAGCGGCACCGGCGCAGTGAGCAGGACCGTCGGCCATTCGATCCAGCGATGGTGGTAGTCGAACTCCAGGCCGAGCGTGGCGACGCTGATCGCGACGATCGCGCAGACGAGAAGCGCACCCGCCATCGCCGCGAGGCGATACGCGTGCGCCTGCGTCAGGCCGTCGGTCTTCCAGATCAGCCAGGTCGCGCCGAGCAGTGCGTAGCCGACCAGCACGCTCGCGCCGGTCAGCAGCGAGAACGGCGTGAGCCAGTCGAGCCAGCCACCCGCGTAGGCGCGATCGGCGACCTCGATCCCCTGCAGCAACGCGCCGAGCGCGACACCCTGAGCGAACGCGGCGACGATCGATCCAAGCGTGAACGCGAAGTCCCACCACGGTCGGTGCGCGGGGTCGCGCCAGCGTGCTTCGAACGCGACGCCGCGGAACACCAGCGCGAGCAGCATCGCGATGATCGGCGGATAGAGCGCGGTCATCACGATCCCGTACGCGAGCGGGAACGCGGCCATGAGGCCGCCGCCTCCGAGCACGAGCCAGGTCTCGTTGCCGTCCCACACCGGCGCGATCGAATTCATCGCCTGGTCGCGTTCGCGCCCGACCGGCATCGCCGGAAACAGGATGCCGATGCCGAGGTCGAAGCCGTCCATCACGACGTAGGCGAACACGGCGAACAGGATGATGCCGGCCCAGATGATCGTCAGGTGGAAGTCCGGCGTCATCGCGCGTCCC
Organism: Pseudomonadota bacterium; assembly: GCA_023430685.1. Taxonomy (GTDB): domain Bacteria; phylum Pseudomonadota; class Gammaproteobacteria; order Xanthomonadales; family Rhodanobacteraceae; genus Dokdonella_A. The sequence continues at coordinate 2,262 of JAEYZH010000114.1, read as the reverse complement.
CTGCGATGTCCATCGCGGGTCCCGGCGTCAGGCCCGCGGTGCGGATCGGGCCGTCGTCGTCGTCGATCGGGTGCTCGTCGACTTCCACGCCCTTGGCCATCAACCGCAGGATGTACCAGGTGCCGAATCCGAACACGATGAAGTAGACGACCAAGAACGCGAGCAGCGATGCGCCGACGGCCGGCGCCGCGATCGGCGACACGCTGTCGGCGGTCTTCAGCAGGCCGTGGATCGTGTAGGGCTGGCGCCCGACTTCGGTCGTGACCCAACCCGCGATCACCGCGACGAGGCCCGAAGGGCCGAGCAGCACCGCGAAGCGCAGCAGGCCGCGCGATTCGTAGAGCCTGCCACGCATCCGCGCGACGAGGCTCCAGAGCCCGAGCAGCAGCATCAGCGAGCCCATCGCGACCATGATCCGGAACGCCCAGAACACGACCGGCACCGGCGGCTCGAGATGATCCGGGATCGTGTCGAGGCCCGCGAGCGGTGCATCGGGATCGTGCTTGAGGATCAGCGACGAGGCTTTCGGGATCTCGATCGCGTGGTCGATGCGGCGCTCGGCGGTGTTCGGCCAACCGAGCAGAACGAGCGGCGCGCCGTGCGGGTGGCTCTGGTAGTGCCCCTCCATCGCCATCACCTTCACGGGCTGGTGTTCGAGCGTGTTGAGGCCATGCAGGTCGCCCGCGACGATCTGCAGCGGCGCGACCAGCGCGGCCATCCACATCGCCATCGAGAACATCCTGCGCGCGGCGACTTCCGATTGCGGCAGGCGCGGCGATGCCTCGGGCGGGTCGTCCGCCTCGACGCGCGCCGCGCGCATGCGGCGATGACGCAGCAGTTGCCAGGCGCCGACGGCGCCGACGATCATCGCGGTCGTCAGGTAGGCCGCGATCACCGTGTGCGCGAGCCGGTACGGGAAACTCGGATTGAAGATGATCTCGCTCCAGCCGGAGGCCGGCACGAACTGGCCGAGGTCGTTCACCTCGTAGCCGGTCGGTGTGTGCATCCAGCTGTTGGCGCCGAGGATCCAGAACGCGGACATCAGCGTGCCGAGCGCGACCATCAGCGTGGCCATGAAATGCAGCCTGCGACCCACGCGCTGCATGCCGAACAGCATGACGCCGAGGAAACCCGCTTCGAGGAAGAACGCGGTGAGCACCTCGTAGGCCATGAGCGGCCCGATGATCGGCCCGGCCTTGTCCGAGAACACCGCCCAGTTCGTGCCGAACTGGTACGACATCACGATCCCAGACACGACGCCCATCGCGAACGTGATCGCGAAGATCTTGATCCAGAACCGGAACAGGTCGAGGTAGAGGTCGTCGCGCGTTCGCAGCCACAGGCCTTCGAGCACGGCAAGGTAGCTCGCGAGGCCGATCGTGAAGGCGGGGAAGACGAAGTGGAAACTGACCGTGAACGCGAATTGCAGGCGGGCAAGCAACAGCGCGTCGAAGGAATCGAACATGCGACCTCCGGTCGATGGACGCTCGCCACGCGTCCGCGACAATCACGACACCGCACGGCCGACGACGGCGCCGGCGCGCCGGCGGCGCGCGAGGGCGACAGGCTACACCGCTGGCGCCCGCCCGCACCTGCGGTGCATCAGCGCGTCGGTTCGCGTGGCGGAGGCGCGGATGGCTTGCCCGGCGACGGCCGGGTGACATCTTCCTGGTTCTTCTCCGGCCCCTGGCCCTGGTTCCGGGTCTGGTCGACCTCCCCGGACTCGCGTGGCGTGTCGTTGGCATTGCCCATGATCAACCTCGTGCGGTACGGTCGGATCGACCGGCTGCACGACGTTCGGACAAGCCGCGCAACCTCGGCTGAACCGCGGGTCGCGCGAGGCCGCGACGTCAGTCACCAGATCAGGTCAGCGGGGATGTCATCTTCGTCCTGCGCCTGCGGATCGCACAGCAGCACCAGCGCATCCGGGTCGATCGCCTGCGCGGCCACCGCGGTTTCGCGCGAGACGAGCAGGTAGCGCCCGGCGAACTGCACGACCGCAAGTTCGCCGCCGTTGAGTCGCGGCAACTGCTCGGCGGTGACATAGATGCGGCGGATCTTGTTCGCATGCGGGAAGTGGCGCGGGAGCTCCGCCTCCTTCGCGTTGAGCGCCTTGCCGTCGAGCAGCGCCGCGAGCTTTTGGCGCCGCTCCTTCTTCGCCTTTGCGCGCTGCTCGGCTTCGCGCTGTTCGCGCTCGCGCTGTTCGCGCTCGGTGCGGTCGCGCAGCGCGTATGCGCGTGCGAGGTCGATCTCGCCCTGCCC
>JAEYZH010000096.1 GCA_023430685.1 Pseudomonadota bacterium | reverse complement strand
CCGAGATCGCGGGCTGGCGCAAGAGCCTCGACGAGATCGCGCAATTCAACTTCACCGCATTGCCCGAGAGCTACGCGGCACAAACCGGTCGGCCCGCGAACGTCGGCGTGATCGGCGTCGCGGTGTTCACCGAACGCGCACCGGCCTGGCGCGAGCGTGACGAGATCGCGCGCGAGAAATCGATGCCGCCGCCCCCGGTTGCGCGCGCGCCGGCGCAAGCCGAGAGCCGCGCCGACAGCAGCGTCGGCGGCGCGACGCCCTCGACCGCGCAGGCGCCCAAGCGCGCGCGCGAGGAACGCCTCGGCACCGGGCACGGTGAGCGCGAGTACGCGCGCGTCGACACCACGACGTTCCAGCGCGCGTCGCGCCGCCCGGCCGAAACCGTCGCGATCTGGTACGACAGCTACCGCAACCTCGTCGCCCAGGGCGTGATCCGCACGGCGCCGCGCCCGCACGAGCCACAGCCGTTTCCGAACGCGTTCGTGCCGGATCCGCCGCGCCGCTGATTCCACGGTCGCAGGCGAAGCCGTCCATCGACGGACGTCTTTCCATCCGCAGGCTTAGGTCGATCCGCACTTCCGCAGGGCATGGATGCCCTGCGATAACGAATGGGTGGCGTCCATGGGGGCCGCCGCCATCCGTCCCGAGGATCGCCATGAAGCCCACAGCCGTCGCCATGGGCGCGTTCGCGTTCGCGATCGCGTGTTGCCCCGTTCGAACACCGCACGCGCAGGATCCCGACCCGCAGGCCGCCCGTACCGAGCTGCCGAAGGTCGAAGTGCGCGAACGCCGCACGCAGGACGACACGCGACCCAAGCTGCAGCACATCATGCGCGAGGTCGACGGTCCGCTGATCACCGTGACCAAGAAGACTTCGGTCACGAAGCTCGACGCGGTGCCGACCGTCGTCGACAACAACCTGCGCAACCTGTTCGCGCAGACGCCGGGCCTGTTCTACTCCGAGCAGCAATCACCGGGACAGGTGAACCTGGGCTACCGCGGCATCGGCAATCCGCAGGAATCGGAATTCGTGACGGTGCTGCTCGATGGCATCCCGCTGATGTCGGACTGGATCGGCTATCCGACGATCTACACGTTCCCGCTGCCGCAGCAGCTGTCCGAAGTGCAGCTGATCCGTGGCGGCAGTTCGCTTCTGTATGGACCCGAGCCGCCGCCGGTGGTCAATCTCGTCAGCCGCAGACCGGTCGCCGACCGCGCGCTTGCGGGTTACAGCGAGAACATCGTCGGCAGCAACGACCTGTTCGCGAGCTTCAACCAGGTGTCGGGCACGTCGGGCGCATGGGAGTATCTCGTCGACGCGCACTACCGCCGCAGCGATGGCGAGCGCGACAACGGCGATTCCACGCTGAAGGGCGCGGACCTGCACATCGGCTACCGGCCCGACGACATGAGTCATACCGCGCTCGACCTGCGCGCATCGCAGCTTGAAACCGGTGATCCGGGCAAGCTCTCGTACCGGCAGTTCGTCGAGGACGCAGGTCAAACCACGACGCCGTACAACCGGCTCTGGACCGACCGCTACGTGCTGAGCCTCACGCACGAGCGCCAGTTCGACGCCGACAACGAACTCGTCGCGAAAGCCTGGGGCGGCTATCAGGACAACGCGTCTCGCGCGCAGGATCGCGGCAACCCGCCGACCACCGCGACGCTTCAGGACGACCAGTTCCGCTTCGCCGGGCTCGACGTGCGGATGCTGCACCGCTGGGGTCGCGGCAACGCGTTCACGCTCGGCACCACGGCCTACCACTCCGATGCGCCGTTCCGGCAATGGACCGCCGACAGCCTCGCGCCGTCGCGTTACGCGCGCCACGGCGAGCCCTGCGCCTCGCCGGCCGACACGCAGTGCGCGCGCCTGCGCCAGGCGCGTTCGACCGACTACGCGGCGGTGTTCGCGGAGAACGTGTTCCGCTTCGAGGGCGGCTGGCACTTCGTGCCGTCGGTGCGGATCGAGCGCGAAAACGTCGAGATCGAGGAAAGCGTGAAGCCGCCGACGCTCTCGCGCGGCCTCGTCGACCGCGAGGTCAGCCACACCGTGCCGCTGTTCGGTCTCGGCTTCGGCAACGATTTCGGACGCGGCAACGAAACCTACTTCAATGTCTCGCAGGGCTGGCGCCCGGTGCGCTACTTCGACATCGGCTCGCCGTTCGGCAATACCTCGCCGGACCCGATCAACGACCCCGATCCGACCCACGTGCTGTCCTGGGAAGCCGGCGTCCATGGCACGCCGCGCGACGGCCTGTTCTACGACGCGAGCGTGTTCTGGATCGACGTCCGCGACCGCATCGAGTCGCAGCAGATTCCCGATGCGCCGCCCGGCAACACGATCAACGTCAACAGCGGCGACACGCGCCATCGCGGCTTCGAGGGCCAGGTCGACTACGACTTCCTCGCCGCGCGTGATCCGAAGACCACTCGCCATTTCTCGCTGTTCGCGAACCTGAGCCTGCTCGATTCGGAATTCACCGCGTCGCAGCGCGGCTTCGCGGGCAATGAACCCGCATTCTCGCCGTCGTACCTCGCACGCGTCGGCGTGGTCTGGCGCGAGGACCACCACTACAAGCTCGCGCTGTCGGCCGTGTCGGTCGCGGCGCAGTACTGGCAGGACTCGAACCTCGCGCTGGGCACGCCCGACGCGCCGAATTACATCCCGGCCAAGGTGCCCTCGCACACGGTCGAGGATTTCTCGGCCGACTGGTGGGTGCTGCCGCACCTGCGCCTGCTCGGCGGCGTCTCCAACCTGACCGACCGCACCTACTACGCGCGCGTGTTCGGCGGCGGACTCGAGCCGGCGGGCGGACGCACGGTCTATCTCGGCGGTGCCTACGAGTTCTGAGATCCACGGCGAGCGCCGCTGCGGCGATCCGCAGCGGCGCCCGCGTGATGCGGATTCTGCGCACCGCGTCGCTGCAATCGGGCTGCGTGGTCTGCGATCGTTGTCCGCTCGATGCCACCGTGACGACGCCGATGCGACACCTGCCTCCGATCCTGCTCCTGCTCGCGTGTGGCGTCGCCGCGATGCCCGCCCCGGCGGCCGACGACGTGCTCGCGATCGGGCGCGCCGAGCTCACCCGGCTCGAAGCGCTTTCGCCGGGCGAGTCGGCGGCAATCGAGGGGTTTCCGGACGGCCGTGGCAGCACCACCACGGTGCACTTCGAACCGATGCGCGTGCGCGCTGGCGACGCACGTACGCTCGTCGTCGATGAGCGAGGCGAGCGTGAACTCGCGCCGGATCGGCGCCGCCACCTGCTCGGCCGCAGCGAGGATGGCCGCATGCGCGCCGCGCTCTGGTTCGGACCCGGGTTCACCGATGCGGGCGGCGTCGGCATCGGCGCGGGCGGAGAGACGTTCGTGGTCATGCTCCATCGCGAAGGCGACCGCGCGCTGTTGAGCGCGCGCCCCGCCGAGGACAGCCTGCCCGCGGGTGTCGTGCCGCGCATCGCGGACGGCGACGACGCGTTGCCGAGCGGGCGCCCGATGCCCGGCCCCCTCGCGGTCTCGCTCGCACCGGCGACACCCGCCGGCGCTTCGCGCATCGCGACGCTCGCGGTCGACACCGACAACGAGCTCATGTCCGAGCGCTTCTCGAACAACACGGCTGCCGCGTCGGCGTGGATCGACGACCTCATCGCGACGATGAACCTCATGTACGTATCCGATCTCGGCGTGCGCCTGCAGCGCGGCACCACGATCCTGCGCACGACCGCCGACCCCTACGTGCAGACCGGCTCGCCCGCCTCGGGCACGCATCTGAACGAATTCGGCGGGTACTGGCAGGCCCACTACGGCCAGGTTTCGCGCAGCTTCGCGATGCTGCTGTCGGGAAAGGCGAGCACGCCCAACTCGTCCTCGGGCATCGCGTGGGTGAACAGCTACTGCGAGGTGCAGTCGCAAGGCGGCAGCTACAGCGTCAACCAGGTCTTCCGCAATCCGCAGATCCCGGTGATCTATTCGGCGTTGCTCGTCGCGCACGAGCTCGGCCACAACTTCGGCGCGCAACACACCCATTGCACGAACGTCGCGACCGGCGGCGCGCCGACCGGCTCGAACACGATCGATCGTTGCTACAGCGGCGAATCGGGCTGCTATTCGGGGGCCACGAGTTGCCCCGCGCCGGGCGGCGATACCGCGGGCACGATCATGAGTTACTGCCACAACCGCGGCTGCGGCCCGGACGACCAGAACCTGCTGCAGTTCCATCCGACCCATGTCGCCGCGCTCTCGGTGCTGGTCGCGCAGAACACGCCGTCATGCCTCGTGGTCGGCGGCGAGCTGATCTTCGCGGATGGCTTCGAGGGCTGACGCGCAGCCAGGGGCCAGGCGGTTTCCGGGACATTCGTCCCGAGCGCAACCGAAGCCGGCGTGCTCGCTGTTCCGTTCGCCCTGAGCGCAGGTCGGAGGCCCAAGTCGAAGGGCCGCGCTGCGACCGCCGGACGCGCGTCAATCGCGCATCAGCGTCGACTTCCCGAACAGGCTCTCCACGAGGTCGACCGCGAGCAATGCGGTCTGGTTGCGCACGTCGAGCGCGGGATTGAGTTCCATGATGTCGAGCGAACCGAGCCGGCCACTGTCGGCGATCATTTCCATGCACAGCTGCGCTTCGCGGTAGTTCGGGCCGCCCGGGATCGTCGTGCCGACGCCGGGCGCGATGCCGGGATCGAGGAAGTCGACGTCGAAGCTCACGTGCAGGTGGTCCTTCGCGCCGATGTTCTGCAGCGCCTCCTCCATCACGCGCTTCATGCCGACTTCGTCGATGTAGCGCATGTCGTAGATGTCGAGGCCGACGTCGTGCACGAGCTTCTTCTCGGCCGCATCGACCGAGCGGATGCCGATCTGGCGGATGCGGTCGGGCGTCAGCGCGGGCGCGTCGCCGCCGAGCGTCGTGAGTTCATGCGGACCGAAGCCGCACAGGCACGCGACCGGCATGCCGTGGATGTTGCCCGATGGCGTGATCGCGCTCGTGTTGAAGTCCGCGTGCGCGTCGAGCCAGAGCACGGTCAGGCGCTTGCCGCGTTCGCGGCAGTGGCGCGCCACCGCGGTGATCGAACCGATCGCGAGGCAGTGGTCGCCGCCCATGAGGATCGGCAGGCGGTCGCGCCCGAGTTCGCCCGCGACCGCGTTCATGACCGCGCGGTTCCATTCGATGACCTCGCCGAGATGGCGATAACCCTCGCTCGGCGGGAGCCACGGATTGGCCGGCCCGACCACGTTGCCGCAGTCGGCGACCTCGAGGCCGCGCGCGGACAGCGCCTCGGCGAGGCCGGCGACGCGCAGCGCCTCGGGTCCCATCAACGAGCCGCGATGGCCAGCGCCGATGTCGGTGGGTGCGCCGATCAGTGAAACCGGGGGATAGGTCTGCATCGGAGGCCTGCGTGGGTGGCGGGAGCGGCGGCGACGGCGTCGCGAGGCCGCAAACCGCGCATTCTCGGCCAAATCCGCCGCCGCGTCACGGCGCCTCGGGTGGCCGCGTGCCGGACTCGGCGCGTTCGAGCGCGCGAAGTACCGCAAGCACGAGGTTGCCGCAACGATCGAGCTGCGCGCGATCGAAGTCGGCGATGCCGCCGTGCTCGCCGACGACGCCATCGGCTTCGCTCGCGGCCATGCCGATCGCCTCGTAGCCGTACGCACCGGCCGAACCCGACAGCCGATGCAGCTGCATCGAGAGCTCGAGGCGCAGCGCGCGATCGCGCGGATTCGCCGCGAACGCCTGCCACGCGTCGGCCAGCGCGGCACGCTTGTGCACGAGCGACGCGGTGTAGCGTTCGTGCAGCAGTTGCAGGCGGGATTCGAAATCGCTGGTCGACATGCCGATGTCCATCGCGCAGGACTATAGTGTGCGCGAGACATCGCGTCGTGGCCGCGGCGCCGTTCACGAATGTCGCTCGCGCGTGCGCGACGGCCGCCGCACACCCCGGGAGATCGACATGAACGACTTCACGCAGCAGGTACTCGGCCAGTTCGATGCCGATCGCATCGGCTCGATCGCGTCGCAGCTCGGCATCGATCCGGCCCGGGCCGAAGCCGCGATCGCCGAAGCCGTTCCGCTGCTGGTCGGCGGCCTTGCCCGCAACGCGCAGAGCGGCGACGGCGCCGCGGCGCTGCACCGCGCGGCCAGCCAGCACGCGGGGTTCGACCTCGGATCGGTGCTCGGCAGCGTGCTCGGCGGCGGAGGCGACGGTGGCGCGATCCTCGGTCACGTGTTCGGCCAGCGCCGCGATCGCGCCGCGCAGGACCTCGGCCGATCGACGGGACTGGGCGGACAGGGCGCAGCACAGCTGCTCGCGATGCTCGCGCCGATCATCCTGTCGATGCTCGGCAACCGCGCGCGCAGCCAGGACCTCGACGCGGGCGGCCTCGGCGGCATGCTCGGCCGCGAACTGCAGGACCTCGGCCGCCGCGGCCAGGGCGGCTTGCTGTCGAGCGTGCTCGACCGGGACGGCGATGGCCAGCTCGGCCTCGGCGACCTGTTAAAGGCCGGTGCCGACCTGCTCGGGCCGCGCAGGCGCGGGTGACCGGCTGCCACCCACCGGAAACGCGCGATGCTCCATGCGAAGTGTCGGGCGTTCGCGCACAGGGTGCGCTCCCACGCGATAGCCGGGACGCGTATACGCCGCCGTAGGAGCCCACCCTGTGGGCGATCCGCGCAGGAAACCGGTTGCTTGCGGGCCATCGGATTCCCGCGATCGCGCACAGGGTGCGCTCCTACGCGATAGCCGGGACGCCTCCACGCCGCCGCAGGAGCCCACCCTGTGGGCGATCCGCGCAGGAAACCGGTTGTTTGCGGGCCATCGGATTCCCGCGTTCGCGCACAGGGTGCGCTCCCACGCGATAGCCGGGACGCCTCCACGCCGCCGCAGGAGCCCACCCTGTGGGCGATCCGCGCAGGAAACGGTTGCGCGCCGGCATTCGATCGCCGCGCATCGCGCACGCGGTGCGCCCCTGCTAACGCGATCGTTCCCGTGCCCGGAGCATCCGTTTTACCGGGACCAGCGCCAGTCGAGCCCGAGCATCAGCGTGCGGCCCGCGGCCGGCTCGAACCAGCGGCCGTTGCCGTCGTTGACGATGACCGATCCGACGTGGCGGCGATCGAACAGGTTGTCGATGCGCGCGAATGCATCGAGGCGCCCGCTTTCGAGGCCCCATGCGTAGCCGACGCTCGCGCCGAAGACCGCGTACGCGGGGGCCGCGTCGCTGCCGCGGTCGTCGACGACCACGTCCGACACGTAGTCGCCCTGCATCGATGCACGCCAGCCCGACTCCCCGCCGCGGCGCAGCGCGACGGCGAGCATCGACGATGGAATGCCCGGAATGCGCGCGCCCGCGGCAACCGGCACCTCGGGCTGCGTGCATGGCGTGCCGTCGCAGGCGAGGAAGCCGGTGCGGAAGCGCGCGTCGAGGCGCGTCCACGCGAGCTGCAGGTTCCAGTCGCGCGCGAGCTGCATCGACAGGTCCGTTTCGATGCCGCGCCGGCGCGCCTTGCCGATGTTGCGATACGTCGTGCGCCCGCCCGCGCTGCTCGCGACGCCGATCTCGTCGCGCGTGTCGGCCTCGAACAGCGCGAGGTTCACCTCGATGTGATCGGTCGGGCGCAGCTTCGCGCCGATCTCCGCGTTGTCGCTGCGCGCGGGATCGAGGTCGAACGCGAGACCGGCGCCGCCGTCGACGCGATAGCCGAGTTCGCTGAAGGTCGGCGTCTCGAATCCCTTTCCCCACGAGGCATGCAGGTGCGCGCGCGGATGCGCGCGCCAGAGCAGCCCCGCGACCGGCGTCGTCGCGGCGTGCGCGACGCGACCGCTGTCGTCGGGATTGCCAGCGCGCACGTAGCGGTCGCGCGCGTCGAAGCGGACTTCGCTGTGGCGCAGGCCCGTGCTCAGCGACCACGCGTCGGCGAAGCGCCAGGTCGCCTGCGCGTACTGGTCCGCATTGCGCACGGTGTCGATCTCGTCGCGGCGCAGCGCGCCGCGCACGCCGAGCACGTCGCCGACGAAATTCTCGTAGCCGAGCCGGTGCTGGCGCTGGCGATCCGCCGCAAGTCCCGCCGTGAGTTCGAACGGCTTCGCGGCGAGCTCGCCGTGCCAGCTCCAGCGCAGGTCGGTGCCCGCGTAGTTGCTGCCGAGGTCGATCACGCCGCCCGAATGCAACGGGTTGCCCTGCGCGCCGACCGGCACCGACAGGAACTGCTCGATCTCGCGTTGCCCGCCGTACGCGAGCAGCCGCAGCGAGTGTCCGCCCGCGAGCGTCTGTTCCCAGATCGCGCCGAGCTGCCGCTGGCGCACGCTCTTGCGCGTGTCGTAGAGCTCGGCGACCGACGCGACCTGGTCGGGATCGACATCGAACTGCTCATGCGTGAGCCCGAGCGGATCCTTCGCTTCGGGAATCCACAGCGCGTTCGCGACCAGCGTCAGGCGCCCGGCGTCGCCGATGTTCCAGCCGAGCTTCGCATTGCCCGACTCGCGTCGCACCCCGCTGTGCGCGCGCCAGCCGTCGGTGCGGAAATGCGTGACACCGACGTTGTAGTCGAAGAGGCCTGCCGCGCCGCGCGCATTCGCACTTGCGCGCGCGAAACCGTGGCCGGCGACGACGAACCCCAGATCGACCCGTGCAGGAGCGCTGCCGTCGGCCGTGAACAACTCGATCACGCCGCCCGAGGAATTGCCGTACAGCGCCGAGAACGGGCCGCGCAGGATCTCGATGCGCTCGGCCGTGCCGAAATGGAAATGCGAGACCTGCCCCTGGCCGTCCGGCATCGTCGCCGGAATGCCGTCGACATAGAGCCGCACGCCGCGCACGCCGAACGTCGAGCGCGCGCCGAAACCGCGAATCGAAATCTGCTCGTCCTGCGCATAGTTGCCGCGGTTGCGCGCGAGCACGCCGGGGACCAGCCCGAGGTATTCGGAAAGGTTGACGGCCGCGCTGTCGCGCTCACTGTCGATCTCGACCGCGTCGACCGAAGCAGGCACCTCGTAGGCAGGTTGTTCGGTACGCGTCGCGGTCACGACGACGGTCGGCAGGGCGGGATCCGCGGCGATGGCCGCTCCGATGGCCAGTGCGTGGCCGAGCACGACCCAGGCGCCGACTTGAGGGATCGCTGGAATCGCGTTCGTGCGCATCGCCTCGTCCTGCCGATCGGAGGCGCGCATGGTACGTCAGGACGCACGCACGCAGGCTCCAGGGCCGTTGCCGCGATCGTGATGCTGCGGTCCGGACCACCAGCGCAGGGTGCGTGCGCGAATTGACCGCACGGCAATCACCGGAGCACGATCTGCACCGCAGGATCGAGGGAAGCTGCCAGCGATGCGCATGCCGGACGCGGGTCTCTACATCGTCACGCTCGACAACGACGAGCCGATTTCGGTCAATGCGCACGATCCGCGCATCGCAGCCCGGTGCATCCAGGTGTCGCGCGTGAATTGCAAGCTCGGGAGGGCGAAAGATCTCGCGCGGCGCGAGGCGAACTACGCCAGGACGTTCGGCGCCGTGCGGTTTCGACCAATCGCGCTCACGCACGACCTCACCCGCGCCGAGCGAATCGTGCTGCAGGCGGTGCGCGCATGGCGGATGCGCGGACGCACGGGTCGCCGGAACGAGTGGCTCGAAGGCATCGCACCCACCGAAGCCGAGCGCATCGCGCTGCAGGCGCTCGACGCTGCGGGGATCGACTACCGGCTGCCGATCGCGCTCGACTGAGGGCGCCGCGACGCCCGTGTCCTGCGCCCCATACCGGACGCGATCGACTACGCGCCCGCTTCGAACGCAAGTGCCGCGCCGTTCATGCAATAGCGCTGCCCGGTCGGCTTCGGGCCGTCCGGAAACACGTGGCCGAGGTGGCTGTCGCAGCGCGCGCAGCGGATCTCGGTGCGGACCATGCCGTGACTGGTGTCGGTGATCGAGCGCACGTGCGCGGGATCGAACGGCTGGAAGAAGCTCGGCCAGCCGGTGCCCGACTCGAACTTGCTGTCGGAGCGGAACAGCGGCAGCGCGCAGAGCCGGCACGCGAACACGCCCTCGCCATGCTCGTCGAGCAGGCCACCGCAGAACGGACGCTCGGTGCCGTGGTCGATCATGATGCGGCGCTCCTCGGGCGTGAGCTTCGCGGCGAGCTGCTCGCGCTGCGCGGCGGTCAGCGGCGTGAGGTCGTATCCGGAGGCGGAACGGGTGCTGGCGGGCGGCGTCGTCATGGGGTTCTCCATTGTCGGTAGCGTCGTGTCGTGCGGAACGTTCTCGCACCGCAGCGACGGCTCGGCGGTGGGTCTCGCCGCTGCGGGAGCGACCCACCCTGCAAGCTTGCGGTGGTGGAACTCGCCGCTGCGCGGCTGCGTTCCACCCTACGAGTGCGTGGCGCGATCCTTGAGCATCGGCGCGAACTGCTTGCGGAGCTTGGCGACCTTCGGTGCTGCGACCGCGGCGATGTAGGGTTGCGCGGGATTCCGCGCGGCGTAGTCCTGGTGGTACGTCTCCGCTTCGTGGAACGCGACCAGCGGTTCCAGCGTGGTCGCGATCGGAGCGCTGAACACCTTCGCTTCGTCGAGCTGGCGGATATAGCGTTCGGCAATCTCGCGCTGCTGTTCGTCGGCATGGAAGATCGCGGAACGGTACTGGCTGCCGATGTCGTTGCCCTGGCGATTGCGCTGGGTCGGGTCGTGCGCGACCGCGAAGAAGAGTTTCAGCAGGCGGCCGTAGGAGATCACCTGCGGGTCGTAGCGCACCGCGATCGCCTCGGCGTGGCCGGTGGTGCCCATCGACACGCGCTCGTAGTTCGCATCGCGCGCGTCGCCGCCGCTGTAGCCCGAGGTCACGTCGAGCACGCCGTCGAGTTCGCGAAACACCGCCTCGGTGCACCAGAAGCAGCCGCCCGCGAGCACCGCGGTCGCGCTGCGCAGCGAAGCATCGACTGGCGGGTCGTACGCGGGATCGGGCACCTGGTCGCGCGAGGCCGCGAGGCCGGCGCCGGGGAGGTCGCAACTCAAGCTCATCGGAAGTCCTCGCGGTGGGGCTCGGAAACGGGCGGCGCGCCGGCGGTATCTCCTGCAGATGGCGACGAATCGCAGCGCGGCAAGGTGGCGCGATGCACGAACCCGCATTCGGGTCGCATTCGGGCCTGTAAAGACATATTTACGCCGTTGCGCGCCGCGCGTCGCGTGCGCGGCTGCTAGCCTTCGTCGCACGGGCGCAGGCGGCGCCCGGAATCCGTTCGCAAAGGACCCTTCCATGTCGCGCTGGAAAATCGCGCTCCTGCTCGTCGTCGTCATCGTGATCGCCGTGCTCGGCTGGCGCTGGCTCAGACCCGCCGCGGGTGGGCCCGGCCAGGGCCCGGGCAAGGAGCAGGCCACGGCGCCCGTGCCGGTCACCGTGGTCGAAGCGACCACGCAGGACGTGCCGGTCCACCTCGACGCCCTCGGCACCGTACAGGCGCTCAACACGGTCGCGGTCGCGGCGCAGGTGTCCGGGCAGCTCAAGGCGCTGCACTTCGAGGAAGGCGCGGCGATCGCGAAGGGCGACCTCATCGCCGAGATCGATCCGCGCACCTACCAGGCCGCGCTCGACCAGGCGCTCGCGAGCCGCGCGCAGCATCTCGCGCAGCTGTCGGCTTCGCGCAGCATGCTCAAGCGCTACGAGGAGCTCAGCCAGAAGAACTTCGTGTCGGCGCAGGACCTCGAGAACCAGCGCCAGACCGTGCGCCAGCAGGAAGCGCAGATCGCGGCCGACGATGCCGCGATCTCCAGCGCGCGCACCTCGCTCGGCTACACGCGCATCACCGCGCCGATCGACGGCATCGCGGGCATCCGCCAGGTCGACGTCGGCAACCTGCTGCAGGCGAACGCGGGCACGATCGTGGTGCTGACCCAGGTCCAGCCGATCAACGTGATGTACACGCTGCCGGCGCAGGACCTCGACAGCGTGCGCAAGGCGCGCGCGGCCGGCGCGGTGCCGGTGACCGCGCTCGACCGCAGCGACAGCCATGCGGTCGCGAGCGACGGCGTGCTCGCGGTGGTCGACAACCAGATCGACACGAGCACCGGCACGTTCCGACTCAAGGCGGAATTCCCGAACGCGGACAAGGCGCTCTGGCCCGGCGCGTTCGTCAACGTGCGCATGCAGGTGCGCACGGTCGAGGACGGGCTCGTGGTGCCGACGCAGGCGGTACAGCGCGGTCCCGACGGCGACTATGTCTACCTGCTCGAAGCCGGCGACAGCGTGAAGATGCAGCCGGTGAGCGTCGCGGGCGAGGTCGATGCGAGCCACGTGATGATCGCGAGCGGCCTTGCGGCCGGCGACAAGGTCGTGACCGAAGGCCAGTTCCGCCTCAAGCCCGGCGCCAGGGTCACGCCGATGGCGCCCGGCGAAGTGCCGAAGGCGCCGAGCGCGGAAGAGATCCGCAAGGCCGCGCAGCCCGGACAGCGGCGCGGACGCGGCTGAGCACGCGACGATGAACGACCCGTCCGCCCGCGGAACCGGCTTCTCTACGCTGTTCATCCGGCGCCCGATCGCGACCACGTTGCTGATGATCGCGGTGCTGCTGCTCGGCGTGATCGGTTACCGCCAGTTGCCGGTGTCCGCGCTGCCCGAGATCGATGCCCCGAGCCTCGTCGTGACCACGCAGTACCCGGGCGCGAGCGCGACCACGATGGCGACGCTCGTGACCACGCCGCTCGAGCGCGAACTCGGGCAGATTTCCGGCATCACGATGATGAGCTCGGACAGCTCGGCCGGGCTGTCGACGATCATCCTGCAGTTCGCATGGGACCGCGACATCGACGTCGCCGCGCAGGACGTGCAGTCGGCGCTGCGCTCGGCACGCCTGCCCGGCAGCCTGCCGTATCCGCCGGTCTACAACCGCGTGAACCCGGCCGATGCGCCGATCATGACGCTCGTGATGACCTCCAGGACGCTGCCGCTGCGCGAGGTCAACAACTACGCCGATTCGATCCTCGCGCAGAAGCTCTCGCAGGTCAGCGGCGTCGGCCTCGTGTCGATCGCGGGCAACGTGCGCCCCGCGGTGCGCGTGCAGGTGAACCCGGCCCAGCTCGGCAACCTCGGCCTGACCCTCGAGGACGTGCGCAGCGCGCTGACTCAGGCCAACGTCAACGCAGCCAAGGGCACGCTCAATGGCGCGGTGCAGACCTACTCGATCGGTACCAACGACCAGCTCTCGAGCGCGCAGGAATACCGCGAGACGATCATCAGCTACCGCAACGAGGCGCCGGTGCGGCTCGGCGAGGTCGCACGCGTCGTCGACGGCGTCGAGAACGACCAGCTCGGCGCGTGGGCGAATGGCGAACCCGCGGTCCTGCTCGATATCCGGCGCCAGCCCGGCGCCAACATCGTCGACACGGTCGAGAACATCCGCAAGATCCTGCCCGAACTTCGCAGCGTGCTGCCCGCCGACGTGGCGCTCGACGTGTTCGCCGACCGCACGCTGACGATCCGCGCGTCGGTGCACGAAGTGCAGTTCACGCTGGTGCTGACGGTCTGCCTCGTGGTCGCGGTGATCTTCGTGTTCCTGCGCCGGCTGTGGGCGACCGTCATCCCGTCGGTCGCGGTGCCGCTGTCGCTGATGGGCACGTTCGCGGTGATGGCGTTCGCGGGCATGTCGCTCGACAACCTGTCGCTGATGGCACTGACGGTCGCGACCGGCTTCGTCGTCGACGACGCGATCGTGATGATCGAGAACATCGTGCGCTACATCGAACAGGGCAAGGACGGGCGCGAGGCGGCCGAGACCGGCGCACGCGAGATCGGCTTCACCGTGCTGTCGCTGACGGTCTCGCTGATCGCGGTGTTCCTGCCGCTGCTGCTGATGCCCGGCGTGACCGGGCGCCTGTTCCACGAGTTCGCGTGGGTGCTGTCGATCGCCGTCGCGATCTCGATGCTGGTGTCGCTGACGCTGACGCCGATGATGTGCGCGTGGCTGCTCAAGCCGGACCGGCTGCCCGAGGGTGACGACGCGCACGAGCGGCACGCGGCGGCGGGCCGGCGCACCTGGTGGTCGCGGCTGGTCGCACTGTACGAACGCACGCTCGACTGGGTGCTCGCGCGCCAGCGCTTCACGCTCGCGGTCGCGAGCGCGTCGGTGCTCGCGACGGTGCTGCTGTACCTCGCGATCCCGAAGGGCCTCCTGCCCGAGCAGGACACCGGCCTCGTCGCTGGCGTCGTGCGCGCCGACGACAACATCGCGTTCCCCGCGATGCAGGCGCAGGTGCGCGTGGTGGCCGAGGCCTTGCGCGCGGATCCCGCTGTCGAAGGCGTCGCCGCGTTCGTCGGCACCGGCTCGATCAATCCGACGCTGAACCAGGGTCAACTCAGCATCGTGCTCAAGGCACGCGGCGAGCGCGACGGCCTCGACGTGGTGCTGCCACGCCTGCAGCGTGCGGCCGCGCACCTGCCCGGCGCCGCGCTGTTCCTCAAGCCGGTGCAGGACATCACGCTCGACAGCCGCGTCGCGCCGACCGAGTACCAGTACACGCTGTCCTCGGTCGATCCGGCCGAACTCGCGCGCCAGGCCGAGCGCATGACCGATGCGCTGCGCGCGCGACCCGAACTCGCCGACGTCGACAACAACCTCGCCGACAAGGGCAATGCGCTGCAGCTCACGATCGACCGCGACAAGGCGAGCCGGCTCGGCGTGCCGGTGCAGACGATCGACGACACGCTCTATTCGGCGTTCGGCCAGCGCCAGATCTCGACGATCTTCACCCAGCTCAACCAGTATCGCGTGGTGCTCGAGGTCGCACCGGAGTTCCGCACCGGCCGCGACCTGCTCGACAAGCTGACTGTGCGCAGCAACGGCGGCGGCGCGCTGACCGGCAGCAACGCGACGAGCCTCGGCATGCTGCGCTCGGCTAATTCCTCGACCGCGACCGGGGTCGGCGCCTCCAACACCGGCATCCCGCTCGGCGGCGGCGGCACGATCCCGATTTCGGCACTCGCGAAGGCGGAATCGGGCAATGCGCCGCTGATCGTGAGCCACCAGGACCAGCTGCCCGCGGTGACGATCGCGTTCAACCTCGCGCCGGGCCATTCGCTCTCGGATGCGATCGCGGCGTTCGGCGAGGTCGCGGCCGCGATGCAGTTCCCGCCACAGGTGCGTGGCGAGTTCATCGGCAAGGCGGGCGAATTCTCGTCCTCGATCGGCGACGAGGTGCTGCTGCTGCTCGCCGCGGTGGTCGTGATCTACATCGTGCTCGGCGTGCTCTACGAGAGTTACATCCATCCGCTCACGATCATCTCGACGTTGCCGCCGGCCGGCGTCGGCGCGCTGCTCGCGCTGATGCTCTGCGGCCTGAGCCTGTCGGTCGACGGCATCGTCGGCATCGTGCTGCTGATCGGCATCGTCAAGAAGAACGCGATCATGATGATCGACTTCGCGATCGAGGCGCGTCGTCGCGGGATGAACGCACACGACGCGATCCGGCGCGCCTGCCTGCTGCGCTTCCGCCCGATCATGATGACGACCGCCGCAGCCCTGCTCGGCGCGCTGCCGCTCGCGCTCGGCACCGGCATCGGCTCGGAGCTGCGCCGACCTCTCGGCATCTCGATCGTCGGCGGCCTGCTGTTGTCGCAGCTCGTCACGCTGTACACGACGCCGGTGATCTACCTGTACATGGAACGCTTCGGCGAGTGGCTGCGCGCGCGACGCGAGCGTTCGTCGCTGCGCGAGGCGGCGGCATGAGGCCAGCGTCCGCATCCCTTCCGTTCGCGCCGAGCGCAGCGGCCGCAGGCCGCGGAGTCGAAGCGCATGTGCGAGGTCGCGCGTGAATCTCTCCGCGCCGTTCATCCGTCGCCCGATCGGCACCTCGCTGCTCGCGGCCGGGCTGCTCGTCGCGGGCGCGATCTGCTATTCGCTGCTCGGCATCAGCGCGCTGCCGCAGATCACGTTCCCGGCGATCTTCGTGACCGCGGCGCAGCCCGGCGCCGACGCGACGACGATGGCCTCGACCGTCGCCGCGCCGCTCGAGCGGCATCTCGGCCAGGTGGCGGGCATCGACCGCATGCGATCGTCGAGCTCGGAAGGCGGCAGCTTCGTGTTCATGATCTTCGAGGGTGGCGTCGACCTCGATGCGGCCGCGCGCGACGTCGAGGCGGCGATCAACGCGGCCGCGCCCGACCTGCCCTCGGGCCTGACCTCGCTGCCGACCTGGCAGAAGGCGAATCCGAACGACGATCCGGTGATCCAGATCGCGCTGACCTCGGACACGCAGTCGCTGTCGGCGCTGTTCGACCGCGCCGACAACCTGCTCAAGCCCCGCCTCGCGCAATTGCCCGGCGTCGCCTCGGTCGAGGTCGCCGGCAGTTCGCAGCCCGCGGTGCGCGTCGACGTGAACCTGCACGCGCTCAACGCAATGGGCCTGTCGACGAACGAACTGCGCAATGCGCTGACCGCCGCCAACGTGAGTTCGCCGCTCGGGTTCCTGAGCGACGGTCGCACCACGCTCGCAGTCAGCGCGAACGACCAGTTGCGCAATGCAGCGGAGTTCGCCGACGTGGTCGTCTCGGTGCACAACGGCGTGCCGATCCGGTTGCGCGACGTCGCCAACGTCCACGAAGGCGCCGAGGACAGCTACCAGGCCGCGTGGTTCAACGGCCGGCGCTCGATCGAGATCGCGGTCTACAAGCGCCCCGACTCCAACGTGATCGCGACCGTCGATGGCGTGCGCGCGGAGCTGCCCGCGCTGCAGGCGCTGCTGCCGCCCGGCACGCGGCTGACGCCGTTCTTCGACGGCACGCCGACCGTGCGCGACTCGGTCAACGAGGTGCAGATCACGCTGCTGATCAGCCTCGCGATGGTGGTGCTCACGATGGCGCTGTTCCTGCGCCGGACCGCGCCGACGCTGATTGCCGCGACCGCGGTGCCGCTGTCGCTCGCGGGCGCGTTCATCGTGATGTACGTGCTCGGCTACACGCTCGACAACCTGTCGTTGCTCGCGCTCGTGATCGCGCTCGGCTTCGTCGTCGACGACGCGATCGTCGTGATCGAGAACATCATCCGCCACGTCGATGCGGGCATGCCGCGGCTCGAGGCGACGCTCGCGGGCGCGCGCGAGATCGGCTTCACGATCGTGTCGATCACCGCATCCCTGATCGCGGTGTTCATCCCGCTGCTGTTCGCGCAGGGTCTGATCGGGATGTTCTTCCGCGAGTTCACGGTGACCCTGGTCGCCGCGATCACGGTGTCCGCGGTGGTCTCGCTGACGCTGACGCCGGCGCTGTGCGGCCGCTTCCTGAAGCCCTTCGCCGCAGCCAGGCCGAGCCGCATCGGCACGCTGCTCGATCGCGCGCACGCGCGCATGCTCGCGCTCTACCGCGGCTCGCTCGACTGGACGCTGCGGCGGCCGTGGCTGCTCGCGCTGACGCCGCTCGCGCTGATCGTCGCGACGTTCTTCCTGTTCGGCGCGATCAAGGCCGGCTTCTTCCCGCCGCAGGACACCGGCCTGATCTGGGCGCGTTCGAGCGCGGGCTCGACCCTGTCGTTCGCCGACATGCAGCAGCGCCAGCAACGCGTGACCGAACTGCTGCTCGCGGACCCAGCGGTCGAGTTCGTCGGCGCGCGCCTCGGCAGCGGCCGGCGCGGCACCAGCGGTTCGTTCGCGATCCAGTTGAAGCCGCTGGGCCAGGGCCGCGAGCAGTCCACCCACGAGGTGCTCGCGCGGCTGTCGGCGACCGCCGCGCATTTCCCCGACTTCCAGTTGCGCCTGCGCCCGCTGCAGGACCTGCCGAGCGGCGGTGGGGGTGGTGGCCAGGGCGCGCAATACCAGGTGTCGCTCAAGGGCGACGATCCCGCGCGGCTGCAGGAGTGGCTGCCGAAGCTCGCGGCCGAACTGCGCAAGAACCCGTTGTTCCGCGATGTCGGCAGCGACGTCGACGAAGCCGGCCTGCGCCAGAACATGGTCATCGACCGCGATGCGGCGAGCCGGCTCGGCGTCAGCGTCGCCGCGGTCGACGACGCGCTCTACAACGCGTTCGGGCAGCGCCAGATCTCGACGATCCGCTCGGACATCAGCGAGTACCAGGTGGTCGTCAACGCGCTGCCGCAGCAAACTGCGACACCCGCGGCGCTCGAGCGCATCCACGTGCGCTCGAGCTCGGGGGCGATGGTGCCGATCACCGCGATCGCGCGCCAGCAGTCGGGCCTCGCACCGACCCAGGTCCAGCACGAAGACCAGTTCACCGTGATGGACCTCAGCTTCAACCTCGCACCCGGCGCGAGCATGGGCGAAGCGACCCAGGTGATCGGGCGCACGATCGCCGACATGCGCATGCCCGGAGACATCCGGCTCGACTTCGGTGGCGACTTCCGGCGCTTCCAGGAGAGCGGTGCGGCGATGCCGTGGCTGCTGCTGGCCGCGGTGGTCGCGGTCTACATCGTGCTCGGCATCCTCTACGAGAGCCTGATCCATCCGGTCACGATCCTCTCCACGCTGCCGTCTGCTGGCGTCGGCGCGCTGCTCGCGCTGATCGCCACCGGCAACGAACTGTCGATCATCGCGATGATGGCGATCGTGCTGCTGATCGGCCTCGTCAAGAAGAACGCGATCATGATGATCGACTTCGCGCTGGTCGCCGAACGCGATGGCAGGTCGCCGATCGAGGCGATCCGCGAAGCCTGCATCGCGCGGTTCCGGCCGATCATGATGACGACGATGGTCGCGATCCTCGCGGCGCTGCCGCTCGCGATCGGCGTCGGCACCGGCGCGGAGCTGCGGCGCCCGCTCGGCATCGCGCTGATCGGCGGCCTCGTCGTGTCGCAGGGACTGACCCTGCTGTCGACGCCCGCGATCTACCTGTTGTTCGCGCGCGCGGGCGCACGCCGGCGTGAACGGCGAGAGCAACGGCGAATGCGCCGCCTCGCGGGCGCGCGGCGCTGACGCGCCGCGGACGTGCGGACCACGCAACCCCCTGAAGCGCGACGAAACCTTGCGCCGTCATGTTCGCGTGAGCGTCGCGTCAGGCGGTTCGCGCGCGCGCGTCGCACCCTGACGGTTCCGCGACCCGCCCCGGGTCGGCGAGGCCTGCTCCGATGGTCCCGATCCCTGCTTCGCCGTGGCGTCGTTTCGCCGCGCCCGTGCTCGCACTCGCGCTGGCGCCAACGGCCCGGGCGGCGTATTGCGTGCACGACGTCGACGAGCTGCGCGACGCACTGATCGATGCGGCAGGCTCGAGCCTGCCGCTCGAGCAGGTGCGCATCCGCGAAGGCCACTACGTGATCGAGCAAGGCGGGGCGCTCGGGCTGTTCCTGCTCCAGGGTGGCAAGACGATCGAGGTATCCGGCGGATGGACCGGTGCCGACGGCGCGTGCAGCGTACGCGCGCTCGGCGCGAGCCGAACGCTGATCGAATCGGCGGCACCTGACCGCGTGATGGACATCAACATGCTCCAGGACGTGAGCGGCAACGTGGTCGTGCTGCAGGACCTCACGATACGCAATCCGCACGGTGGGTACGACGGTCCTGCATGCCTGCAGGCGACGTCCGTGGCAGGCAACCAGCTAGCGCTCGAGCGCGTGCGCTTCGACGATTGCCGGAGCACGTCCGCCGACGTCCTCGATGCGAGCGCACTGCAGATCGGCGGCAACGGCGAGGTGTCGGTGCGCAACGTCGCGATCACGCGCGGTCGCGGACCGAGTGCCGCGATGAGCCTCGGCGTCCACGGCGGGGCGGTCGCGCGCATCACCCAGCTCACGATCACCGGCCACGAGGTGACGTCGTCGACGCCGATTGCAGCGGGCCTCCGGCTGGGCGCGGTCGACGACGGCGATCGCATCCATCTCTCCAACAGCGTGGTCGCCCGCAACATCGGCGCGCCCGCCCCCTCGCTCCTCCTCGGTGGCGCGGTGCTCGCGGTGTCGCTGCATCGCGTGCACTACGAATCGCTCGACGGGATGCCGCTCGCGAACCTGGCGCCCAGCACGGGCGATCCAGGCTTCGTCGCGCCTGGCGACGCGCGCCCACGGTCGGACTCGATCCTCGTCGACAGCGGCATCGCGGCGCCCGAAGGTGGCGTCGGCATTCGCGATGTCGACGGCAGCGCGCGCGTGCGCGGCGTCGCGGTCGACGTCGGCGCGCTCGAGTACGACGATCGCCTGTTCCGCGACGGATTCGAGTGAGTCCCGCGATAGCGCCGCGGCGATGCGAGAAGAAGACCTCCAGCACCTGCGGGCGACACGCGCGCTGATCGTCGATCGCGAGGCCTTCGCGGCGCGATTCCTCGCGGCGCTCGGATCGCGCGAGCATCTCGCCCGGTTGTTCCGCGGCCGCGCGCCCGCGGCGATGGTCGAGGCGCTGCTCGAAGGCGGCTCCACGCACGCGAGGATGGCCGGGCTCGCGCAGCGGCACGCTGGCTACGGCATCTGCGAGACCGATTTCGACGACGTCGGCGTCGCGCTGCTCACGACGCTGCGCGCCGAACTCGGCGGCGCGTACACACCCGAGGTCGAGCAGGCCTGGGCGAGCGCGTACGGCGAGATGGCCGAGGCGATGATCGCGGCGGCGGCGCTTCCGGCCACGCGCTAGCGCTCGAGGCCGAGCATCGCGGGCGTGAGCACGCCGGCGCCGCGCGGCCGCGTCGCAAAACGCCGCGACGCAGGCATCGGCGCTCCGTCCAGATGGGCCGCGACCGCATCGAGCGCGGCGTATCCGTAGGGCAGCAACGGCACGTGGCGTGCGCCGAACGCACCGAGCGACAGGAATGCATCGAAGTGCTGCGCATGCGGGATGCGCCAGTACGCGCACGCGCGGCCGGCCGCCTGCAGCGCCGAGACGTAGGCGTTCGCGCCGAACTCGATCGGCAGCAGGCCGTCGGCTTCGCCGTGTGCGACGAGCACGGGCAAGCCGGGTCGCGGCACGCCCGCGCGCGTGCGTGCGA
>JAEYZH010000067.1 GCA_023430685.1 Pseudomonadota bacterium | reverse complement strand
GCATCAGCCATGAGGACTTGTCCTCGGCGATCGGCATGCCGGGCGGTGCATCGCCGTACTCGAAGGCGGCGGTGATGCGGCCGCCGAGCACGTGCGCGTAGAACTCGAACGCTTCGCGGCATTGGCCCTGGAAACTCAGGCTGGTGACGATTTTCATGGTGGATTCCTCGTGCTCGGGTACGGTCGGTCCGGGATCATTCCCGCGCTCCATTCGGGCAGCGCTACCTTGACGACGCATGACGGCATCGCGGATCGACAGGCCGGCTTCGGCCGACAGGCTCGATCGTCCCTGGCGCGACACGCGGTGCGCGTGATCCGGTCGACCACCGGGCCACTCGACGGGCGTGTGTGATCAGGGAGTGATCCGCACGGCGTCGAACACCGCGTCGGCGAACGCGAGTTCGTGCCCGCCCTCGAACACCACGGCGAGGGTGTCGTAGTTGCCGCGGACGAATCGACAGCCGGTGACGCGCGCCTTCACGAGCGGCGAAAGCTCCGGCACCGTGCAGCGCCCGAGGTGCAGCATCCGCAGCCGCGCGTTGCGGCCATCGGGAAGGGTGAAGTCGGCATCGAGCGCGGTGGCGTAGTTGCGATCGAAGCGGAAGCCGAGCCATTCGGCTCCGACGAGGTCCTCGAAGCTGCCGCGCACCGCGACCGGCTTCGGCCGTGGGCGGTCGAAGCCCGCGCCTTGCGGGTCGTCGCAGGCGAATCCGTGATCGAAGAACCAGTCCGCGAGGGCATGGACGGGTTCGGGATCGTCGACGCCGTGCATGGCCCAGTGCAGCTCGGTCGGCGAAAAATGCAGTTCACCCATCGGAAAACCTTCGACGTGCCCGCGCGTGACGTCGCCGACGAGCTGCGTCTGCGGGTGGGCGGCGCGCAGCGCGTCGACCAGTGCCTGCCGTGCAGCGAGCGCCGCGCTCCTGGAGCGTGACTTGGGCTTGTAGGGCTTCAGGAAGAGATCGAGGGCCATCGCGTCACCTGTGCAGGGGAAAGCGGGGTGCGGCGTCGACGCGTGTCGCTAGCTGCTGTCGTTGCGGACCCGCGTGACGCGCTTGCGGAACTCGCGCGCGTTGTCGCCCTTGATGCGCGACTCGCGCGTGCCGTTGATCACGTCGACCTTGCGATCGCGCTCCGCGCCGCGGATCGGCTTGGCCTCGATCTTCGTCTCGCGTTCGAACGCGTGCGACTTGTCGGTGTTGCGGTAGTAGCGGTATAGCGCCCAGTACAGCGCCGTGCCGCTTACGGGACCGAGTGTGAGCAGCCAGAGTCCGCCGTCGTCGCTCATGAATGCGCCAGGATCCAGAGGGCGATGCCTTCGACGAAGGTGCCGACCGTGAGGGCGGCGAGCAGGAGCTTCCACTGCTGCACGGGAATGCTGCCCATCGTCTCCCCGGTGCGGCCGTTGACCGCGATGTAGTGCAGCAATCCGCCGTTGCGACCGGGCTGGTGGTAGGAGTACAGCCACACCGGCAGGTACATCGAAACCCAGCGCGTGCCGTGCACGTCGAGGGCCTCCTGTTCCCAGCGTACGCCCCGGTCGTAGCGTTTGACCGAATCGAGGACCTGCGATCGCGCAATCGACAGCAACTGGTCCTCGAGTAGAGGGTGCAGGTTGTCGACGTTGCGATCGCGCTTCTCCGACGAGTGGCCGACGAGGTAGGACGCATTCCACTTCACCGCGTTCTTGGTGTCGAACGGCAGGATCGTGTTGATGATGTTGTTGGTATTGACGCGCGCGTCGAGGTTGCCGCGTTCGCTGGACGATTCGAGCGGCAGGTCGTCGACGGTGAAATCGACGTGGCGGCCGACCTGGTACACGTCGGCGTCGTAGTAGGTCGTCTTGTTGTTGCCGCTGCCGCGCGTGTAGCGTCGCGTCTCGATCTCGCCCTTGCCGGAGACGTCGGCGCTCGCGTTGCCGTCGACGATCATGTAGGGCAGGTACACCCCCGTCACGTTCTCCGGCGTGAACTGCTCCTTGAATTCCTTGAGCGCGAACAGCCGCCGCTTGTGCACGAACTGGCGGATGCGCGCGACCGCGTCCTCCTTGCGGATGTGGAACGGCAGCACCGCGTCGGGCACCGCGCCGTTCGGCACCTGCTCGTTGATGCCGAACACGTGCCGGCACCAGTGGCAGCGCGCGGTCATCGCATGGCCGGTGTTGACCGTGACCTGCGCGCCGCAGCCGCTGCACTTGAAACTCACGAGCGCCGAGGAATCGGCTTCGATGTCGCGCGCGCCGGACGCGACGACGGTGCCGCGGAGTTCCGCGATGCCTTCGCCGAGCCCGAACGCATCCTCGACGCGCTCGGCTTGCCACTCGTTGCGGCAGAACTGGCACACGAGCAGGTCGCTGCCGATCTTGTGGCGCACGTCGGTCGCGCCGCATTTCGGGCAGCGGTTGACGCCGTCGCGCAGCTCTGCCGATGCGGTGTCGATCGCCGCGGGATCGGGCGCGCGCAGTTCGTCGCGGATCGGCCCAGGCAGCGTGTCCGGGTCGATCGGCAAGCTGCCCGCGGGCGGCGGCACGTCCCGTGGCGAGCCGGGGCCGACCGGAGTCGGACCCGGCGGCGGTGGTACGCGTGGGGTGGACATGATGGGCGCGCGCCGGAACTTACAGGCCGAGCGCCTTGGCCTTGAGCGCGTCGTAGTCGGACTGCGTGATGAGTCCGCGGTCGAGCATCTCCTTGGCCTTCATGAGTCTCGCGACCGGATCGTCCGCCGCGGAAGCGGCCGGCGCGACGGGTTGCTGCAGGCCGGCGAGGCCACCCATCATGCCCGAGGCCATGCCGATGCCCATCATGCCGGCCGCGCCGCCGGTTTCACCGGCCGACTGCATGCCCTGCGCGATGCTCGCCTGCAGGTTGGAATTGCCGCGCTGGCCGGCCAGTGCGTCGGCGCGCTGCACGGTCTTGAGCAACTCGCGCGTGTTGGCGTCGTATTCGATCGAGACGATCGCGGTCTTGACGATCGCGAGGCCGCGATCAGAACGCCACTGGTACGCGTTCTCGACCGCCTCGGACAGGCTCTTCGCGAATCCGAGAGAGTCCTGCTGCAGCTTCGTGATGCGATTGCCCTTGCCGGGATCGTTCGAGTACAGGCTGAACGCCGGCGCGAGCGAGGCGACCACTTCGTTGAACAACTGGCTGGCGGCCGCGTTGTCGAGGTCGGTGAAATCGAACACCTGGCCCGACTGCAGGTACGACGCGGGCACGTAGTTCTTCACGAACAGGATCGGATCGACGATCTTCAGCGTGTAGGACCCGCGCGTGACCGCGCCGACCTGGGTGCCGAGGAACGCGTCGTCCCAGTAGATCTCCGACTGCGTGCCGAAGCGGTTGTCCGGCAATTCCTTCAGCGAGACGAAGAACGCGGCCTGCTGCGAGCCTGGCTGGCCGCCGAACTTGAAGCGTTCCCAGCTCTGCTTGACGAGCGACTCGACGAGGTCGTCGCCTGCGAAGATCGACTTCGAATTGATGTCGTCCGATCGCCACTCGTAGCCGCCCGGCTCGGCCGCGAACCCGGTGACCTGGCCGTCCTGGAACAGCAGCAGGCCGTAGCCCTCCGGCACGACGATCTTCGAACCGTTCGTGATGATGTTCGCGGAACCCTTGGTGTTGGAACCGCGACCGGCGTTGGTGCCGCGTGGTACTGCGGCGAACAGCGCAGCCGTCGGGGCCAGGCCGTCCGGAACGGTATGGAAGTCCTTCCACTGGTCCGCGAGCATGCCGCCGACCGAGCCCACCACTGCCTGCACCAGACCCATGAGACCTCCCGCCGCGGACACGGTGCCCGCCGATTCGCGCCACTATACCTGCGCGCATGCGGGGTGCGCGATGCGCTCTCATCGTCGACGCAGTCGGCGCATCGGGATCGATGCCCGCGGGCGGCGAGGCGGCGCAATGGCCCCGCAGCGGTCGCGTGCGACGACCGCAACCGGCATCACGCGGCCGTCGTCGAGCGCGGCGACGCGTTCACGGATGGGAGGAGAGCTAAG
The DNA here is from genome assembly GCA_023430685.1 of Pseudomonadota bacterium. Classification (GTDB taxonomy): domain Bacteria; phylum Pseudomonadota; class Gammaproteobacteria; order Xanthomonadales; family Rhodanobacteraceae; genus Dokdonella_A. The sequence goes on along the minus strand of JAEYZH010000067.1, from coordinate 10,618 downwards.
CGGAAGGACGCGCGCGCAATGCATGCCGCGGTCGGTGCGCGCGCTCGCAGTGGGCGGCGCGATTCGATGGAAGGTGCCGTGCCTGGGAAGGCGATGCGACGGCGAGGGTGCCGCGGTCCGGGAGGGTGCGGCGCACCCTCCCGGTTGTTTCCGATGCGGCATGGGCGTCAGGACGACGCCCGTGCCATGTGCCTTACGGATCGAAGCCGTCCGCGAAGATCACGTCGTTGCCCGCGCACACCGTGCAGGTTTGTTCGCCCGGACCTTCCGCGACCTGCAGCGACCAGCTGTCGAGCGCGCCGGTGTCGCCGGACGCATTGTCGCTGATCGTCAGCACCCAGTCGCCGACCGTGCTTTCACCCGAGAAGGCGGCCAGCGGGTCCGTCGGCGCGATCTCGGGCGACGCGCCCGGCCACGGCGAGGTTCCGGGGCAGACGTCTTCGTTCGGCGCAAAGCCGTCGCCGAATAGCGCCGCGATGTTGTCGACGCTGCAACCGAACGTGCTGCCGGGCACGCCCGGTTGGTCGAGCAGCTGCACCGTGGTGCCGCCCGGGCTCGTCAGCGAGATCTTGACGTCGCCGACCCAGGTGTGCGTCGCATTCACCACCACACGCAGGTCGTAGATCGAGACGTTCTCGGCAATCGACAGCGTCGAGGTGATGCCGGCAGGCGAGTTGTCCGGGATCGCGACGCCGGGGCCGGTACCGGCCAGCGGGGTGAAGGTCGGCGCGCCCGCGGTGCCGACGTCGACGTCGATGCTGCCCGATGCGCTTCCTTCAGCCGCGGTGACCGCGATCGGCTGCGTGAACGAGGTGAGGCAGGCAAAGCCGGGGTCGACCAGGACCTCGAAGTTTGCGGTCGCGTTGTCGCCGTCGTTGAGGTCGCCGAGCTGGGCTTCGGACACGATATAGGTGATGCCGGCCGGAGCGGGCAGCGGCAGCGAGGCGACCACATCGGTGAAGTTGCCGCCCGAGGCCGCGACCGGAACCGAAATCTGCAGGGTCTCGCCCGGTTCGACGATGCCGTTCTCCTGGCCCGGCGCGCTGGTGCAGACGTCGGCGATCGTGGCCGCCCCAGTCTGCACGGCCAACGCGGGACCGCAGCTCGCGGGGATCGCGACTTCCCATTCGCCGGTCGGCGGCTGCGTGCTGAGCGGATTCAGCGCGCCGGTGCCGAGGTCGAAGGTGCCGTAGGTGTAGGTGCCGCCACCGGTGTAGATCGCAGCGTACAGGTCGCCGCTGTCATCGAAGTCCATGCCCTGCGCGAAGTTGGCCGCGAGGCCGTGCGTGCCGATCAGCGTCGCGGCACCGGTCGCGGGGTCGATCGAGTAGAGCGAGTCGGTGTCGATCGCATGGCCGTACATGTCGCCGGCGCAGCTCATCGCGACATCGATCATCAGCGTGACGCCGGCGCCGAACGGGCCGACGAGGGAGGCCGCGCCGCTCGCGAGGTCGAGCGAGTAGAGATTGGTCGCAGAGGACATGTAGGCGGTGGTGCCGTCGCCGGCGATGGTCAAGCCGGTGACCTCGGCGGGAACGTCGCCACTGACGTTCGCGATCGGCGTGAACACGCCGGTGCCGGTGTCGACCGTGCCGAACGGGAACACGCCCGCACCGGTCTGGATCGTGTAGAGCGTACCGGTCTGGTCGAAGTCCCAGGCGTAGAACGCGTCGCCCGGATTGCCGACGAAGGTCTGGCCGGCAAAGTCATTCAGCACGTACGAGTACAGGCCGACGTTGTCGCGCATGTCGTACTTGAAGCCAGGATCGGTGGGGTCCTGCGGAACCGGACCCAGCGGCTGCACGTAGGAAGGCGCATAGGGCAGGCACTGGTCGGCATAGCCCGCGGGCTCGGCTATCGCACTGTTGGCCAGGCGTGCGCAGTCGAGCACTTCGGATTTCTGTGGCATGTGCCTGGAAGAGGGGCCGTGAACCTGAGCGACGGCGGCACCCGACAGGGCGACGCAACACGCTGCAAAGATTGAACGGGAAAGTGCGGTCCTTCTGGTCCTGATTGACATGGCAGTCCTCTCGTGAAGTGTTCAAGCCAAAGCGATTCAATTGCCTGGTTGGTGTCGCCCATCCATCTTCCATACTTGCGCGACGCGACAATGTACCACGCCTCCGCACCCGGACATGTCGCGTCGCATCGGGGCGGGCCTGAATAATGCCCGCGGGACTCGTGCGTCCGGTACCCGATCCGCTAGAGTTCCGCGTCTGGGCCAGCCCGTGGCCACGAGGAGTCTCCCGATGCGCAAGTTCCTGATCCCGTTCGCATGTGCCCTGGTGTTGTCGGCATGTGCCACCACGCCGGCTCCCCCGGCCGTGCCGCCGAGTGCGGAAGCCACGCCGCGGCCTGCCGATTCGGAAACCGCGCGCCTCAATGAATGGTTCGAACGCAAGTACGAGGAGCAACTGCATTTCAGCCCGCTCCAGCTCACGTTCCAGGGGCGCAAGGAGCTCTACGACCAGCTCGACGACATGTCCGTTCAGGCGCAGCGCGACCGCGTGGCATGGCAGAAGGCGAGCGTCGACGAAATGCAGCGCACGTTCGACTATTCGCGTCTCGGCGACGAGGCCAGGACCTCGTACGACCTGTGGAAGCTGCAGTACGAGTACGCGCGCGACGCGTTGCCATTCATGTCGGACGGTTATGCATTCGACCAGATGAACGGCGCGCAGGGCTTCCTGCCGACCGTGCTGATCAACTTCCACAAGGTCGACGACGAAGCGGACTTCACGGCGTACGTCTCACGCCTCAAGGCCACCGGTCGCGTGTTCGACCAGCTGCTCGAGCGCGCGCGTACTTCGGCCGCGGCGGGCGTGCGCCCGCCGAAATTCGCTTACGAAGGCGTGATCGAGCAGTCGCGCAAGGTCATCTCGGGCGCGCCGTTCGACGCGGGCAAGGATTCGGCCTTGTGGGCGGACGCCCAGGCGAAGGCGGACGCGCTTGCGAAAGCCGGCAAGATCGACGCCGCCCGCGCGGCGGCGCTCAAGGACGATGCGCGCAAGGCCCTGCTGGAACAGCTCAAGCCCGCCTACGAGCGCGTGATCGCGTGGTGCGAGCAGGAACTCCCGAAAGCGCGCGTCAATTCCGCGGGCGTCGGCACCACGCACGCGAACGGCAAGGCGTACTACGAGAACCAGCTGCGCCGGATGACGACGACCGACATGGGCGCCGACGAGATCCATGCGCTCGGCCTCGCGGAAGTCGCGCGCCTGCGCGGCGAGATGGAAGCGGTGAAGGCGCGCGTCGGCTTCAAGGGCGACCTCGAGGCATTCTTCGACTTCATCTCGTCCGATCCGCAGTTCAAGTTCCCGAACACCGATGCCGGCCGGCAGGCCTACATCGACGAAGCGACGCGCGCGATCGCGAACATCAAGAAGGAGCTGCCGAACTACTTCGGCCTGCTGCCGAAGGCGGACCTCGTGGTCAAGCGCGTGGAGGCATTCCGCGAGCGCGACGGCGCCGCGCAGCATTATTTCCCGGGGACGCCGGATGGATCGCGGCCCGGCGTGTATTACGCGCACCTGTCGGACATGAACGCGATGCCGAAGCCCGAGCTCGAAGTCATCGCGTATCACGAAGGCCTGCCCGGCCACCACATGCAGATCTCGATCGCGCAGGAACTGACCGGCGTGCCGAAGTTCCGCACGCAGGCCGGTTTCACCGCGTATGCGGAAGGCTGGGGTCTCTACTCGGAGTGGCTCGCGAAGGAAATGCCGAACACCTACCAGGACCCTTACTCGGAATTCGGTCGCCTGAGTTCGGAAATGTGGCGCGCGATCCGCCTCGTCGTCGACACCGGCATGCATGCGAAGGGCTGGACCGAGGAACAGGCCGTCGCGTACTTCGACGCGAACAGCGCGATTCCGATCGCCGCGATCCGGTCGGAAGTGCAGCGCTACCTGATCATGCCGGGGCAGGCCACCGCCTACAAGGTCGGCATGATCCGCATCCAGGACCTGCGCAGGAAGGCCGAGCGCGAGCTTGGCGCGCGTTTCGACATCAAGGGCTTCCACGACGCCGTGCTGGGCGGCGGCGCGCTGCCGCTGACGCTGCTCGAGCGTCGCGTCGACGAGTGGATCGCGAATCGCAAGGCGGGCTGATCCGGGCTGGCGCGGCCACTGCGCTCGGCGCGAATGGTGTGGAATCTCCGTTCGCCCTGAGCGCAGGCCGAAGGCCGGAGTCGAAGGGCCAGCCCGTGCATGGATAACGACTGCGCGCGGCCGCTTCGACTCCGCGGCCTGCGGCCGCTGCGCTCAGCGCGAACGGGAAGTCGGCGGGACGGGGCCGCTGCGCTCGGCGCGAACGCTGCGAAATCTCCGTTCGCCCTGAGCGCAGGCCGAAGGCCGGAGTCGAAGGGCCAGCCGGCGCATGGGCAACGACTGCGCGCGGCCGCTTCGACTCCGCGGCCTGCGGCCGCTCCGGTCAGCGCGAACGGGAAGTCGGCGGGACGGGGCCGCTGCGCTCGGCGCGAACGCTGCGAAATCTCCGTTCGCCCCGAGCGCAGGCCGAAGGCCGGAGTCGAAGGGCCGCCGTCGCCATGACCCATGCCTGCGCTCAGCGGGCTGCGGGCGCGCGCTGGTCGAGTTCGTGGTGGATCAGGGTCACGCACTGCGAGGCGAACAGCATCACCGGGCCCAGTGAAATCCGCCTGGTGCCGAGCCGCTCGAGGCTGTTGAAGGTCTTCTTCGGCATCGGGATGTGGTCGGTCAGCAGGAAGCAGGGGCTGCCGACGAACGCCTGCTCCCGGATCGACGTCCCCTTGGGGTCCATCACGAACAGCGCGTGGTCGGCGGCGAGTTCCTGCACCAGCCGCTCGAATGCGATCGTGCGCACGCTGACGCCAGGCTCGACCGGCCGGGTTTCCTCCTTGCCCATGCCGCGCGAGGCGTCCAGCGCCTGCGCGATCTTGCCCAGCAGCGCGCGTTCATCGAATCCTCCGAAGCCCTGCGTCGCATTCGCCTCGAAACGGATCGCGCGCGAATAGTCCTGCGTGCTCTCGAGCACCAGGAAGACGACCACGTCCGGCCGATGCGATTGCGCGACGAACACCGCGTTCATCAGCGTGTGCGCGAGGATCTCGACATGCGCGTCCCCGCCGACCGCGGCGAGCAGCTTCGCGCTGTCGGTGGGCGCCGCGCGTGCGCGCAGGACGAAGGTTCGCATGACAGCAATCATTCCTGGAAACGAGCGTGCAAGCGTACCCGATCGGCGAGGATGTGCCGTCGAATCCGGGGTCTGGCAGGTCAGGCCCGCGACCGGAAAATATCGAATCGCATCGCAAGGCGATCGCGATCGGGCCGGTCGCACTCTCGAAGTGGCAGCCGAATCGTTCGACCGTCCAGGCCTTTGATGGCTTCGAGCAGGGGACCATCACGCTGTTGAAGCAGACGCTCCGAAACGTGCAATCGGAAATCGGGATCGATTCCGATCAAGTGCGAATCGAAGGCTGCGTGGTGCAGTTTGGAAAGTGGAATACCATTCGGCACGATCGGTTGGCCCAATGCCTCATCTCCATCCGACACGATATGCGCTGCATCCAGCAGCAGCGACTCGGGCAGTCCTGACAATGCGCATCGGCCCTCGTAAGCAGATATGACGGCTTGGCGAAACGCCGCTTGATGCAGGCGCTGCTGGACGGAACGCATCGCGTACCGGCGCGCCAGTTGGCTGTCCGGGAATCGATCTTCAGCGAAGGTCGACGGGTATCCAAAACCTACGGAAGCCTTCAGGGCGTGGCGGTCCCATTCCGCGATATAGCTCGGAACAACCGGCGCAAACTGCCCAGGGGCACATCCGATAAAGTAGATGATGGGAATGCGTTGCTCGCACGCTTCGCGCAACCAGCGATTGTCGGCAGCATCGGGATCGGAGCCCATGAATGCGTAGTCAACGAAATCCTTGCTCTCATACAACTGCCGGTGCACATGCCGCTGGTCGTCGTACCAGATTCGAGCTCCCGGCTTGGGGAATACTGTCCGAATCGACAACAGAAATCGCATTTGGCGCGGCTTGAAGATGCCGCGCTGCGGGTTCACAAGCGGAATGCGTTTGCCCTCGAACTCGAAGCCGGCGGCCAACTCGGAAGACGTCACGTGGTCTTTGGCGGAGCCCAGCTGTCGCACATGCTCGAACGCAGCGCGACGCATCGCTTCATCCAGGATTGGGTTCACGCTCATGCGGACCATGCCCCTGCGCTTGCCCCAGGATAGCGGATTCATGCTCGGGTCGTTGATCGAAAGTGGGCATGGGCGCGGTGGGCCAGTGGCGAGGGGTCTGCCCGACCGCGCTTGTTGACCGAGATCGCCGCGGTGGATCACCACGATACAGGCGGCTCATGGGAGACTGCGCAGCCGCGAATCCGAGGCGCCCCCATGCTCGAGTTCATCGAAACCACCGACGACGTCGTCGCCGCGACGATTTCCCACCGCATCAGCAGCTCGGACCTCTCTGCCTTGATGGACCGGCTTGAGGGTTGCCTCGCGCGACACGGGGAGGTGCACGTGTTCGTCGAGACGCGCTCGATCGACGGGCTGGACATCTCCGGATTGGGCGCACACCTCGCGCGTGCGATGCCTCTATATGGCCACCTCAGACGCTTCGGACGCGTCGCGGTGGTCGCGGACCAGTCATGGGTGCGCGTGGGTACTCGCATCGAGAGCGCGCTACTGCCCTTCGTGAGTTACCGCACGTTCGAGCCCGCACGACGCGAAGAGGCGTTGGCGTGGGTGTGCGGTGGAGGGGCGGAGCCTCAGGTCTCAGCGGCGCAGGCAACTGCGCCGCATCACAAGAGAGGGACTTGAGCGCGGCGTCGCGTCCGCTCAGGCGTGCCGCGGTTCGATCAGGTCCGAAAGATCGAAACCCTGTTCGCGCGCGAACCCGAGGAATGATGCGCGCGTCGCGGAATCGGGATGCGGGGTGCGCGACAGCAGCCAGAGATACTTTCGATCGGGGGTGCCGACCAGCGCGTTGCGGTAGTCCCTGTCGACGCGCAGGATCCAGTAGTCGCCGCGCGTGAACGGAATCCAGCGCAGGCCCTCGGGCAGGAAGCTCACGTCGAGCTTCGCATTCCCGCTGCCTTCCATCACGCGCGCCTGCCCGACGGACTGTTTGGGTTCGCCATCGCCGTCGAGCGCACGGTTGTCGACGCGGATCGTCCCGTCATCGTTCAGCGTGTAGGTCGCGGTGATGTCGGTGAAGTCTTCGTCCTCGAATCGCAGCGGCTTGCGCGCGATCTCGTACCAGGTGCCGAGGTAGCGCGCGAGGTCGACGGAGGGCGCAGTCGCGGGTTCGCGCTCGTGGTTCATCGCATCGCTCCTGCTCGGCAAGGTCTCACCTTGTAGCGGATCGTCGATTAACCGAGTACGACCGCGTGGTCCCCCTGCGATGCCTCGCGCCGTCGAACGCGCCGAGGCCGATCCGGATAAGCGAGCATGACCGTGCACCGCGCTGCCGCCTGCATCGCCCCTCACGAGACATCCGGATTCTCGGGAGGGCGGCAGGGTCGAACGCGGGACGATGTGATCTTCGGCGGCGGATTCGAGGGCACGGAGGCGCGCGGCGTCAGGTCCCTGCATCGACGGCATCGAGCCGAGCGAGCAGGTCCGCCGCGTACGGGGAGCGTGAAGCGCGCAGCCGCGGTTCGAGCGACTCGCGCGCCGCAGCGGCTTCGCGTTGGCGCCCGGTCGCCGCGAGCACGGCGACGAGCGCCACCTTCATTTCGAGCAGACGCGGGTCATCGGGTCCGTGGACGGCTTCCCGCAGGCTCAGCGCCTCCTGCAGCAGAGGTTCGGCGGCTTCTGCATGGCCGAGCGCGAGCTCGCTGCGTGCGAGCGCGAACAGCGGCGCGGCGACGAGGAAGTGGCGCGGCAGCAGGTTCGTGCGCGCCGCCTCGACCGCGCGTTGCGCGCTTGCGCGTGCGGCGACCGCATCGCCGCGGTCGAGCTGCAGCTCGGCGAGCGCGGCGAGCGCAGCCGGTCGCACGCTGCTGCTCGCGAACGCGCCGTCATCGAACGTGGCCGCCGCGGCTTCGAGCAATGCCGACGCCTCGTCGAGGCGGTGGCGCAGGCGCAGCAGGTTGCCGAGATCCAGCTGCACGCTGGCCATCCGCAGCGCACTGTCCTCCGGACGCCCGAGCTGGATCTGCATCGCCTTGCGCAGCACCTCTTCGGCTTCCGCGTAGCGGCCCGCGAGCGTCAGCGTGGTGCCGAGGCTGCGCCATGCGGACACCACCACGTCGGTGGTCGGGCCGAGCGTGTCGCTGAACGCCTGGATCGAGCGACGCAGCGTCGGTACGGCTGCATCGAACTGGCCGACGTCGCGCTGGTCGCGACCGGTCGCGAGGTCGTAAGAAGCGAGGTCGCGCAGGTTGACGCGCCCGCTCGCGCGCGCGCGTTCGGCCAGCGCGAGGCGCTGCGGCAACGCTTCGGCGATGCGACCGACGGTCTCCTGCAGCACCAGCAGGTTGTGGCGCACGATGTAGGTGTCGCGATGGTCCTCGCCGACGGTGCGCAGGCGGATCTGCAGCGACTGCTGCAAGGCGCGCTCGGCGCCTTCGAAGTCGTTGCGGTCGCTGAGCAGGCTGCTGAGTTCGTTGAGCGCGTGCGCGACGTGGTAGCTGTCCTCGCCGAACAGCGCCTGCATCGTCGCGATGCCGGTGCGGAACGCCTGCTCGGCTTCCTCGAAGCGGTCGGTGCGCGCGAGCACGTTGCCGAGGTGGATCCAGGACTGCCCGACCGCCTCGCTGTGCGCGCCGAGCGAGACGGTGTCGCGCGCGAGCGATGCGCGCAGCAAGGCCTCGGCTTCGTCGAGGCTGCCTTTCTCGATCAACACGGCCGCAATCACCGAGTGCGCCTTCGCGATCGATGCCGCGGTGCCCGCGCCCATCGTCGCGAGCAGTTCGAGGCCCGCGCGCGCATGGTCGAGCGCGGCGTCGTAGGCATTGGTTTCGGCTTCCACCACGGAGATGCCGACCAGCACGCGCGCCTTCACGTCGTCGGGTACGCGAGGGTCGTCGCTCGCGTCGAGTGCGCGCTGCAGCAGCGCCTTCGCGCGCTCGAAATCGCCGATCTGCACGTAGAGTTCGGCGATCAGCGTCGCGGCATCGGACTCGACCGCCGGCTGCAGCTCGAACGCGCCCTCGATCTGGCGCTCGCCGCGCTCGAGCAGTTCACGCGCGCTGATCGGCTGGCCACCGTGCGCGTCGGGCTCGGCCTGTTCGAACACGCCGACGAGGATCCGGCGCACGCCCTCGGCGCGTTCGCTCTGCTGCATCGCGAGCCGCGCGGCTGCCTGCGCCTGCGCGGTCTGCTCGCGCGCGAGCCGTGCCTGCAGCAAGGCGGTCGCGAGCGCGGCGAGCAGCGCGATCAGCGCGACGGCCGCGAGGCCGACGCCGAGGCGATGGCGCGCGACGAACTTGCCGAAGCGGTACGTCGCGCTCGCGCGCCGCGCCGCGATCGGCGCGCCTTCGAGATGGCGCCGCACGTCGTCGGCCAGTGCGTCGACCGTCGCGTAGCGCCGTTCGGGTTCCGCCTGCAGCGCCGTTTCGGTGATCACGTCGAGGTCGCCGCGCAGCAAGCGCGCCGGCACCGGTGGATACGGCTCGCGTTGCGTGGACGCTGGCCTGCGATCGACCGCGGAACTCGGCAGCGCGCGGCGGGGATTGCTGATCGCGGCGAGGCGATCCAGCGACGAGGCGTTCGCACCCAACTGGTACGCCCGTACGCCGGTGAGCATCTCGTGCAACACCGCGCCGAGTGCGAACACGTCGGTCGCGGTCGTCACCGGCTCCCCGCGCAACTGCTCGGGCGCCGCATAGGCCGGGGTCAGTGCCTGCAGCTGGGTTTCATCGGCGGCGGTCGCGGCCGGGCCGAGCAGGCTCGCGATGCCGAAGTCGAGCAGCTTGACGTGACCGTCGCGATCGACCAGCACGTTCGACGGCTTGATGTCGCAATGGACGACGAGTTGCCGGTGCGCGAACTTCACGGCCTCGCAGATTTCGAGGAACAGCCGCAGGCGCGCGCCGAGGTCGGGGCGTGAGGCGAGGTGCGCGAGCAGGGGTTCGCCGTCGATGAATTCGAGTGCGAAGTAGGGCTCGCCGGCCGCGGTCACGCCGCCGTCGAGCAGGCGCGTGATGTGCGGATGTTCGAGCTTGGCGAGGATCTGCCGCTCGCGCAGGAAGCGGCGGCGCAGGCTCGCCGGATCGCCGCTCGCTCGCATGAGCTTGAGCGCCGCGCGTTGCTCGTACTGGCCATCGGCGCGCTCGACGAGGTAGACGACGCCCATGCCGCCGCGCCCGATCTCGCGCAGCACGCGCCAGGGGCCGATCAGCGACCCGATCGCCGATGCCGGTGCTACCAGGTCCTGCCAGGCCTCGCGCGCGCGCGTCGGCGAATCGATCAGCAGCGGCGCACTGTCGGCGGCTTCGTCCCCCTGCAGCAGGCTGGCGACTTCCGCGCGCAGTTCGACGTCGCCGGCGCAGAGCGCGTCGAGGCGCGCCACGCGCTCGTCGCCCTCGAGTTCGACCACCTCGTCGAAGATCGCCGCGACCTGCTGCCAGCGCTGCGTGTCCATGCGCTCAGTCATGCGCCGCGCACATCAAGCGCGCATCGCC
>JAEYZH010000063.1 GCA_023430685.1 Pseudomonadota bacterium | reverse complement strand
CCGCGCGCCCGCGCAGCGTTCGCTCGTGCGCGCCGCGATCACCCTGCTCGTGCAACGGCCGGCGCTCGCGACCGAGATCGAGCCGCCCTGGACGTTTGCCGAGCTGCGCCAGCCCGGCGTGCCGTTGCTGGTCGAGCTGATCGGCCTCGGCCGCGAGCGGCCCGGCCTCACGACCGGCGCGCTGCTCGAGTACTTCTCGGCACGCGAGGAAGCCCGCGCGCTGCAGAAACTCGCGGTCGCCGACTTCCCGGGCGGGGAACACGAGGCACGCACCGAATTCCTCGACGCGCTGCGCCAGCTCGAGCGCCAGACCCTGCAGCAGCGCATCGACGACCTGCTGCGCGCCCAGGCCGCCGGGGAACTCGACGAGACCGGCAAGGACTGCCTGCGCGGCCTGCTTGCGGAGCGGACTGCCGGTCGAACCTGAACGAATCCACAATGTTCAGCCTGGCCGTCGCTTTTCGCCGGCGAAACCTGTATCGTGCGCGGCACTGTTGCTTGCCAAGGTCACTGTGAACCGTGACCTGGCGCGGTGATTCGTCGCCACGCCACCGCCTCACCTCGCTTTCTCCTTGCCAACTACAGTCTCGAAGCGGGATGTCCCCGCCTCGCGAAGTCCCATCAAAAGTTGTTTGAGGAGTCAAAGTCATGGCGAATCGCCAGAGCGGTACGGTCAAGTGGTTCAATGATGCGAAGGGTTTCGGCTTCATCACGCCGGAAAGCGGCCCGGATCTGTTCGTGCATTTCCGTTCGATCCAGGGTTCGGGCTTCAAGAGCCTGGCCGAAGGCCAGCGCGTGACCTTCGTCGCCGTGCAGGGCCAGAAGGGCATGCAGGCTGACCAGGTGCAGCCGGCGTAAGTCGCTGGGCCCGCGTCACGATATCGACCCCGGGCTGCAAGGCCCGGGGTTTTTTGTTTCCAGCATCAGGAGGCATCGATGGCCAAGCCGAACTACGGCTTCGAGAAGCGCCAGCGCGAGATCGCGAAGAAGAAGCAGCAGGACGAGAAGCGCCTGAAGAAGCAGCGCGCGAAGGAAGACGGCATGTCCCCGGACGCGAACCCGCTGCCGCCCGCGCCGGCGACCGAATCCGGCCAAGGCTGAAAGATCGCGACACGAAGGACACGAAGAAGAGCTTTCCGATGGCGTCTCTTCGTGTCCTTGGTGTTTCAGTCTCTTGAATTGATCGCCGCGTCCGGGCGCGCATCCCTGCGGCGCGTCAGCGAAGATCGGCGATGATGCGGCGCGCGGCGTTGTGGCCCGGTGCGCCGGTCACGCCGCCGCCCGGATGGGTGCCGGCGCCGCAGAGGTAGAGCCCCGGGATCGCGCCGCGATAGTCGGCCTGGCCGAGCATCGGTCGCGCACTGAAGAGCTGGTTGAGGCTCAACGCGCCGTGGAAGATGTCGCCGCCGAGCAGGCCGAAGTCGCGCTCGAGGTCGAGCGGCGACTTGATCTGGCGACCGAGCACCGACGCCTTGAAACCGGGCGCCCATTGCTCGACCGTGTCGATCATGAGGTCGGCGACCTCGTCGCGATGCGCGTCCCACGAGCGCCCATCGGGCAGCACCGGCGCGACGTGTTGGCAGAACAGGCTCGCGACGTGCTGGCCGGGCGGCGCGAGCGAGTCATCAAGCGTCGACGGGATCAGCAATTCGACGATCGGTTGCTTCGACCACCCCTGCGCGCGCGCATCGAGGTAGGCGCGGTCCATGTAGTCGAGGCTCGGCGCGAGGATGATGCCCGCCGTCAGATGGTCGCCGGGCTCGGGCAACGCGCGGAAGCGCGGCAGTTCCGACAGCGCGACGTTCATGCGGAACGTGCCCGAACCGCAGCGCCAGTTCGCCATGCGCTCGCGCGTCGGCGTCGGCACCATGGCCGGATCGAGCAGGCGCTCGTAGAGCAGTTTCGGATTCACGTTCGCGACGACGCAGCGGGCGCGCAGCGTGTCGCCCTTCTCGGTGACCACGCCGACCGCCTTGCCCCGTTCGACGATGACCTCGCGCACGCCGGCGCCGACGCGGATGTCGACGCCGGCCGCGGCCGCGGACTTCGCCATCGCCTGCGTGATCGCGCCCATGCCGCCGACCGCATGGCCCCACGCACCCTTGATCCCGTTGACCTCGCCGAACACGTGGTGCAGCAGCACGTAGGCGCTGCCCGGCGTGTACGGGCTCGCGTAGTTGCCGACCACACCGTCGAAACCGAGCACGGCCTTGATCGAATCGCTCTCGAAGAAGCGCTCGAGGTACTCCGCCGCGGAGATCGCGAACAGGTCGAGCAGGTCGGTGCGCAACGTCGCGTCCAGCGCATTGACCCGCTTGCCGAGCTTGCCCGCGCGCAGCAGCTCGGGCAGTGCCTTGAGCCAGCCGCCCCCGACGAGGTTCGGCGGCGGCTGCAGCGCGAGCGCGCGCAGTTCGTCCGCGATCGCATCGAGCCGGCGTTCGTACTCGGGCAGGCGCTCCGCATCGCGGCGCGAGAACTTCGCGACTTCGTCCGCAGTGCGTCCACCGCCGGTGACGAGGTAGCGGTCATCCGGCAGCGGCAGGAAATTGTTGAGCTTGCGCTGCACGATGCGCAGGCCGTGCCGCCCGAGCTCGAGGTCTGCGATCACCTTGGGTTGCAGCAGCGACACCGTATATGCGGCAACCGAGTTGCGGAAGCCCGGGTGGAACTCCTCGGTCACCGCCGCGCCCCCGACCACCTCGCGCCGTTCCAGCACGGTGACCTTGAGCCCCGCCTTCGCGAGATAAGCCGCGCAGACGAGGCCGTTGTGGCCACCGCCGATCAGGATCGCGTCGCAGTCACGGGTCGTCATCGGTGCATTATGGCGGGGCGTGGGGGTGCTCGCCATGCCGCCGAATCACGGGGCATGCGTACCTCAGCGCTCCTCGTACTTCACCGTCACGCCCTCGACGGCGCTCCGCTCGAACACCTTGCGTGCTCCACGCGGTACCACGAGCCTCACGTGCGAGTCGCTTGACCAGACGGCGAGGATCGGCGGTGGGCCGCCGGCAACTGCCTCCGCCGGGGATGACGCGGTCGCGAGCTCCGTCCGAGTGTTTCCTGCGGGACCCGATGCCGAATACAGGCGCAGCCATGCCGTGACCACTGCCTCCTCGCCACGACAGGATTGCCGCTCCACTTCGACAGCACGGTCGAGCGATGGAGACGGAAAACTTGCCGTTGCCGAGACCTCGCAGAAGTTCCTCGAGAAGAAGAACATGCCGAGCATCGCGAGGTAGAGCGCGCCGATCGCGCCCAGAAGGTAGAGTCCGATACGCATGAGTCGTCCGATCATGACATCCACGCTGCCGGCGAGGTAACGTGCTCGATGCTACATGCCGCGACGCGGTCATGTAGACGACTCGTTCGGCACTCGGCGCGGCGACGACTCGAATCCGTCCGCGAAGATCACGTCGTGCACCTCGGGCGCGAAGCGCTCCGCGCTTGCACCCGGCATGTCGCGAACGGTTTCGTCTGCGAACTGCCAGCCGCCCCCGAGCAGGATGCTGCCGTCGGTGAGAGACTCCGGCCTCGTAGGCTGGACGCGCGCAGCGCGGCCGGCGCTTTGGCGACATCCGAGCGAAAAGCGCCGGCCGACCTGCGGTCGTCCAGCCTACAAAGGCGGCGGCGGGGACGGAGGAACGCGCAGCGCGGGCGGGATCACGCGTTCGCCCGCGAGCGCCTGCGCCTGGTCGAGCGCGGCCTGCCAGGGTGCGGTTTGCCCGAGCGCGCGATACAGGCGCAGCTGCAGCAGCGCCGCGTCGTAGTGGCGGCTCGACCACGGCGCGACGCGGCCGATCACGATCGCAGCGCGGTCGAGGCGGCCAGTCTCGATCAGTCGCGGCGAGGCGGCCACCGCGGCAACCAGGAGGTTGGCCGGTATGCGGCTCGCGTCGGCGGCCGCGAGTGCGGCCTCGAACGCGCGGTCGGCCGCGGCGGCGTCGGCGTCGGCGTCCGCGAGCGCTTGTGCTGCCATCGCGAGTTCGACCTGCATGCGCACGTCGTCGTCGGCGTGGCGCTCGCCCCATGCACGCGCGGCGGCGAGCGTAACCGCTGCGCCCGGCGCGTCACCGAGCGCGAGTCGTGCACGCAATGCGAGCAGGAGCAGGCGCGCATGCGTGCCGTCCGAATCGAAATCAGCGGGCAACGCGAGCGCTGCATCGAGTTCGCGCGCGGCCGCGCGGGCATCGCCGAGTTCGAACGCGAGCTCGGCCGCGATGCGATGGCGCTGCACGCGCGACTGCTGCAGCAGCGTGGCCTGCGCGGGTTGCGCGCGGGCGTCGACGCCGCGCAGCAGCGTGGATGTCGCGGCCAGGTGCCCATTGGCGAGTTCCGCGTCGGCGCAGGCGAGGTCGGCATAGTTTCGCCGGCGCGGGTCGGACACGCGCGCGGCGAGCGCACCGAGCCGTTCGCATTCGACCAGGGCCGCCGCGGGTTCGAGCAGCGCGAGCCGAGCCATCACGAGGCCGACGCGCGCGTGCAGTTCCTCGACGACCGCATCGAATGCCTGCAGTCGCGCCGCGGCATCCGCGAGCAACGGAACCGCCTCGGCGTGGCGGTCGCGATTGACTTCGAGCAGGCCGAGGTAGGCATCCACGCGCGCGAGCGCGAGGCGATCGCCGGCGGCCTCGAGCACGACGCGCGCCTGCGCATAGTCGGCCAGCGCTTCGTCGTATCGATGCTCGGCCGAACGCGCGGTGGCGCGGCCGATCAGCGCGCGTCCGGTCTCGGCCTTGTCGTCGCGGTCGGCGAGCCACCGCAGTGCCTGCTGCGAGAAGTCCTCGACCGCCGCGATGTCATGGCGCTGGTAGGCGATGTTCGCGAGCGTGTTGAGCACGCGTGCGTGCAAGCTCGACGCATCGCCGCTCGCGGTGTCGCCTTGCAATGCGCGCAGCGCACGCTCGGCTTCGTCGAGGCGCCCCGCCCGGAAGTCGAGTTCCGCCAGGTGCAGGCGCACGGCCGGCTGCGCCTGCTCGCCCGGACCCGCGCCGAGCAGCAGCGCGCGTGCCTCGTCGAGTTGCTCGGAAAGGATCGCGGCGCGCACCTGCTGCAGCAGCGCGGCCAAGCCGTCGGACGCATCGACGAGGCCGGCCGCGGGCAGGCCCAGCATGCGCGCGAGGCGATCGACCGCTTCGCGCGTCGCGGCGATCGGATCGTCCGCCGCGCCTTCGGCGGCGAGTGCGCGCTCGCGAAGTTCGAGCCGTACCGACCAGCGACCGTCGCGCAGGCGCGCGTGCGGCGCGACCGCCTCGCTCGCACCGATCGTGCGCAGCAATGCCGTCGTGTCGAGCTGGCCGCGCGCATCGAGATGGCGTTGTGCGAGGCCGACGACTTCGTCGCTCGGAACGACCGGCTGCCCGCTGTGGCGCAGGCGTTGCACGGCATAGTCCATCGCGCCGAGGCGTACCCAGCTCCACGACGGCGGCGCGTCGACGGCGAACGGCAGCACGACGAGCGCGGCCGTCGCGGGTGCAGCGGCGCGCGGTGCCTGCTCGGGTGCGCGCGACGCGGGCTCGATCGGAGAAGTTCCTCGCTCGTCGATCGCGAGAAACACGACGGCGCACGCGAGCAGGATCGCGGCCAGCGCGATCCATCCCCGGGATCGGCGCTGCACGGCGGGCGTCGATGCGGCCGTCGCAACCATCGCCGGCTCGGGCGCATCGACGCTGGCCGGCTCGGCGGGCGTGGACTCGATGCGTTCGACCGGCGCGATCCAGCGATAGCCGAATCGCGGCACGGTGCGGATGAAGTGTTGCTCGCCGCCGCTGTCGTCGACCGCGCGCCGCGCCTGCAGCACGACCTGCCCGAGCGCGTTGTCGCTGATGTCGGCCTTGCCCCAGACCGCGGCGATCAGCTCGTCGCGGCCGACCGCGCGGTCGCGCTGCTCGACGAGGTAGACGATCACGTCGAACGCCTTCGGCTGCAGCGTCAGCGGCACGCCGTCCCGCGCGAGGATGCGCTTGGCGGGATCGAGCAGGAAGGCTCCGAAGCGGTAGGCGTGCAGGTCCATCGGTCGGCGACGTTGCGGCAGGCGGCGCGCGGCGTCAACCGTGCACGGCGCGCTCGCCGGGCGTCGCGGCAGTCGCAGGCACGGCGAACCGCACGTTCGCGACCACGACACCGAGCACGCACAATGCGGCCACGTACCAGGCCGGCGCGAGCGGTGCGCGCTGCATCATGAGCTTGACGAACAGCGGCGTGAGCCCGCCGAAGATCGCGTAGGCGACGTTGTACGCGAACGAGATGCCCGAAAACCGCACCGCGGGCGGGAACGCGCGCACGAGCATGACCGGGATCACGCCGACCACGCCGACGCAGAAGCCCGCGACGCCGTACAGCAGCGGCAACTGCGCGGGCATGCGCGCGAGTCCGAGATACAGCGCGAGCGTGGACGCGAGCAGCAACACGCAGCCGAGCGCGAGCACGCGCGCAGCGCCATGGCGGTCCGCGAGCACGCCGTACACGACGCAGCCGATCGTCAGCGCGAGCGTCGCGATGCTGTTCGCCGCGAGCGCGTCCGCGGCCGGAATCGCGTACAGCGTCTGGATCAGCGTCGGTGTCATCAGGATCACGACGACGATCGCCGCGGTCAGCAGCCAGGTCAGCAGCATCGACACGCCGACCGCGCGGCCATGGCCCGCGAGCACGATGCGCAGCGGCAGGTCGCGTGCGAGTTCGCGGCGCTCACGCAGCGCCTCGAACACCGGCGTCTCCTCGAGCATGCGCCGGAGGAACACCGCGCCGAGGCCGAACACGCCACCGGCGAGGAATGGCAGTCGCCAGCCATGATCGAGCACCTGTTGCGGCGACATGCCCGTGTTGACCGCGGTCGCGACGAGCGAACCGAGCAGGATGCCCGCGGTGAGCCCTGCCGTGAGCGTGCCGCAGGCGAAGCCGACATGGCGCGCGGGCACGTGTTCGGCGACGAAGGTCCACGCGCCGGGCACCTCGCCGCCGACGGCGGCGCCCTGCATCAGGCGCAGCACGAGCAACGCGAGCGGCGCCGCATGGCCGATCTCGGCGAAGGTCGGCAACAGGCCGATCAACAGCGTCGGCACCGCCATCAGCAGCACGCTGAGCAGGAACATGCGCTTGCGCCCGGCGCGGTCGCCGAAGTGCGCCATCACGATGCCGCCGAGCGGCCGCGCGAGGTAGCCCGCGGCGAACAGGCCGAAGGTCTGCAGCTGGCGCAGCCACTCCGGGGTGTCGGGCGGGAAGAACAGCTGCGCGATCGCGCCGGTGAAGAACACGAAGATGATGAAGTCGTAGAACTCGAGCGCGCCGCCGAGCGCCGCGAGTCCGAGCGTGCGCAGGTCGCGGCGGGTGAGGCGGTCGTCTGGCAGGCGGGGGCTCATGCGGTGCGAAGGCGCGCGGTCGGAAGCGCGTGTATAGCACGGGCGGCGATCGACGCCGTGCGGGTTGCGAGGCCAGGATCAAGAGCGCCCCCTTCTGCCCCTGCGGGGCATCTTCCCCCGCAAGCGGGGGAAGCAAGGCTTCGCCTTCCACGCGAGCGGAGGGCGCAAGGCTTCTCCTTCTCCCGCTGGCGGGAGAAGGTGCCCCGCAGGGGCGGATGAGGGAGCGCCCGATCCGCGACCGCGCGCCGCTCAGGCGAGTTCGAATCCGTCGCCGAAGATCGGGTCGCCGAGGGCGGCGCGGCGTTCGTATGCGCCGACGTCGGTGCCCGTCCCCTGCGGGCGCGTGACGCCTTCGAGGTCGACCGGTGCGTCGGTACGGGTTTCGCCGGTGTCGAGCGCTGGACTGGTCGGCGAGAGGTGGTGGTCGTCCTGCGCGGGCGCGACGAACAACTGCGCGGGCGTGGCGACGCGCGAGTGCGTGTCCTGGCCGGTCTGCGCGCGCCATTGCGCGAGGGTCAGCACGCTGTCGCCGCCGTTCGTCGTCAGGCGGTCCATCACGACGTTGTAGTCGCTGTCGAAGCCCGGCAGCGAGTCGGCGCTGATGTCGATGCTGCCGCGCGAGCCGTGCGCGTTCCAGAGGATGTTGTTGCGCACGATGTTGCCGCTCGAGCCGTCCTGGATGTTGAGCGCCCAGCGGCCATCCGAAGCGACCAGCACGGTGTTGTTGAGCACGCGGTTGCCGCTCGACGGCGCCCCGCCGTCGATGCGGTAGAGCGAGATCCCGCTCGCATGGCTCGCGTAGACGAGGTTGTTGCGGATCAGCGAATCGCGCACGCCGTCCATGTTGATGCCCGAACCGCCGCCGCCCTGGCCGTTGCCGTAGATCGTGTTGCCTTCGACCACCGCATTGCTGATCACGCCGTCGCCGCCCATCTCGGCGTCGCCGTTCATGTGGATGCCGTTGGCGCGGTTGCCCCAGCTCGTGTTGTGGCGGATCACCGGGCGGTCGCCGCTGTTGCTGACGTAGATGCCGTGCTCGATCGCGCTGCGCGAGGTCACGTTGCGCTCGATCACGAGGTCGTCGCAGAAGCCCGTGAGGATGCCCCAGCGGCCGTTCTGGTCGAGCCGGTTGTCGCTGATCGTGACGTGGCTGCAGGTAACCGCGCGGATACCCGCGCGCGTGCGACCGTTGACGGTGAAGCCTCGCACCGTCATGTAGGCGGCGCCCTCGAGGTTGATGCCGTCGGGCGTGCGCGGGTTGTCGGCGGTGATCGCCGGCGTCGCGCCCGGCGCGGCCTCCAGCACGATCGGCTGCGCGGCGGTGCCTGGCGTCGTGAACTGCGCGCCGACGTAGTTGCCGCTGCGCACGCGGATCGTGTCGCCGGCCTGCACGCGCCCGGCTGCATGCTGCAGGGTGGCCCACGGCGCGGCCTCGGAGCCCGGATTGGCATCGTTGCCGGCAGGTGGCGGCGCGACGTGGTAGATCGCGGCAGCGGCGTCGGTCGCGGCCCACGCGAGCACGGCCGCGAGTGCGGCCGCCTTGATCACGGATGCGTGCATCGTCGTCTCCGTCGCCATCGATTCGAGCATTGTCCCGTGTGCCTTGTGTCGCGCGCGTTAACGCGCGCGGGCTAGAGCAGCTTCTCGATGTCCGGCGCGAGGCTCTCGGGCGTGTCGGTCGGTGCGTAGCGCTTGACCACGCGGCCGTCGCGATCGACGAGGAACTTGGTGAAGTTCCACTTGATCGCCTCGCTGCCGAGCAGGCCTTTCGCCGCGTGCTTGAGGTGCGCGTACAGCGGGTGCGTACCCGCGCCGTTGACATCGATCTTCGCGAACATCGGGAAGCTCACGTCGTAGTTCAGCGAGCAGAAGTTGCGGATCTCGGCCTCGTCGCCGGGCTCCTGGTGGCCGAACTGGTCGCAAGGGAAGCCGAGCACGACGAAGCCGCGCTCGCCGAATCTGCGGTAGATCGCTTCGAGTCCTTCGTATTGCGGCGTGAACCCGCACTTCGACGCGACGTTGACGACCAGCATCACCTGCCCGGCCCATCGGGAAAGCGGCTGTTCGTCGCCGTCGATCGAACGTGCGCTGAAATCGGTGACCGTGGCCATCTCGAACTCCGCCAGTTGCCGTCCGGAAGGCTACGTTAGCCCGTGGCGGGCCGCAGCGGAAGCCGCGCGTGACTTCCGGCCCGCGCCGCAGGCTTCGGGCGCGCTACGCTCGCGGGACCGCCAAGGGGAAGGGGATCCATCGATGCGTCCGATCTGGCTTGCGTTCGCACTCTGCGCCTGCATCGCTTCACCCGTCGCGGCCGACGCGCCGGCCTCAGCGTCGACGGGGCGCATCAGCGAGAACATCCCCCCGATTCCGGACGCGCTGGCGGAACGCTTGCGACGTTACGCGAACACGCGCAGCGCGGGACTCGGCGGCTGGCTCGCGGACGGCTCGGGCCTGCTCGTGACGACGCGTCTCGGCAACACGGTGCAGGCGCATCGGGTGCGCGCGCCGGGGGGCGCGCGTGAGCAGCTCACGTTCTACGACGAGCCGGTGTCGTTCGTGGCCGCGAATCCGGTGCGCGCGGGCTTCGTGTTCGGGCGTGACGCGGGCGGCTCGGAGTTCTGGCAGCTGTACTGGTACGACCTCGCCACGCACGACGTGCGGCTGCTCACCGACGGCACGTCGCGCAATGCCGATCCGCTCTGGTCATCCGACGGGCGGCTGCTCGCGTACACGAGCAACGAGCGCAACGGCACCGACACCGATGTCTGGGTGCTCGACCTCGACACCGGCAAGCGGCGCGCGGTCGTGGCGAAGGGCGGCGCGTGGGCGCCGACCGATTTTTCGCCCGACGGCACGCAATTGCTGGTCGAACAGGGCGTCTCGGTCAACGAGGTGTATCCGGGCGTCGTGCGCCTCGCCGACGACCGGCTGCGAATGCTTCCGGTCGACGGTGGCAAGGCCGCGTTCGGTTCGATTCGCTTCGGAACGGATGCGAAGTCGGCGTGGTTCAATTCCGACGAGGGCAGCGAGTTCCTCGTCCTGCGCCATCACGACTTCGCGAGCGGCAAGCTCGAGAAGGTCAGCGAGGCGATCGCATGGGACGCGGAGCTGTTCGCCCTGTCGCGGGATCGCTCGCGCGTCGCGTACGTGACGAACGAGGACGGCATCAGCGTGCTGCGCGTGCTGGATGCCGCGAGCCGCCGCGCGCTGCCGTTGCCGACGTTGCCCGTCGGCGTGATCGACTCGCTCGACTTCAGCCCCGATGGCCGACGGCTCGCGTTCTCTATCAACGCGGCGACCTCGCCGAGCGACGTCTACGCGCTCGATCTGGGATCGGACGGCACCGCCAGGCTCGAGCGCTGGACCGAAAGCGAGGTCGGCGGCCTCGATCGCTCCGCGTTCGTGACGCCGAGTCTCGTGCGTTTCGCGAGCTTCGACGAGGTCGACGGCAAGCCGCGCGCGATCCCGGCGTTCTACTACCGTCCTGCCGCGTCGGCGCCGGGGAAGAAGCTGCCGGTCGTCATCAACATCCACGGCGGACCCGAAGGCCAGGCGCGACCGCTGTTCAGCGCGGACACGCAGTTCCTCGTCAACGAACTCGGGATCGCGGTGCTGGTACCGAACGTGCGCGGTTCGGCCGGCTACGGCAAGAACTGGCTCAAGCTCGACAACGGCCGGCTGCGCGAGGATTCGGTGCGGGACATCGGCGCGCTGCTCGACTGGATCGCGACGCAACCCGAGCTCGATGCTTCGCGCGTCGCGGTCTACGGCGGCTCCTACGGCGGCTACATGGTGCTGGCCGCGATGACGCACTACAACGACCGCCTGCGCGCGGGCGTCGACATCGTCGGGATCTCCAATTTCGTGACCTTCCTCGAGAACACGCAGGACTATCGCCGCGACCTGCGTCGGGTCGAGTATGGCGACGAGCGTGATCCGGCGATGCGCGCGTTCCTCGAGCGGATCTCGCCGACCGCCAACGCCGCGCGCATCTCGATCCCGCTGTTCGTCGCGCAAGGCGCGAACGACCCGCGCGTACCCGCGAGCGAAGCCGCGCAGATCGTCAAGACCGTGCGCGGCAATGGCGGTGACGTGTGGTTCCTGCAGTTCCCCGACGAGGGCCACGGCTTCAAGAAGAAGGCGAACGCGGACCACTTCCGCGCGGCAACGATGCTGTTCTGGCAACAGCACCTGATCGGCGAGGGCGAACGACCGGGCGGTACCGTCGCGCATCCGTAGGGTGCGTCGCAGTACCGTAGGGCGGGTCGCAGCCGCGCAGCGGCGAGACCCACCTGCGCGCATCCGGGTTCCGCGCGCTTCGATCGGCGTCTCGCGCCGGTGGGTCTCGCGCGTACCGCGCTGCGACCCACCCTACGCATTCGATCCGTGGGGCGGTTGCACCTGCCGTGCCGCTACCCGATGCGGTGGAACAACAGGCCGCCAGCCTCGGCGTCCGGCGGCAGCAGCCAGTGGTCGACGAGCAGGAACGCGAACAACGCCATCAGGTAGATGATCGAGTAGTTGAACACGCGCATCGGGAAGAACTCGTCCGGCGGATCGAGCAGCCTGACCGCGTACCAGAGGAAGCCGGCGCCGAGCACGAGCGCGCCACCGAGGTAGAACATCCCGCTCATGCCGGTCAGGTACGGCAACACCGTGATCACGACCAGCAGCACGGTGTAGAACAGCACGTGCCAGCGCGTGAAGACGACGCCGTGCGTGACCGGCAGCATCGGCACCTGCGCGCGCGAGTAGTCGTCCTTGCGGAAGATCGCGAGCGCCCAGAAATGCGGCGGGGTCCAGATGAAGATGATCAGGAACAGCAGCAGCGCATACGGATGCACCTCGCCGGAAACCGCGGCCCAGCCGAGCACCGGTGGCGCCGCGCCTGCCGCGCCGCCGATCACGATGTTCTGCGGCGTCGCGCGCTTGAGGAACGCGGTATAGACGACCGCGTAACCGATCAGCGAGGCGAACGTCAGCGCAGCGGTCAGCGGATTCACGAACGCGATCAGGATCGCCATCGACGCGGCCCCCAGCGCGAGGGCGAACGCGAGTACCTGCGTCGGCGTCAGCGTCCCGGTGGCGAGCGGCCGGTGCGAGGTGCGCGCCATGAGCTTGTCGATGCGCTGGTCGATCAGGTGGTTCAGCGCCGCGGCGGACGCGGCCGCGAGCCAGATGCCGAGGAAGCCCGCGACCGACTGGCGCAGCGGCGGCAGCCCGGGCACCGCGAGGAACATGCCGATCACCGCGGTGAACACGATCAGTGCGACCACGCGCGGCTTGGTCAGTTCGAGGTACTGGCGGACGATGGCGGGCATGGAGTGGTCGGGGTGCGGGATTCGGGATTCGGGATTCGGGATTCGATCATTGAACCACGGAGGGCGCGCGCGGACACGATTCCGCGCCGATGCCGTGCATGCACGCGCGCAGCGCGTTGTCCGTGGCGGCGCTTATCGCTTGACGAGCCGCACGAGGTCCTTGCGCAGGCGGCTCGCGTCGTAGCCGGCCGGATAGTGGATCGCGAGGAATCCATGCGGATCGGCCATCGCGACCGCGACTTCGCCGGCTGCGGGCCGCATCGACGCGAGCGCGTCGTCGGCGTCGCGCGCGGCCATCACGGGCGCCATCGCCGCGAGCGCGTCGGCGGGCAACGCCTGGTCGAGCACGACCACGCGCACGCGGTGCGCGTTCTGCGCGAGCGAAAGCCGCGCGCGGCGCAGTTCATCGATGCGCGCGAGGCAGGCGTCGGCGCAGCCGGGGCCGGTCAGCACGAACATCGTCCACGACCAGTCGGCGTCCTCCCACGCGAGCGGCTTGCCATCGGCGAGCACGAAGCGCGCATCCTTCAACGGGCGCGGCGGCTCGACGAGCTCGCCGTAATTGCGCATGCCGGCGGGTCGCCAGCCGATCGCATTGAGCACGATGGCGGCGCCGAGCGGCGCGAGGAACAGCGAGATCAGCAGGAGCAGGCCGAGGCGCTTGCGATTGCGTGGAGTCATCAGGGTTCTCGCCTGCGCCAGTGCAGGACCAGGAAAGTCGCGACGGCGACGAGGGCGAAGGTGAGCCAGGTCCAGGCATAGCCCAGGTGGCGCACCGGCGGGAATACCGCAGGCGTCCAGTCGCGCGCGAAGCGCGGATCGTCGCCGATCTGCAGCAGCACGCGTGCATCGAGTTCGCGCGCTGCATCCGCGGCGATTTCGCCGAGGTCGATGTAGATCACGGTCTTGGGCCACTGCGCCTGCCGTGGCAGCACGTTGCCGCCCATGCGCAACCCGACCCCGGGCGGCGGCGCGTAGATCGCGTCGATCGCGACGTGCGATGCGGGCAGCGGCGGTGGCTCGGGCAGCCTCGCGGCTTCGCGCGCGAGGAACCCGCGGTTGACGAGCAATGCGGGTCCGCCCTCGTCCGGCTCGAAGACGGCGTATGCCATCACGCCGGTACGTGGACCACGCACCTGGTTGTCGAGCAGGTACTGGCGCCGGGGATCGAAGCGTCCTTCGACGCGCACGACCGGGTAGCTGCCGTCGGACGCTTCGCGGCGCGCGACGTCGAGCGAAACCGGCGCCTGCGTGCCCGCGTGGGCGAGCGCGTCGAACAGCAGTTCCTTCTCGTGCGCGCGGCGGAACTGCCACGCCGCGAGCGCGAGGAACACGGCGACGCCGGCAACGGTCAACGCGACCGCGAATGCGCGCGGTCGGTGCCAGCTTCGGCTCATGCCGGCCCGCCTGCGGCGCATGCCGCGGCCCGCGAATGCCCGGCGATGCGCACGTTCATGTCCACTTCGGTCCCGATGCCGGCGAGAGCGCGGGCCCTCGCCGGGCATGCACGCACTACAGCACGTACACGAACAGGAACAGGCCCAGCCACACCACGTCGACGAAGTGCCAGTACCACGCGACTGCTTCGAAGCCGAAGTGCTGGTCGCGCGTGAAGTGGCCCTTGGCGCAACGGAACCAGATCACCGTGAGCATGATCGCGCCGAGCGTCACGTGCAGTCCGTGGAATCCGGTCAGCATGAAGAAGGTCGAACCGTAGATGCCGCTGCCGAGCGTCAGGTTGAGGTCGCGGTAGGCGTGCACGTACTCGTAGACCTGGAAGCCGAGGAACACCGCGCCGAGCAGCACCGTGAGCCCGAGCGCCACCAGAAGGCGCGTGCGATGGCCGGCGCGCAACGCATGGTGCGCGATCGTGATCGTGACGCCCGAGGTCAGCAGCAGCAGTGTGTTGAGCAGCGGGATGCCCCATGGCGACATCGTCGAATAGTGGCCGCCGATGTCCCCGGGTCCGTTGGTCGGCCACGCGGCGGAGTAGTCCGGCCACAGGAACGCATTGGTCTCCGCGCCATGGCCCTCGCCGCCGAGCCACGGGATCGAGTACATGCGCGCGTAGAACAGCGCGCCGAAGAACGCGGCGAAGAACATCACTTCCGAGAAGATGAACCACATCATTCCCATGCGGAACGAGGTGTCGACCTGGTTGTTGTAGTAGCCGCGCACGGATTCGCGGATCACCGTGCCGAACCAGCCGAACATCATCACGATCAGCAGCGCGATGCCGAGGAACATCACCGGCTTGCCCAGGCGCTCGGATTCGTTGAGCCACATGCCGGCGCCACCGACGGTGGCGAGCAGGCCGAACGAACCGATGATCGGCCAATGGCTGCCGTGGGGAACGTAGTAAGCACCTTGTGTTTGCGCCATGGCGACGTGTCCTGCTCAGTATGCGTAGTGTCAACCGGCCGCCGGTTGCGGCGAGGCGGTGTCGGCCAGCCGCCGCGTGGCGACTTCGTTTTCGTAGAACGTGTACGACAGCGTCAGCTCGCCGATGCCCGCGGGCAGCCGCGGATCGACGAAGAAGCGCACCGGCATGCGCCGCGATTCGCCGGCCTGCAGGACCTGTTCGGTGAAGCAGAAGCATTCGGTCTTGCTGAAATACAGCGAGGCCTCGCTCGGCGCGACGCTCGGCACCGCATTGCCGACGATCGCTTCGCCCGACAGGTTGTGCGCGTCGAACCAGGCCTCGGTGAGCTTGCCCGGGTGCACTTCGATGCGCGTCTGCTCGGGTGCGAACTCCCACGGCAGGCGGCTGTTGACGCCTGCGACGAACTGCACGACGACGGTGCGGCTGGTGTCCTCGACGAGGCCCTCGGCCGCCGCGGCGCCGACCGGCACCTCGGCGAGCTTGATGCCGAGCACCTGTTCGCAGACCACGCGGTAGAGCGGCACCATCGCGAACCCGAACAGGAACGCGCACGCGCACACCACCAGCCCGACCTTCAGCACGCCGAGGTGGCGTCGCTGCGTCTCGCTATTCCCCGTGCTGGCGTTCCCGGCTTCCACGATTCCTGCAGGTTCCTCTGGCTATCCCCCGCGACACTCAACGAAGCGAGGCTGTTGGTTGAAGAGTGCGGCCAGGGATGGCCGCTCCTGGACTCTCGAATGGGGAAAAAGATGCAGGTCGCCGCTCGCCCATGTCGCCACCGCAATCATGGACGATTGCACCAGTCAATGACTGACATCACCGTGGGCCAGCATGCTGTTGTCGATCACCGGCGGCGTCGTGAACGTGTGGTGCGGCGCCGGCGACGGCACCGTCCACTCGAGGCCGTGCGCGCCTTCCCAGACCTGGCTGGTCGCACGCTGCTTCGAGAAGTACACCGCGTGGATGACCACGCCGACGAAGATCAGCTGGCTCGCGCCGAACCAGAAACCGCCGATCGAGGAGATCATGTTGAAATCGGCGAACGCGACGTTGTAATCGGGGATGCGCCGCGGCATGCCCGCGAGGCCGAGGAAGTGCTGCGGGAAGAACAGCACGTTGACCGAGATCGTGCTCATCCAGAAATGGATCTTGCCCCAGCGCTCGGAATACATGTTCCCGCACCACTTCGGGAGCCAGTAGTACGCCGAGCCCATGATCGCGAACACCGCGCCGGTCACCAGCACGTAGTGGAAATGCGCGACGACGAAGTAGGTGTCCTGGTACTGGAAGTCGGCCGGCACGATCGCGCACATGACGCCCGAGAACCCGCCGATCGTGAACAGCACGACGAACGCGATCGCGAACAGCATCGGCGTCTCGAACGTCATCGAGCCCTCCCACATCGTGGAGACCCAGTTGAACACCTTCACGCCGGTCGGGATCGCGATCAGCATCGTCGCGTACATGAAGAACAGCTCGCCGCCGAGCGGCATGCCGACCGAGAACATGTGGTGCGCCCAGACGATGAAGGACAGGAACGCGATCGACGCGATCGCGTACACCATCGCCTGGTAACCGAAGATCGGCTTGCGGCTGAAGGTCGGGATGATCTCCGACACGATGCCGAACGCCGGGAGGATCATGATGTAGACCTCGGGGTGCCCGAAGAACCAGAAGATGTGCTGGAACATCACCGGATCGCCGCCGCCGGCCGCGTTGAAGAAACTCGTGCCGAAGAACTTGTCGGTCAGCAGCATCGTGACCGCGCCCGCGAGCACCGGCATCACCGCGATCAGCAGGAACGCGGTGATCAGCCAGCTCCACACGAACACCGGCATCTTGAGCAGGTCCATGCCCGGCGCGCGCATGTTGAGGATCGTCGCGATGATGTTGATCGCGCCCATGATCGAGCTGATGCCCATCAGGTGCACCGCGAAGATCATGAAGGCGACGTTGCTGCCGCCCTGCAGCGACAGCGGCGGATACATGGTCCAGCCGCCCTGCGGCGCGCCGCCCGGCAGGAACAGCGTCATCAGCAGCAGGAAGAACGCGAACGGCAGGATCCAGAACGACCAGTTGTTCATGCGCGGCAGCGCCATGTCCGGCGCGCCGACCATCAGCGGGATCATCCAGTTGCCGAGGCCGACGAACGCCGGCATCACCGCGCCGAAGATCATGATCAGCGCGTGCATCGTGGTCATCGAGTTGAAGAACTCGGGCTGCACGAGCTGCAGGCCGGGCTGGAACAGTTCCGCGCGGATGACCATCGCCATCGAACCGCCGATGAAGAACATCAGCAGCGAGAACACCAGGTACAGCGTACCGATGTCCTTGTGGTTGGTCGTGAACAGCCAGCGATGCAGGAAGCCTTGCGGCTTGTGGTCGTGGTCGTCGTGGACGTCGTGGTGGATGGCGGGATTGACTGCGGCCATGGCCTGAAACCTCTCTGGTGTCCCTTCCGCGCGGCGGGTGGCCGGCCGGCGGCGGGATGAAACGGTGGTGCGATCAGCCCTGGGTGGCGGGCGTGCCGGCGACGTGCACGGTGGCGGGCGCCTTCGCGGCGGCCTGCGCGGCCTGCTGCGCGGCCAGCCACTGCTCGAACTCGGCCTTCGGCAGCGCCTTCACGACGATCGGCATGTAACCGTGGTCCTTCCCGCACAGCTCGGCGCATTGGCCGCGGTAGGTGCCCGGCGTGTCGATCTGGGTCCAGCGCGAATTGATGATCCCGGGGATCGCATCCTGCTTCCAGCCGAGGCTCGGCACCCACCACGCGTGGATCACGTCGTCGGCGGTGATCACGAAGCGCACCTTGACGCCGACCGGCAGCACCAGCGGCTTGTCGACTTCGAGCAGGTAGCTCGGATAGTCGCCGTCGCGGATCGAGGCGGGGTCGACGTTGGAACCGGGCTGGCGCGCGGCGTTGGATTCGGCGTCGAGGCTCGAGATGAAATTGATGCCGGGCGCCTGGTCGTAGTAGCTGACGTACTCGTAGCGCCACTTCCACTGGTAGCCGGTGACCTTCACGGTCATCTCGGAATTCTCGACGTCGGCCATGTCGACCAGCAGCTTGGTCGCCGGCCACGCCATCACCACGAGGATGATGATCGGGATCACGGTCCAGATCGCTTCCATCGTCGTGTTGTGGCTCCAGGTCGCGGCGACCGCGCCCTTCGACTTGCGGAAGCGCACCATCGCGTAAATCATCGCGCCGAACACGATGATGCCGATCACGACGCAGACCCAGAACGCGAGCATGTGCACGCCATGGATGCGCTGCGCGATCGACGTCACGCCGGGCGTCATGTTGAGCTGCCACGGCTCTGGATTCGCCATGGCGGCGCCTCCCGCCAGCAACGCGAGCGCCGCGAAGGCGCGCCTGGCGCGCAGGACCCCGGATGAAATCATTGCCATCACCTGTCAGAACGGCCGGTTTCGCCCCGCATCGCCCGCTGTCGCAGGCGAGCTCCGACGCAGGCCGTGACATCTCGGCGGATCGGGGCGTAATCCGGTAGATCATAGTGGAGCGCGAGCGGGCGCGGCAACTCGCCACGCCCGTGCGAGACGCGCTGCGCGGCTTGCGGGGCGCGCCCGCGCGCGCGGTCACTACACGCTGGGGTCGGCGCTCACTACACTAGCGGACCTTCCGCCGTTCGCCGGCGGCACCGAGACGAGGTTCGCCTTGACCGCACAGCTGCTTCCCGAGCTCCCTCCCGCCGCCACGGCGGCCTGGGCCCGCATCACCGCGGCGTGGGCGCGCGACGAGGCCGAGGCGGTCGAGGAACTGCTCGGCCAGGCCAGCCTGCCGCCGGCCGAACGCGAACTCGTGCTCGCGCGCGCGACCGAACTCGTCGCGCGCGTCCGCAGCAAGGCTTCGGACCAGAGCGCGGTCGAATCCTTCATGCGCCAGTACGACCTCTCGAGCGAGGAAGGCGTGCTGCTGATGTGCGTCGCGGAAGCGCTGCTGCGCATCCCCGATTCGGCCACCGCGGACAAGCTGATCCGCGACAAGCTCGGCGAGGCCGACTGGAAGCGGCACCTCGGCGGCAGCGATTCGATGTTCGTGAATGCCTCGACCTGGGGCCTGATGCTCACCGGCCGGCTCGTCGCGCTGGCCGAAGACACGCGCCGGGACTTCGGCGGCGCGCTCAAGCGCCTGGTCGGGCGCGCGGGCGAACCGGTGGTGCGCCTCGCGGTGCGCCAGGCGATGCGCATCATGGGCCACCAGTTCGTGATGGGTCGCACCATCGAGGAAGCGCTCGACCGTTCCGCGCACAAGGACAATGCGGCCTATCGCTATTCCTACGACATGCTCGGCGAGGCGGCGCTGACCCAGCCCGACGCCGAGCGCTACCACAAGGCCTACAAGGACGCGATCACCGCGCTCGGCCGGCGTGGACCGTTCGACAGCGTGCTCGCGGCGCCGTCGATCTCGGTCAAGCTGTCGGCGCTGCATCCGCGCTACGAGGTCGCCAAGCGCGCGCGCGTGCATGCCGAGCTCGTGCCCAAGGTGCTCGAACTCGCGCAACTCGCCAAGCAGAACGGCATCGGCATGACTGTGGACGCCGAGGAAGCGGATCGGCTCGAGCTCTCCCTCGAAGTGATCGGCGCGGTGTTCGAGGACGCGTCGCTCGCGGGCTGGGACGGCTTCGGCCTCGCGGTGCAGGCCTACCAGAAGCGCGCGCCGTTCGTGATCGACTGGCTCGCCGAGGCCGCGCGCAAGGCGCAGCGGCGCTGGTGCGTGCGCCTCGTCAAGGGCGCCTACTGGGATTCGGAGATCAAGCGCGCCCAGGAGCTCGGCCTTGCGGGCTATCCGGTGTTCACGCGCAAGCCGAACACCGACGTGTCCTACCTCGCCTGCGCGCGGCGCCTGTTCGACGCGGGCGCGGACCTCGTCTACCCGCAGTTCGCGACCCACAACGCGCATACGATCGCGGCGATCCACCATGTCGCGCGCGGGCGCCCGTTCGAATACCAGCGCCTGCACGGCATGGGCGCGGATCTCTACGCCGAGGTGATCGGCGAGAACCACCTCGACGTGCCGTGCCGCGTCTACGCGCCGGTCGGCAGCCACGAGGACCTGTTGCCCTATCTCGTCAGGCGCCTGCTCGAGAACGGCGCCAACACCTCGTTCGTGAACCGCATCGTCGACGAGGACGTCGCGATCCGCGACCTCGTGGCGGATCCGTCCGAAACCGTGCGCGCGTTCGCGTCGCGCCCGCACCCGCGCATCCCGCTGCCGCTGCGCCTGTATGGCGAAGAGTCCGCGCACGCGCACAACCCCGGCCACGTCTCCAGGAAGAATTCGATGGGCGTCAACCTCGCCAACGACAACGAACTCAAGGTCCTCGCGGATGCGGTCAACGCGGCGCGCGCGCCGTGGTCCGCGCAGCCGCTGGTGCCGGGCTCGGCCAGTGCCGAAGCCGAGCGCGACGTGACCAATCCGGCCGATCGCCGCGAGGTTGTCGGGCGCAGCCGCAACGCGGATGCCGCGACGATCGAGCGCGCGCTCGCGAACGCGGTCGCGGCGCAGCCCGAATGGGACCTGCTGCCGGCCGCGAGCCGCGCGGCGATCCTCGAGCATGCAGCCGACCTGCTCGAGCAGCGCCGCGGCGAGTTCATCGCGCTGTGCGTGCGCGAGGCCGGCAAGACGATCCCGGCCGCGATTTCCGAAGTGCGCGAGGCCGCCGACATGTGCCGCTACTACGCGGCGCTCGCGCGGCGCCTGTTCGGCCAGCCCGAAGCGCTGCCCGGTCCGACCGGCGAATCGAACCAGCTGTTCCTGCGCGGTCGCGGCGTGTTCGTCTGCATCAGCCCGTGGAACTTCCCGCTCGCGATCTTCATGGGACAGGTCGCCGCCGGCCTCGCCGCGGGCAACGCGGTGATCGCCAAGCCCGCCGACCAGACCACGCTGGTCGGCCATGCCGCCGTGAAGCTGCTGCACGAAGCGGGCGTGCCTGCCGGGGTGCTGCAGTTCGTGCCGTGCAAGGGCTCGGTGCTCGGCAACACGCTGCTGACCCGCCCCGAGGTGTCGGGCGTGTGCTTCACCGGGTCCACCGAAACCGCCTGGACGATCAACCGCACGCTCGCCGCGCGCAATGCGCCGATCGCGGCGCTGATCGCCGAGACCGGCGGACAGAACGCGCTGATCGCCGATTCCTCCGCCCTGCCCGAGCAACTCGTCAAGGACGTGCTCGCGTCCGCGTTCGACTCGGCCGGCCAGCGCTGCTCGGCCGCGCGCGTGCTCTACGTGCAGGACGACATAGCGGACAAAGTCATCGAGATGCTCAAGGGCGCGATGGCCGAACTCGTGGTCGGCGATCCCGGCAAGCTGTCGAGCGATGTCGGGCCGGTCATCGACGAGCCGTCGCGCCGCTTCCTCGTCGAACACTGCGAGCGCATGGATCGCGAAGCGAGGAAGCTCGCCGAGGCGACGCTCGCGCCCGGCAGCGAGCACGGCACCTTCTTCGCGCCGCGCGCGTACGAACTGCCGTCGCTGTCGCTGCTCACGCAGGAAGTGTTCGGACCGGTGCTGCACGTGCTGCGCTGGAAATCCGACCAGCTCGACCAGGTCATCGACGCGATCAACGCAACCGGCTTCGGCCTCACGCTCGGCATCCACAGCCGGATCGACGCGACGATCGAACACATTTCGCGCCGCGCGAAGGTCGGCAACTGCTACGTCAACCGCAACCAGATCGGCGCGGTGGTCGGCGTGCAGCCGTTCGGCGGCGAAGGCCTCAGCGGCACCGGGCCGAAGGCCGGCGGACCGCACTACCTCGTGCGGTTCGCGACCGAGCGCACGCTGACGATCAACACGACGGCCGCGGGCGGCAACGCGTCGCTGCTGACGCTCGGCGAGTAGGGTCGCGCGCACGGCTTCCCGCGCGCGCGACCCGCTGCGGTCGCCCGTAGGAGCCCACCCTGTGGGCGACCCGCGCGGCCCCGTTCGGGTTTTCGCCGTCGCTTCCCGTATTCGGAGTGAGGCATCCGGAACGGGACACGACATGCGTACGGCGATCATCGGACTGGCGGGCGTACTGCTCTTCGCGACGGCCATCGAGGTCCGCGCGGACAGCTGGTGCGTGCGCGACCACAACGAACTGCAGCAGGCGCTGACCGCAGCGGCCGCGTCGCCCGGCGACGACGAGATCAAGCTGCGCGAAGGCATCTACACGACGTTCAATGGCTCGTTCGTCTACAACTCGCAGAACGCGGGATGGCTCGCGCTGACCGGGGGCTGGTACCACGTCGACGGCAACGACTGCGCGCAGATGCGCCTCGATGCCTCGCGCACGATCCTCGATGGCGCCGGCCAGCACCAGGTGCTGCGCATCGCGTACTTCCCGGATGCGGGCACGAGCGCGTTCGCGAGCTTCGCGGTCTACAACCTCAGCGTGCGCAACGGCTGGGGCGACTCGGCCACGTTCGAACGCGGCGGCGGCCTCGACCTCAATTCGTTCGCCGATTCGCTCGCCGAGTTCAGGCTCGAGAACCTCATCGTCGCCGACAACGAGGGCTACTTCGGCGGCGGCGCCAACCTCTACGTGAAGAACGGCCTCGTGCGCATCGCCAACAGCCTGTTCTCGGGCAACAGCGCGGCGGGCAGCGCGTACGGCCACGCAGCAATCACGGTGAACGCGACCCAGGAAGGCGTCGCGCATGCGGTGGTCGTCGCGAACAGCACGTTCGTCGGCGGCCGCTGCGCCGGCCAGGGCCCGCGCGGCTGCGGCCTGCACGCCGGGCTCGCGGGCGGCGTGCACATGGACATCGTCAACAGCGTGTTCGCCGACAATGCGATCTCCGACCTCAATCTCGAAGGCGGCGCGGTGATCGGCATCGGAGACGGCAGCGTGGCGGCCGCATCGAGCCTGATCGGCACCGTCGGCGGCAACCTGCCGATCGCGAGCACGGATCCCCTGTCCGGCGATCCCGGTTTCGTCGACGCGCCCAACCGCGACTACCGCCTGCGCAACGATTCGCCACTGATCAACCGCGGTGTCGCGCCGGTTCCGAACACGCCGGTGAGCGTGCTCGACCTCGACGCGAATCCGCGCGAACGCTTCGGCGCGACCGACGTCGGCGCGTACGAGAACCAGACCTGGGACGACCTGTTCGACGACGGCTTCGAACTGCCCTGAGCGCGCGTGCGCGGCGAGCTGCTACGCTCGCGCCATGGCGGCGCGCGCCGCGCACGCATCGTCCGGAGGCATGCATGGCCGTACTGCTCGAGTTCGTCGGCGCGATCGTCGTGGTCGCGCTGCTGCTGCGCGGCGCGATGGCATTCTGGTCGGACCACCGGCGTCGGCGCGGCCAGTAGGAACGTCGAACCCCGCGTGGGCGCCGCGGCGCCCACGCGATCTCCGTCGAGATGCTCGCAACCCGGCCTTCCCGGCCCCGAACTGTGAACTGCCCCCGCAATGCGGCCGACCGGCGCGCCTACGATGCCGCATCCTCGGCCGGGGAATTCGCGCATGAACCGTTGCGGGTCGCCTGCCGTCCGCGCATGTCGCCGTTCGACGCGGCTGCCTGCGCTGGCTGCAACGGGCTGCGCGTGCCTCCTCGCGACCGCGTGGATGCCCACCGTCACGCACGCGCAATCGTGCGGCCTCGCGCAACCCGCGTTCTGCGAGACCTTCGAAGACGGGCCGGCACCCGGCTGGGATCGCGGGCGCGGCATCGAATTGAGCCGCACGCGCTTCAGCACGACACGCTACGCGCCTTCGCTCTCCACCGGCGACGGGCAGACGTTCTGGGTCTGGGAGGGCGAGTTCGGACTCATCCCCGAGGAGCCCCCGCCGTGCCGCAGCGATGTGGTCGGCTTGCTGCCGTTCTCGCGCGACACGCTGGTGTGCGATCCGGCGCCGTCGATCTCAAGCCGCTACCTGATGACGGCAGTGGGTTCGCAGAACTACGGCAGCAACGCGTACCGCATCCGCCAGCCATTCGACTTCGGCGGCCGCACCGGCACGATCGTGTTCGACACCGACCTCGCGTCGAATTTCCTGCTCGGCTATTCGAGCGTGGTGATCAGCGAGGACCCCTCGCCCGCGCCGAGCTGGGACATCAACGGGCGCGGACCCAATCCGCGCAATGGGGTGCTGGTCGTCTTCCTCGGCCAGTCGATCGAGGTGCACGACGTGCGCGACCATGCGCTGACGACACCGCCCGGCGAGTCGGGCGAGGTGCCGCGCCAGCGCGGTCGCCTGTGCCGCGTCGAGCTGCGTCTATCGCAGCAGCGGCTCGAGATCCTCACGTCCGAACCGTCGGCCGACGGCACCACGTTCGCGCCGCCGGCCAGTCGCCGCGTGGTCGACTTCGACGCGCCGTTGCCGTTCTCGCGCGGCTACGTGTCGCTGCTCGCGCACAACCACGCGACCTGGAAATACGCGATCACGTTCGGCGGACTGCCGCGTCCGCTGCGATCATGGAACACCTACTGGGACAATATCGGCTTCGACGGCCCGGTGCTGGCCGCGACGCGCGAGTATGAAGTGCCCGATGCGGGCATCCCGTCGACGGAGACCACCTACGACGAGTTCCCACCCGGCGTATTCAACGAGATCGAGCACCAGGGCCACAGCCTCGGCTACGTGATTCCCGACGGGAATGGCGCGATGAGCGCCCCGCTCGTGTTCGCCGGCGTGTCGCTGCGACACGCGATCCGCGCGCGACTCGTCTTCAACGGTTACTACCAGGGCTACGACGTCGACGGCATTCGCCTCGGCACCGGGCGGCTGCGCTACCAGCTCAACGACCAGCCGGTGCACGAGCGCGCATTCACGCCCGGCGAGGCCGCGATGCTCGACGAACCCGGGCAGACCGGCGGCTACAACCACTCGATCGACGTGCCCCTGTCCGAACTCGTCGATGGCGACAACACGCTGCGCTTCGCGACGCTCAACATCTCCTCGGGCTACCCGAACGCCGTGACGAACCTCGATCTGCTGCTCGACATCGACCCCAGGTTCATCTTCGACGACGGATTCGATTGAGGACCGCTCGCCGGCCACGCGCAAAAAAAGCGGGCGCCCGAAGGCGCCCGCCGCTCCTCCCCAGAAGCGCGTGGATCAGAAGCGGTACTGACCCGAGATGCCGAACACGTTGCCCGAGCTCTCGAAGTGGCCCTTGAGGTTGCTGAAGGTGGCCGAGGTGTGGTCGATGTCGCCATCGTCGACGACCAGTCGCACATAGCCTGCGTCGATGCGCATCTGCTCGCTGTACTGGTAGCTCGCGCCGATCGCGAACCAGGTGCGGTTGCCGTCGGGGACGCGCGGCGTGCGCGTGCCGTCGTGGGTCGGGGTCTCGTCGTAGGCGATGCCCGCGCGCACGGTCCAGCGATCGTCGAGGCGATAGTCGCCGCCGATCGAGTAGAACCAGGTGTTGTTCCACTGGAACTCCGCGACCGAGTCGGGCTGCACCGGGTTCTCGTAATCGACGACGAGCTGTTCGAGGCTCGACCAGTTGGTGTAGCTCAAGTCGACGCCGAAGCTGAAGCGGTCGTTGACGTCGTGCCACCAGCTCGCGGTCACGTACCACGGCGTGTCGAAGTCCGCCTTGCCGCCGGTGTCGACGAACGCGCCATTGAGCAGCGGCAGGATGTTCGACGGGACGAGGAAGGTGCCGTCGCCTTCGAGCGTGTGCTTGACCTCGGAATGGTAGTTGAGGCCGATGCGATCCGAAGCGGTCGGCTTCCAGAGCAGGCCGAGGCCGAAGCCGAAGCCCCAGTCGTCGCCCTCGAGGCCGCCGAAGCCGTCGGCTTCCTGCGGCAGCACCGCGCCGTTGGTCGGGCCCGCGAGGATGGTGCCGAAGTCGATCGCCTGCGTGAGCTCGGCGCTGGTGTGCTGCGCGAACACGTTGGCGCCGATCGAGAACTGGTCGTTGATGCGGAACGAGCCCGCAAACGTGAGGTCGATCGCCTCGACCTTGGACAGCAGCGCCTCGTAGCGGCCGACCCACGCGTCCTTGTATTCGGTCTGGAAGCCGAACGGTGCACCGAGCCCGAAGCCGATCGCGAACTGGTCATTGATCGAACGCGCGTAGTACGCCGCCGGCACCGGCTTGGTGAGGCCACCGTCGCCGCCATCGCCGCCGGTCAGCGGCCGGCCGAGGAAGTCGGTGCCGCCACCCTTGAACTCGGTCTTGAAGTTGATGACGTTGAGGTCCGCCTGCAGGCAGCTCTTGTCGCCGAGCTCGCCGAGCGCGGCCGGGTTGTTGACGACGGCCGAGCAGTCCTCGGGCGCCGCGGCGCTGCCTGCGTAGGCGCGACCGAGGCCCTGAACGCTGTTTTCCTTGAGCTGGAAGCCCGCGGCTTGGGCCTCATGGCCGGCTAGCGCGGCGGCCAGGGCCAGCGGGAGCGCGGCCAGCGCGGGAGCGGACCAGGAACGACGGGAAGTACGCAACATGTGGAGCGCTCCTTTGGCGAAACGGTTTTTTTGCGGGATCGTAACGATCTGGTGACGATCTTAGCTTCAAGTTCCGCGAAGTTGCCATCGTGCGCTGCCGCAAACGCCACCGTACGGTGGCCGTCGCCGGGTCATGGCGTACGCTGGCGTACGGGATCACGCCTGCGCGCGTTCCGCGACGCGATCGCGCGTCGAACACCTCATGCTTCTGGAAGGATGCCGCCATGCCCGATCGCCTGCGTGCCGTTGCCGCGACGCTGTGCCTCCTGCTGCTGCCGGCCGTCGCCACCGCCGGCACGGTATGGCTGCCGGGTTCGCTGTGCCCGGACTCGGACGCGCTGTTCCGCAGCGGCTTCGAAACGGGCGAATCGGTTCCGCACCTGCCGAGCAATGGCAGCGGCGGCACCTATCCGGGCGACGTGACGCGCACGATCAACGTGCCGGGCCTGGGCAATCGCACGTTCTACCTGCATCTGCCACCGGCTTATTCCCCCGCGCAGAGCTGGCCCTTGCTGCTCGCGCTGCGCGGGTCGGCGCCGCCCGCGAGCATGGCCACGTACGCGCAGCAGGTGCGCAGCGACTGGTCTGCGCGCGCCGATGCGGCAGGCTTCATCGTGCTCGCGCCGGTCGGCACCTCGGCACAGGGCGGTTGGGGCGCGAGCGGCGACCTCACCGAGATCGGCGCCGCGCTCGAAGACACGCTCGCGCGCTACAACGTGGAGACGAGTCGCGTGTACCTGTGGGGCTTCTCGGCGGGCGCACATTTCGGACACGCGCTCGCGCTCGGCAACACCGACCTGTTCGCGGCCTATGGCACCAGCGCGGGTTCGCTCGAAATGTTCGCATGCACCGATGACGGCTCCTGGCCACCGGCCTGCGCGGCCCTGCTCGCGGGCACGCAGCGCAAGATCCCGGTCGACATCCACATCGGCACCAGCGATCCGCTGATGCAGCCGCCCTACACCGCGGACGGCGACCCCGACCGATTCCGCGTCGGCGGCTGGCGCGATCGCGAGACGCTGTTCGTGCGCTGGTTCGTCGGTGGCCATGCCTACACGCAGAGCCACCTCGCGCAGATCTGGAACAACCTGTGCCCGTTCGCGCTCGTGCCGTAGGCTGGACGACCGCAGGTCGGCCGGCGCGCTCGCCCCGATCCGGGGTGCGCGCCAAAGCCGGCCGGCCGCGCTGCGCGCGTCCAGCCTACGGGGCGCGATCGCCTGCCGGATCGCGGTCGAGCTTGATCGCCGCGGCGCGCGCGAGCTCGCCGAGGCCTTCGCCACCGCCATCGGCATGCGCGCGCAGCTGCGCGCGCATGCGCGGTGCCCAGTAGCGGCGCAGGTGCGTCGCGATCGCGTCGATCGCAACCTCGCGATCGGGTTCGCTCGCGAAGAACGCGGCGATGTCGTTGGCCATGTCGACGAGGTAGCGGATGTTCATGCGCGCACCTCGTCCGCGATGCGCCACGCATGCGCGTAGACGACATGGCTGCCAGGTCGGGCGAAGCCGACCAGGGTCAGGCCGCTGCTGTCCGCGATCTGGATCGCGAGTGCGGTCGGCGCGGAGATCGCCGCGAGCAGCGTGATGCGCGCGGTCGCGGCCTTCTGCACCATCTCGCTGCTGGCGCGACTCGTCACGACGAGGAAACCCGCTTGCGTGTCGAGGCCCGCGAGCGCGAGTGCGCCGATCAGCTTGTCCAGCGCATTGTGGCGACCGACGTCCTCGCGCAGCAGCGCGATGCTGCCGTCCGCGCGCGCCCACGCGGCCGCATGCGTCGCGCCGGTCAGGGCGTTGAGCGGCTGCCCGTCCGCGAGCGCCGCAAGTGCGCGCTGCAGGATCGCGGCATCGATGCGCGGCCCGCCGGCGATGGGCGCAGGCTGGCGCAGCGCGTCCTCGAGCGCCTCGACGCCGCACAGCCCGCAGCCCGTGCGGCCGGAAAGATTGCGCCGCCGCTGCGCGAGCGCGTGCGCACGCGCGGGCGGTATGCGCAGGCGCAGCTCGATGCCCTCGAGCAGCCGGTGCCGGCCGAGCACCTCGACTTCGTCGACGCGCGCCACCACCGCCTCGCTCAGCGAGAAGCCGAACGCGAGTTCGTCGAGGTCGCGCGGCGTCGCCATCATCACGACGTGGGGCGTGTCGTTGTAGACGAGCGCGACCGGCACCTCTTCGGCCACGCAGTCCTGCTCGGGCGTGAGGCGTCCGTCGCGCCAGCGCCGCACTTCGCGCAGCACGCTGCCGTCCGACTCCGCCGGATCAGTCGCGCGCGCGTGCATCGCCCGCGTCCGGCAGCAGCGCGCGCTGGCGGCGGTCGCTCGCATGGAAGCGCCGCTGCCACTCGGAAGGCTGGGCCACGCGCACGACCTCGACCGCGGTGACCTTGTATTCGGGGCAGTTGGTGGCCCAGTCCGAATTCTCCGTCGTGATCACGTTCGCGCCCGAGCCCGGGAAGTGGAATGTGGTGTAAACGACGCCCGGCTGCATGCGCTCGCTGATGCGCGCGCGCAGCACGGTCTCGCCCGCGCGGCTCGCGATGCCGACCCAGTCGCCCTCCGCGATGCCGCGCGATTCGGCATCGTGCGGATGGATCTCGAGCCGGTCCTCGTCGTGCCAGAGCGTGTTCGGGGTGCGGCGCGTCTGCGCGCCGACGTTGTACTGGCTCAGGATCCGGCCGGTGGTCAGGATCAGCGGATGGCGTGCATTGACCTTCTCCGAGGTCGGCACGTACTCGGTCACGAGGAAACGGCCCTTGCCGCGCACGAACTCTCCGACGTGCATCGTCGGCGTGCCCGCGGGGTGCGCGGCGTTGCATGGCCACTGGATGCTGCCGAGCTCGTCGATGCGCGCGAAGCTGACGCCTTCGAACGTCGGCGTGAGGCGCGCGATCTCGTCCATGATCTCGGATGGATGCGCGTAGTGCATCGGGTAGCCGAGCGCGTTCGCGAGGCGCTGCGTGATCTCCCAGTCGGCCAGCCCGTTGCGCGGCTCCATCACCTTGCGCACGCGCGAGATGCGGCGTTCGGCATTGGTGAAGGTGCCGTCCTTCTCGAGGAACGTGCACCCGGGCAGGAACACGTGTGCGAACTTCGCGGTCTCGTTGAGGAACAGGTCCTGCACGACGACGCATTCCATCGCCGACAGCGCCGCGGTCACGTGCTGGGTGTTCGGGTCGGACTGCGCGATGTCCTCGCCCTCGATGTAGAGCGCCCGGAACACCCCGTCGAGGGCGGCCTCGAACATGTTCGGGATGCGCAGCCCCGGCTCGGACTGCAGCGGCACGCCCCAGTCGCGTTCGAACCTCGCGCGCACCGCGTCGTCGGACACGTGGCGATAGCCGCTGAGTTCGTGCGGGAACGAGCCCATGTCGCACGAGCCCTGCACGTTGTTCTGACCGCGCAGCGGGTTGACGCCGACGCCTTCGCGCCCGAGGTTGCCGGTCGCCATCGCGAGGTTCGCGATCGCCATCACCGCTGTCGATCCCTGCGCGTGCTCGGTCACGCCGAGCCCGTAGTAGATCGCCGCGTTCGGCGCGCTCGCGTACAGGCGCGCGGCGGCGCGCAGGTCCGCGGCCGCCACGCCAAGTTCGGCTTCGAGCGCCTCGGGCGCATTGCGCGGCTCGGCGACGAACGCGCGCCAGCGCGCGAATGCGTCGGGCTCGCAGCGCTCGCGCACGAACGCCTCGTCGACGAGGCCCTCGGTCACGACCACGTGCGCGAGCGCGTTCAGCAGCGCGACGTTGGTGCCCGGGCGCAATGCGAGATGGAAGTCCGCCTCGACGTGCGGCGTGCGCACGAGGTCGATGCGGCGCGGGTCGGCGACGATCAGCCGCGCGCGCCCGCGGCCATCGTCCTGGCGCAGGCGCCGCTTCATCTGCGAGGCGAACACCGGGTGCGCATCGGTCGGGTTCGCGCCGATCACGAAAATCACGTCGGCCTGCATGACCGAGTCGAACGCCTGCGTGCCGGCGGATTCGCCGAGTGTGTTCTTGAGGCCGTAGCCGGTCGGCGAATGGCACACGCGCGCGCAGGTGTCGACGTTGTTGTTGCCGAACGCCGTGCGCACGAGCTTCTGCACCAGCCAGGTTTCCTCGTTGGTGCAGCGCGAGGACGTGATGCCGCCGATCGAATCACGACCGTGCAGGGCCTGGATGCGACGGAACTCCGACGCGACGTGCGCGATCGCCTCGTCCCACGAGACCACGCGCCAGGGATCGGAAATGCGCTCGCGCAGCATCGGTTCGAGGATGCGCTCGGGATGCGTCGCGTAACCGGTCGCGAAGCGGCCCTTGACGCAGGAATGGCCATGGTTCGCCTGGCCGTCCTTGTCTGGCACCATGCGTACCAGGGTCTCGCCCTTCATCTCGGCGCGGAACGAGCAGCCGACGCCGCAGTAGGCGCAGGTCGTGACCGTGCTCGACGTCGCCTGGCCGTGTTCGAGCAGCGAGGTTTCGAGCAGCGCCGTGGTCGGGCAGGCCTGCACGCAGGCGCCGCAGGACACGCATTCGGACGCGATGAATGCCTCGTCCTGGCTCGCGACCACGATCGAGCCGAAGCCGCGTCCCTCGATCGCGAGCGCGAGCGTGCCCTGGCGCTCGTCGCAAGCGCGCACGCAGCGCGAGCAGACGATGCAAGCGGCGGGGTCGAAGCGGAAGTACGGATTGGACGCATCCGGCGTGCGGAAGCGCGCGTTCGCCGTACCGTCGGCGAGTCGTGCCTGGACATGGTTCGCGCCGTCGCGCGCGTAGCGCACCTCGGGCACGCCGACCGCATCGACCACGCTCGCGAGCTCGCTGCGCAATCCCGCGACGGTTGCGTGGGCATCGAGCGGATGGTCGGAGAGGTAGAGCTCGAGCACGCCGCGGCGCAGCGCGTCGAGCCTCGCGCCGCGCGTCGCGACGCGCATGCCGTCGGCGACCGGCGTCGTGCACGAGGCCGGGAACCCCTTGCGCCCCTCGATTTCGACGAGGCAGACGCGACACGAACCGAACG
The DNA here is from genome assembly GCA_023430685.1 of Pseudomonadota bacterium. Classification (GTDB taxonomy): domain Bacteria; phylum Pseudomonadota; class Gammaproteobacteria; order Xanthomonadales; family Rhodanobacteraceae; genus Dokdonella_A. The sequence continues at coordinate 17,127 of JAEYZH010000063.1, read as the reverse complement.
CGTCGAGCAGGTCGGTCGCGCAGAGGCGCGGGATGTCGATGCCGGCTTCGGCTGCCGCGCGCAGCACCGAAGTGCCGGCCGGCACCTCGACGGTGCGCCCGTCGATCTCGAGCCTGACGCGCGCGGACGCGCGCGCAGCCGGTGTTCCGTAGTCGGTTTCCGCAATCGAGAGCATGGCCTGTCAGGACCTCCGGGCGTGGCGGGTCGCGTGCCCGCGCTTCATGCGAAATCCTCCGGGAAGTGCCGCAATGCGCTCTGCACCGGGTCGGGGGTGAGGCCGCCGAGCGCGCAGAGCGAAGCATGGCGCATCGTGTCGCAAAGGTCAGCGAGCAGCGCGAGGTTGCGCTCGCGCTCGACGCCCGCGCGCACCCGATCGAGCACTTCGACGCCGCGCGTCGAGCCGATCCGGCACGGCGTGCACTTGCCGCAGGATTCGATCGCACAGAACGCCATCGCGTAGCGCGCTTGCTCGAGCAGGTCCACGCTGTCGTCGAATGCGACGATGCCGCCGTGCCCGAGCATCGCGCCGACCGCCGCGAATGCCTCGTAGTCGAGTGGCGTGTCGAACAGCGACTCCGGGAGGTAGGCGCCGAGCGGACCACCGACCTGCACCGCCCGCAGCGGCCGGCCGCTCGCCGATCCTCCGCCGAACTCGTACAGCAGTTCGCGCAGCGTCGCGCCGAACGCGAGTTCGACGAGCCCGGTGCGCCTGAGGTTGCCCGCGAGTTGCAGCGGCAGCGTGCCGCGCGACCGGCCGCTGCCGTAGTCGCGGTAGTACGCGGCGCCGCGCGCGAGCACCAGCGGCACCGAAGCGAACGTGATCACGTTGTTGACGATCGTCGGTCGCCCGAACAGCCCCTTGATCGCGGGCAGCGGGGGCTTGAAGCGCACCTGGCCGCGGCGTCCCTCGAGGCTCTCGAGCAGCGCGGTTTCCTCGCCGCAGATGTAGGCGCCCGCGCCGAGCCGTACCTCGATGTCGAAACGGCGCCCGCTGCGCGCGATGTCGTCGCCGAGCCAGCCGGCCGCGCGTGCGTTCGCGATCGCGGCCTCGAGCGCGCGATGCGCATGCGGGTATTCGCTGCGCAGGTAGATGTAACCCTGCTCCGCGCCGACCGCGAGCGCCGCGATCGTCATGCCCTCGACCAGGCACAACGGATCGCCTTCCATGAGCATGCGGTCGGAGAACGTGCCCGAGTCGCCTTCGTCGGCGTTGCAGACGATGAACGGCGGGGAATCGGGAATCGGGAATCGGGAATCGGAAGAGCACCCCATCGCGGCGTCGAGGACGGTCTTCCACTTGATGCCGGTCGGAAATGCGGCGCCGCCGCGGCCGCGCAGGCCGGAGTCGGTGACCGTCGCGACGATGTCGGCCGGCGCCATCGCGAGCGCGTTGCGCAGGCCCGCGTAGCCCTCGTTCGCGAGGTAGTCGCCGACGTCGACCGGATCGACGATGCCGACGCGCGAGAAGCACAGCCGCTGCTGGCGCGCGAACCACGCGCTCTCCTCGATCCGGCCCTGGCGCAACGCATGCGCGCCGCCGTGCAGGAAATCGGCCTCGAACAGGGCGCGCACGTCGGCCGCCGTCACGGGTCCGTAGGCAACGCGCCCCTCAGTCGTCTCGACCTCGACCAGAGGCTCGAGCCAGAACATGCCGCGCGAGCCGTTGCGCACGAGCTGCACGGGCGTGCCGTGTGCTTCCGCCGCGGCCGCGATCGCGCGTGCGACCGCATCCGCGCCGAGCGAGAGCGCGGACGCGTCGCGCGGCACGTAGACCTTCACGACGCGGCTCCGCGCCAGTGCACGAGCAATGCATCGAAGCGCGCGGGCGTCACGTTCGCGTGCAGCTCGTCGTCGTCGACGAGGAGCGCGGGTCCGCAGCCGCAATTGCCGAGGCAGTACGCGGGTTCGAGCGTGACCGCGCCATCGTCGCTGGTCGCGCCGAAGCCGATGCCGAGCACCTGCTGTGCATGCGCCTCGAGCGCGCGCGCACCGCGCGCCTGGCACGCTTCCGCGCGGCAGATGCGCACCACGTGCCGACCCGGCGGTGTCGCGCGGAAGTGATGGTAGAAACTCGCCACGCCGTGGACCTCGGCGCGACTCAGGTTGAGTTCGCGCGCGACCAGTGCGATCGCAGCGGCTGGAACGCAGCCGAGCGCGTGTTGCACCGCGTGCAGCACCGGCAACAACGCGCCGGGACGTTCGCGGTTTGCCGCGCAGGCCGCGCGCACGGCGGCGGCCTGGTCATCCGGCAGCGCCTCGCTGCGCGGCGCGGGCATCGCCTGCGCGGGCTTCATGGCCATGGTCCTCCACGCCGCGACGGGGTCGTCGGCGTCTACGTGGCGAGCCCCGACTTTGCACCAGCTCGCGTGCGCCGACAACCGCTCAGCGCGAGGCGGCCTTTGCGTGGCGCCGCAACAACGCGGCATGGTCCGGCAGGTGCACCGGCGTGCCGTCGGCATCGCAAGCGCCGAGCTCGCAGAGCACCCCGCTCAGCGCCGGGGTGCTCTGCACCAGCAGGTGGAACAGCACGTTCTGCTCGAGTGAGCCGCGCACGCCCTCGGCGCCCGGACCCTGCGCATACACGGCGACGTCGTCGCCGCCATGGCTTTCCGACTGCAAGGGCAGCGTCGCTTCCTGCAGGTAGTCCGGATCGGCGGTGTCGACCTGCGAAAGGTCCGGGCGCCCGGCTGTGGCGGGCGCCTGGCGCGCGGGTTCATGCGGGTACTGCTTGGGTCCTTCGGCCTGCAGGTCGGAGGCGCCGGCATGGCCGGGCCCGTTCGCATAGCCGAGCGTCGTGTAGGGAAGGCCGGTCGCGTCGCGCGCGAGCGTTCCCTCCGCGTCACGCACCTTGCCGAGGATCGGATTGCCGCGCGCGGGATAGCCCGCGAACGACAGCGTGTGGGCATGGTCGGCGGTGACGAGGATCAGCGTGTCGCGCGCCGAGGTCGCATCCACCGCCGCCTGCACGGCTTCGGCGAATTCAATCGTCTCGTCGAGCGCGCGGTACGCATTGCCCGCATGGTGTGCATGATCGATGCGCCCGCCCTCGACCACCAGCACGTAGCCGCGCGCATGGCGCGCGAGCAGCGCGAGTGCGGTGCGCGTCATCTCGGCGAGGTCGGGCTCGCCGCCCGCATCCGCGCCGCGCTCGTGTTCGTAGCGCATGTGGCCGGGTTCGAACAGGCCGAGCAGGCGCGTGGTGCGAGCGGGATCCACCGTGTCGAAGCCGCTCCTGTTCCAGACATAGCGTCCGCCGCGCTTGCGCCATTCAGCGACGAGATCGCGCGCGTCGTTGCGCCGACCGGTCCGGGAGGGGTACTCGGGATCCGATTGCGTCGCCGGCAGGAATCCGCGGCGCCCGCCGCCGAGCACGACATCGATGCCGTCGCCGAACGGGAACTCGACGAGTTGGCGCGCGAAATCGACGCAGCCTTCCGCGCGCGCCGCCGGCGAGAGCACGGAGTCGTCCTCCCAGCCGCGCTCGCCGAGGTGGCCGTAGGTCGCGGCCGGTGTCGCGTGCGTGACGCGCGCGGTGGTCACGACGCCGGTCCCGAGGCCGGCGACCTCGGCGAGTTCGAGCAGCGTGATGCGCTCGTGGCCACGCGCTGCGGCGCAATCGCCGCGCGCAGGCACCTGGTCGATGCCGACCACGCCATCGCGTGTCTTCACGCCGCTCATGATCGCGGTCATGGTGCCTGCCGAGTCGGGCGTCTGGTAGTCGGTTTCGTAGGTGCGTGCGAGGGCGGTGGCCGGGAAGCGCTCGAATGCGAGGCGATTCTCCTCGCCGCTCGCGCCCTTGCGCTGGCCATCGAGAATGCGCGCCGCGGTGATCGTCGCGATGCTCATGCCGTCACCGAGGAACACGATGAGGTTGCGCGCGCGCGGCGCCCCGGCCAGGTTCGCGTGCGCGGTCGCGGCGCCGTTCGCGAACCACGACTGCGGCGATTCGGGGCCCGCTGCAGCCTGCGGCGCGGGTGCGACGGGTACCGGCGCGTCGCGCGGCGGCAACGGAGTGCATGCGACGGCGAGCACGCAGGCCGTACACGCGAACAGGCAAGTGGGTCGCATCGGTCCTCGGCTCCATGCGCGGCGCTGGCGTGCGCAAGCAGGCATGCAGTATCGCGGCCCTCGTGACACGCGCATGACGACTGCATCGCAGTCCGGGAACGCGCCGCTGCGCGCGCGCTTCGAGCCCGATCGACCCGCGCGCGCGGGCGCGGTGCCTGCCCACGATGTCCGCCTTCGGCGTTCGTACGCGCTAGGATGCGCCACTTCGCTGTGCGCTTCCCCATGACCAAGCCCTACGACCGCGCCTACTTCGACAAGTGGTATCGCTCGCCGCGCCACCGCGTGGGCTCGCGCGCGCAACTCGCGCGCAAGGTCGCGCTCGCGGTGCACCTGGCCGAGTACTACCTCGCGCGACCGATCGGGAACGTGCTCGACGTCGGCTGCGGCGAGGCGCCGTGGCGCGCGGAGCTGCTGCGGCTGCGGCCCGGGCTCGCGTACCGCGGACTCGATTCGAGCCCGTATGTGGTCGCGCGCCACGGCCGCCGGCGCAACATCGGGCTCGCGCGATTCGGCGATCTCGCCGAGTTGCGCTTCGACACGCGCTTCGATCTCGTCGTCTGCAGCGACGTGCTGCACTACGTCGACGCACGCGAGCTCAGGCGCGGCCTGTCGGGCTTCGGCGAACTGCTCGAAGGCGTCGCGTTCATCGAGCTGTTCACTTCGCGCGACGCCGTCGACGGCGATCGCGAAGGCTTCATCGCGCGTGCGCCGGACTGGTACCGCGCACGCTTCGCCGAGGCCGGACTGCTCGCGTGCGGCTCGCACGCCTACCTCGGATCGCGCCTGATGCGGTCGGTCGCGGCCCTCGAATGCCTGCCCGCGGCGCGACCCGATGCCGCGGCTGCTTCGCGTCGCCGCAAGGTGCATAGTACGCGCCGCATGCGGGACCAAGGTCCGGCACGGTAAGCAACGGAGGATGCAATGCTCGGCAAGATCCTGATCGTCGTGGCGCTGCTCGCGATCGTCTACAACCTCGGCGCGGGCCTGTACTACATGATGGTCGACAAGGGCGGCAGCGATCGCACGCTGAAGGCGCTGACGCGCCGCATCGCGATCTCGGTCGGCCTGATCCTGCTCGTGATCTTCGCGATCTGGATGGGCTGGATCCAGCCGCACGGCATCAACGGGTGATGCGATGAGCGCGCGCGGCGTGCCGGCAGCGTGGTTCGCGTGGGTGGCGCTGCTCGCGCTCGCCGCGGGTTGCGCACGCGCCGGCGACCTCGAGCCGCACCTGGCCGCGTGCACCACCTGCCATGGCGAGCGCGGCGTCGGCGCGGGTGGCGCCGAGTATGTGCCGCACCTCGCCGGCAAGCCCGCGGATTACCTGTTCGACCAGCTCGTCGCGTTCCGCGACGGCCGCCGCACGAACGCGCAGATGACCTGGCTCGTGCAGTTCGCCGACGATGCGTGGCTGCACGAGATCGCGCGCCACTATGCGATGCAGCCGCCGCGCACGCGCGCCGCCGATACCGGTGCGGAACGGCTGACCGACGCGATGCGCGCGACCGCCGAACGCCTCGTGTTCGAGGGCGACCCCGCGCGCGGCGTCGATGCCTGCAGCGCCTGCCACGGCCGCGCGCTGACCGGGCTCGAACCCGGCATCCCGGCGCTGGTCGGGTTGCCGGCCGACTACATCATCGCGCAGATCGGCAACTGGCGTGACGGCGTGCGGCGCGCCCGTGCGCCCGATTGCATGGCCGACATCGCGAACGCGATGTCTCCGCGCGACGTGCGCGCGGTCGCGACCTGGCTTTCGCAGCAGGCGCATGCGGACGGCGAGCCGCCCGCGGCCGCGGGTTCGTTCGTGCCGCCGAGCCCATGCGGCAGCCTCGCGCATGCGCAGGATTCGCGATGAGCCGGCGCGCACTCGGCTGGATGCTGCTCGCGCTCGCGCCGCTGGTGCTGCTCGCGCTCGCGGTCGGCTGCGTGCTGCTCGCGCGCCAGGGCGGGCTCGCGCCCTTTCGCGTTCCGCTGGCCTCGCGCGCAGCGCCCGCGTCGTCAGCTGCGCTGCTGGCCGAAGGCGAATACCTCGCGCGCATCGGCAACTGCGCGACCTGCCACACCACGCGCGGCGGCACGCCGTACGCGGGCGGGCGTGCGTTCCGCACGCCGTACGGCACGATCCACAGCACCAACCTCACGCCCGATGCGAAGACCGGCCTCGGCGAGTGGTCGCTGGCCGAGTTCCGCCATGCGATGCGCCACGGCGTGAGCCGACATGGCGTGCTGTATCCCGTGTTCCCTTACGCGCACTTCGCGCTGCTCACCGACGCCGACCTCGACGCGCTCTACGCGTTCCTCGCAAGCCTGCCCGCGAGCGCCAGCCCGACGCCGGCGAACCGGCTCGAGTTCCCCGCGAGCTGGCGACCCGCGCTGATCGGCTGGCGCATGCTGCATGAACGGCCCGCCGATCCCGCGTTCGGCGCGAACCAGCCGGCGCCATGGCGGCGAGGCCGCTACCTCGTCGACGGACTCGGCCATTGCGCGATGTGCCACGGCACGCGCGGCGAACGCGGCTCGCTGCCGCCCGAGGGTTATCTCGCTGGCGGCACGATACCCGGACTCGGCTGGTACGCGCCGCCACTCGACGAGCGCCAGCTCGCGCGCTATTCCGAATCCGAACTCGCGGCCTACCTGCGCGACGGGAGTTCGCCGCACGGCGACGCCTACGGGCCGATGGCGGAAGTCGTGTACGAGAGCCTGCGCCACCTGCGCGAGGACGATGCGCTGGCGATGGCCGCATACCTGAAATCGATCCCCGCGCGCAGGCCCGCGCCGACGCCATCGATGGCAGCGGTCGCCGACGCGCAAGGCCAGGCACTCTATGAACGCGAGTGCGCCGACTGCCACGGCAGCGACGGCCGCGGCGTGGCCGGTCGCCATCCGCCGCTGATCGACGCCGTCGCGGTGACCGCGCCCGATCCCGCCAACGCGATCCGCATGATCCTCTACGGCGGGATGGCGCCGACGACGGCCGGACATCCGCGCCCGTACACGATGCCGCCGTTCGTGCAGACGCTGACCTCGGCCGAGATCGCCGCGGTCACGAACTACATCCGCACGCGCTGGGGCGGACGCGAATCGCGTCTCGGCGCCGGCGATGTCGACGCGCGCCACGGCATCCTGATCGAATGAGGCGGCCATGAGTCCCGGCGTCGAAACCGCACTCGCGTTCATCCTGTTCCTGCCCTCATTCGCGATCCTCGGCGCGCTCTACTGCCTGTTCCCGCGTCGCCCGCGGCATGCACGGCGCACGCTCGCCGATCTCGCGGTGGTGCTGGCCGCCGGCGTGCTCAGCGTCGCCGCGATGCGTTGGGGCCATGCGCTCGTGGCGGACCAGGGGCGCATCTGGCAACAGATCGTGGCGACCCTGCTCGCGTACGGCGTGTTCCTCGGCCTGCTCGCGCTGGCGGTGCCGCTGCGGGCGCGCTGGCTGCGAGGCTGAATCGCCGGGCCGGATGGTCATGCCGTGTTTAGGATCGCGCGCGCTTACTGCGCGCCATGGCCCTGCACGCCACGACCGCGTCCCGCTTTCCGGCGACCCACGCCGTCGATGCCTTGCGCCTGCGCGACCTGCTGCTGCAGGCGCACGAAGCCGAGCACGGCAATGCCCAAGTCCTCGCGTCGGCGCTGCGCTGCGCGACGCATGGCGACCTCGCGCGGCGCTGGCGCGACATGCTCGAGCGCGCGCGCCGGCGCGAGCGCGCGCTGATGCTCGTGTTGCAGCAACTCGACCTCGGCCTGCGCTCGGAAACTTCAGGGCGCCGCATCGCGGCGAACCTGACGTCGGCGCTGCTCGCGGCGATGCGCGAAGCGCAGGAGACGGGCGATGCGACTGCCGCGCAGGTGGTCGCCGCGGAATGCGTCGAACATGCGGCGATCCGCGTGCATCGCGTCTGGGAACTGATCGGTCATCTCGCGCACGCATCGCCCGACGAAACCGGTCGCACGCTCGACAGCGCATTCGATTCCGCGCCACGCGACGACGGCGAGCTCTATGGCAGCCGCGGCTGGGTGCGCGAGCTCTGGATCGACGCACTCGGGCTGCCCGCGGTGCTGCCACCGCCGGGTCGACCGATGCCGCCGTTGGACACCGCGGTCCCGCGACTGCCCTGGCGCTCGCGCGAACGAGCCGAGCCATGACGCAACCATCGCGCCTGGACGGCGATCCCGCCGCGCCCCGCACCGACGCACCGGAACACCCGGTCGATCCCGCCGACGCGGCCTTCCTTGACCCGGCCGCGGTTCCGCGACCGCGACCCGTGCCGCACGACGCCGACGAGTCCGACGCCCGGCCGCCGGGCTATGGGGATTTCGAAGGTGAGCGGGCGGGTGCCGAAGACAGCGAATCCGCGGCCTGACCCGCTGCAGTCGACGCCATCACGCACCCCCACGCGCACGCGCCCTCGCTCGCAATCCCGTAGGCGCCCACGCTGTGGGCGACGCGCGCAGGAACCGGTTGTTCGCTGTCTTCCGTATTCTCGCGATCGCGCACAGGGTGCGCGCCTACGCCGGCGGCGTTGATGTTCGCAGGAGCCCACCCTGTGGGCGATGCGCAGGAAACCGGTTGTTCGCTGGCTTCCGTTATTTCTCGCGATCGCGCACAGGGTGCGCTCCTACGCCGGCGGCGTTGCTGTTCGCAGGAGCCCACCGTGTGGGCGATGCGCGCAGGAACCGGTTGTTCGCTGGCTTTCCGTATTCTCGCGATCGCGCACAGGGTGCGCTCCTACGCCGGCGGCGTTGCTGTTCGTAGGAGCCCACCCTGTGGGCGACGCGCGCAGGAACCGGTTGTTCGCTGTCTTCCGTATTCTCGCGATCGCGCACAGGGTGCGCTCCTACGCCGGCGGCGTTGCTGTTCGCAGGAGCCCACCGTGTGGGCGATGCGCGCAGGAACCGGTTCTTCGCTGGCTTCCGTCTTCTCGCGATCGCGCACAGGGTGCGCACCTACGCGCCGGAGGTTCGGTCCGCTCGGTCGCGTGCGCGCAATGAGGTTCGCGCGCGGCGCGCTTCGCGGCGCAGCAGTGCGAGCAGGAGTTTTTCGCTCGCGCGCAAGGCCGGGCGCCGCGGCGCGTGCAGGCGTCCGCCGCGCCAGGCGTCGGGCACCAGCGGGTGGATGTAGGACGCCCGGCAGACCGCCGGGGTATTGCCGAGCGCCTTCGCCACTTCCGCGATCGCGGCGACCACGATCGCGTCGCGTTCGCCCGCGGCTTCGGGCAATGCCCGCGCGGCGAGCTGCGCGACCGCGAGGCGCGTCGCGCCCCAGGTGCGGAAGTCCTTCGCGGTGAAGCTGTCGCCCATCGCTTCGCCGATATAGCGGTTGACCATGCCCGAATCGATCGCGCGGCGGCGCCCGTCCTCCTCGAGGTACTGGAACAGCGCCTGGCCCGGCAGGCGCTGGCAGCGCTGGAGCAGGCGCGCGAGGCGCGGGTCGCCGACGCGCAGGTCCTGCATGCGCCCGCTCTTGCCGCGGAAGCGCAGGCGCACCGCGCCGTCGCGATCGCGTTCGGCATGGCGCGTGCGCAGCGTCGCCAGCCCGTGCGAGCCGTTGTCGCGCAGGTACTCGCGGTTGCCGACGCGCGCGAGCGTGGTGTCGAGCAGGCTGACCACGAGCGCGAGCACGCGATCGTGGCAGATGCCCGGCAGCGCGAGGTCGCGGCGCAGGCGCGCGCGCACCGCCGGCAGGCGTTCGCCGAACGCCTGCATGCGCGCGAACTTGTCGCGATCGCGCACGCGACGCCACTCGGGATGGTAGCGATACTGCTTGCGCCCGCGCGCGTCACGGCCGGTGGCCTGCACGTGACCGCGTGGATCGGGGCAGATCCAGACGTCGCGCCACGCCGGCGGAATCGCGAGCGCGCGAATCCGCGCGAGCTGCGCAGGCGCGTCGACGCGGCGCCCGCGCGCATCGCGATAGACGAAGCCACGGCCCGCGCGCACGCGGCGCAAACCGGGCGAGAGATCGCTGCTGTAGCGCAGCCCGCGCGGAGCGCGCGTGGACGCACGCGGCGTCATGCGGCGGCGGCTGCGCGAGAGCGCATCATCGGTCGGCCATGCATCTGCAGGTTCCCGTCGCGGCCCTGGCCGCCCACGGTGAGCAGCTTCCCGCGCACCGGCTGAACGCGATTGCGACGGCGCCGCACGCGTTCGTGCACGATTCCGGAGACCGCAACCGCAGGCAAAAAAAAGCCGCAGCGTTGGTGCGGATGTCTCACGACATGCGCGCGCTGCGGCGAGATATGTTGCCCCGAATTGACGCAGTGCGCGGGACGATGCGTCTGACCATCCTGTCGGGCCGACTCGTCCCGTGCACTGCGCGCATACGATCGCGCCAACGCATCCAATGCGGACTTAACGCTGCGCACGCCCCGTCGGTTGCGGTTCAGCTGGCCCTGCGGACACCGGCAATCCCGCGCAGATGCGCGCGACCACGTCGAGTTCGACCGGCTTGACCAGATGATGGTCGAAGCCTGCGTCGTGCGTGCGACGGCGCTCTTCGGGCTGGCCCCATCCGGTCACCGCGACGATCACGAGCGCGCTGCCGCGGCCACCCGCGCGCAGCGCGCGCGCAACCTCGTGTCCACTCATGCGCGGCATGCCGAGGTCGAGGAACACCACGTCGGGAACGAACTCGGACGCGACCGCGGTCGCCTGCAAGGGATCGTAGACGCAGCGCACTTCGTGACCCAGGAGTTGCAGCAACATCGCGAGCGTGTCGGCCGAATCGTGGTTGTCGTCGATGACGAGCGCGCGGCACGCGGCGGCGATCGCGGCTGCCTGCGGCGCGCGCACCACCGCCATCGGTGGCGCGGCTTCGGCCGGAACCGGCAGGCGCACGCCGAAACGGCTGCCGTGGCCGAGCCCGTCGCTGTGCACGGTGAGCGTGCCGCCGTGCATGTCGACGATCTGCCGCGCGAGGGTCAGGCCGATGCCGAGCCCGCCGCGCGAACGCTCGATCGCGGCGTCGACCTGGTGGAACGGTTCGAAGATGCGCCCGGCCTGCTCCTCGGTCAGTCCAATCCCGTGGTCGGCCACGATCGTCTCGATCCACCCGGTTCCGCCACGCACGGCGAGCGTGATGCCGGTACCCGGGTCGGAATACTTGACCGCATTGCTGAGCAGGTTCGAGAACACCTGCGAAAGGCGCTCGGGGTCCGCCTGCACGATGCGTTCGGCGGCGCCCGGTTCGAAGTCGAGCTGCAGCAGCCGTCCGCCCGCGGCCAGCAGCGGCGAAACGGTCTCGACCGCGGCGTCGAGCACCGATTTCAGTGCGATCGGCACCGCCTTGAGCGCGAGCTTGCCGCGACCGATGCGCGCGGCATCGAGCAGGTCGTCGATCAGCCGCACGAGCAGTCGCGTCTGGCGTTCCATCATGCGGCGCAACGCGCCGCGGTCCTCGTCGCGCGAGAGCTCCAGCACGTGGATCGCATTGCTGAGCGCGGCGAGGGGATTGCGCAGCTCGTGCGCGAGCGTCGCGAGGAACTCGTCCTTGCGACGCCCGAGTTCGATCAATTGCTGTTCGGCGCTTTCGCGCTCGCGCACCTGCCGCAGCAGCTCCTCGTTGCGCGCCGCGAGCATCTCGTTGGCGAGGTGCAGGGACTGGTTCAGTTGCTGCAGCTCGCGCGCCTTCTCGATGCGCAGTGCATCGTTGGCGACCGCGAGTTCCTCGTTGGCGGCCTGCAGCTCGCGCCGCTTGCGGTGCAGCTCGCACAGCACCGACACCTTGCTGCGCAGGATCTCCGGAATCACCGGCACCGTGACGTAGTCGACCGCGCCGAGCTCGTAGCCGCGGATACGGTCGAGGTCCGACACGTTGACCGCGGTCACGAACACGATCGGCGTCTTCTCGAAGCGCGGGTGCTGGTGGATCATCGCCGCGGTCTCGAACCCGTCGAGGTCGGGCATGTTCACGTCGAGCAGGATCACCGCGAAGTCACGCTGCATCAGCTGGCCGAGCGCCGCGCGACCCGATGAGGCCTCGTGCAGGTCCTCGCCGAGCGGCTCGAGGATCGCGCGGTACGCGAGCAGGCGCGCGGGCTGGTCGTCGACCAGCAGCACGCTGGCCGGCGCGTCCGCCGCTGTTCCTGGCGGGCGCTCGCGGCTCACCGGTGCAGCCATTGCCGCAGCACGCCGAGCAGCTGGTCGGTCACGACCGGCTTGGCGAGGTAGTCCGATGCGCCGGCCTCGAGGCACTTCTCGCGGTCGCCCTTCATCGCCTTCGCGGTCAGCGCGACGATCGGCAGTGCCTGCAGGTCGGGGCTCGCGCGGATCGCGCGGATCGTGTCGTAGCCATCCATGCCGGGCATCATGATGTCCATCAGCACGAGGTCGATGTCGACGTCGGCGGAGACCTTGTCGATCGCGTCCTGGCCGTTGCCGGCCGCGACCACGCTCATGCCGTGCCGTTCGAGCACGCTCGAGAGCGCGAAGATGTTGCGCACGTCGTCGTCGACGACGAGCACGCGGCGGCCGCGCAACGCGTCATCGGATTCGTGCAGGCGGCGCACCATGTCCTGCTTGGACTGCGGCAGGTCGGCGATCACCCGATGCAGGAACAGCGCGGTCTCGTCGAGCAGGCGCTCGGGAGATTCGACGCCCTTGACCACCACGCTGCGCGCGGCGCGCTGCAGCATGCGTCCCTCTTCGGCCGTGAGTTCCTTGCCCGTGAACACCACCAGCGGCAGGTCGCCGAGGCGCGGGTCGGCCTGGATGCGCTCGATCAGCTCGAATCCGCTCATGTCGGGCAGGCGCAGGTCGAGCACGACGCAGTCATAGCGTGTCGCGCGCAGGCTCGCGAGCGCGGTCGCGCCATCGGCGACCGAATCGATCTCGATGTCGTCGTGGCGGATCAGCTCCTCGATGCCGAAACGCTCGCCCGCGTCATCCTCCACCACCAGCAGCTTCTTGCGCCGTGGCAACGTGTAGAGCCGGATGCGCTCGAGCGCCTCGCTGATCAGCTCGGAGGTCGCCGGCTTGGCGATGTAGGCGAATGCGCCGCGCTCGAGGCTGTGGTGGCGCTCCTCCTCCACCGTGACCACCTGCACCGGGATGTGTCGCGTGTCCGCATCCTGCTTGAGGCGCGCGAGCACGGTCCAGCCCAGCATGTCGGGCAGGAAGATGTCGAGCGAGATCGCGCTCGGGGCGTACTCGCGCACGAGCTGGAGGGCCTCGCTGCCGCGCCCGGTGACGAGCACGTCGAAGCCGCGCGCGCGCGCGAGATCGCGGATCACCGACGCGTAGCGCGCATCGTCCTCGACCACCAGCAGGGTCGGGCGCGACGGATCGAGCGTGCCGCGGTCGTCCTCGACCGTTTCGGACACGGGGGCGGCCGGCGCCGGCATCGATCGCCGCGATCCGGGGCGCGCGGGCGCCTCCTCGTGCTCGGGCGTCACGTAGCGCAGCGGCAGGTACAGCGTGAACGTGCTGCCGCGCCCGACCTCGCTCTCGAGCTTGAGCTCGCCGCCGAGCAGGCCCGCGATCTCGCGGCTGATCGCGAGCCCGAGGCCGGTGCCGCCGTACTTGCGCGAGGTGCCCGCATCGGCCTGCTGGAACGCCTCGAACACGATGCGCTGCTTCTCGGGCGAGATGCCGATGCCGGTATCGCTGACCTCGAACGCGACGACCACGGGGGCCGCGTCGAGCACGGCATGGCCGGGCGTCCAGCCCGTGGTCGCGACGCGCGCCGCGAGGCTGACGCGCCCGCGTTCGGTGAATTTCATCGCGTTGGACAGCAGGTTCTTCAGGATCTGCTGCAGGCGCTTGGGATCGGTCGTGAGGTTGCGCCCGAGCGCGGGCGGGAAGTCGACCGAGAACTCGAGCTGGCGCCGCTCGGCCTCGTGGCGGAAGCCGCGCTCGATGTTCTCGCGCAGGTGGCTGAACGCGATGTCTTCGCTGTCGACCGTGACCGTGCCCGATTCGATCTTCGAGAGGTCGAGGATGTCGCTGATCAGGTGCAGCAGGTCGGTGCCGGCCGCATGGATCGTCTTGGCGTACTCGACCTGGCGATCGGTGAGGTTGGTATCGGCATTGTCGGCGAGCTGCTGGCCGAGGATCAGGATCGAGTTCAGCGGCGTGCGCAACTCGTGCGACATGTTGGCGAGGAACTCGGACTTGTAGCGCGAGGTCAGCGCGAGTTCGGCCGCCTTTTCCTCGAGCGCACGGCGCGCCTGCTCGATCTGCAGGTTCTTCTGCTCGACCTCGGCCTTCTGCTCGGCGAGCAGCGCGGCCTTCAGCGCGATCTCCTCGTTGGTCTGCTGCAGTTCGGCCTGCTGCGACTGCAGCTCGCCCGCGAGCTGCTGCGACTGCGACAGCAGGCGCTCGGTGCGCATCGAAGCCTCGATCGTGTTGAGCACGATGCCGATGCTGCCCGAAAGCTGTTCGAGGAACGCGCGTTGCGGCGGCGTGAACTCGGACAGCGACGCCAGCTCGATCACCGCCTTGACCTGCAGCTCGAACAGCACCGGCAGCACGATCACGTTGCGCGGCACCGCGCTGACCAGGCCCGAGCGGATGTCGCCGACGCCCGGCGCCACGTCTTCGATCAGGATGATCTGCGCCTGCTCGGCGCACTGGCCAATCAGGCCCTGCCCGAACGCGAGCGTCTGCGCCTCGGCGGGATCGCCCGCGTCCGCGTAACTCGCGAGACGGCGCAGGCGCGGACGCGCGCCGGCATCGCCGGGCTCGACCACGTACATGAGGCCCTGCTGCGCGTTCACGAGCGGCGCGAGCTCGGACAGCAGCATGCGCCCGAGCGTGATCATGTCGCGCTGGCCCTGCATCATGCCGCTGAACTTCGCGAGGTTGGTCTTCAGCCAGTCCTGCTCGCGGTTGCTCTCGGTCGTCGCGCGCAGCGTGCCGATCATGAGGTTCATGTTGTTCTTGAGGTCGGCGAGTTCGCCGCGCACGTCGACCTGGATCGAACGCGTGAGGTCGCCCTGCGTCACCGCGGTCGCCACTTCGGCGATCGCGCGCACCTGCGTCGTGAGGTTCGCCGCGAGCTGGTTCACGTTCGCGGTCAGGTTCTCCCAGATGCCCGCGGTGCCCGGCACCTTCGCCTGGCCGCCGAGGCGACCCTCGACGCCGACCTCGCGCGCGACCGTGGTGACCTGGTCGGCGAAGATCGCGAGCGTCTCGGTCATGCTGTTGATCGTGTCCGCAAGCTCGGCGATCTCGCCCTTCGCCTCGACCGTGAGCTTCTTCTGGAGGTCGCCGGTCGCGACCGCGGTCACCACCTTCGCGATGCCGCGCACCTGGGTGGTCAGGTTGGTCGCCATCGAGTTGACGTTGTCGGTGAGGTCCTTCCAGATGCCCGCGACGCCCGGCACCTCGGCCTGGCCGCCGAGCTTGCCTTCGCTGCCGACCTCGCGCGCGACGCGCGTGACCTCGGCCGCGAAGCCGTTGAGCTGGTCGACCATCGTGTTGATCGTGTCCTTGAGCTGCAGGATCTCGCCCTGCGCGCCGACCGCAATCTTGCGCGAGAGGTCGCCTTTCGCGACCGCGGTCGCGACTTCGGCGATGTTGCGCACCTGCGTCGTCAGGTTCGACGCCATCGAGTTCACGTTGTCGGTGAGGTCCTTCCAGGTGCCCGCGACGCCGGGCACCGCGGCCTGGCCGCCGAGCTTGCCCTCGGTGCCGACCTCGCGCGCGACGCGCGTGACCTCGGCCGCGAAGCCGTTGAGCTGGTCCACCATCGTGTTGATGGTTTCCTTGAGCTCGAGGATTTCGCCCTTCGCATCGACGCCGATCTTGCGCGAGAGGTTGCCCTTCGCGACCGCGGTCGTGACCTCGGCGATGTTGCGTACCTGCGTCGTGAGGTTCGACGCCATCGAGTTCACGTTGTCGGTGAGGTCCTTCCAGGTGCCCGCGACGCCGGGCACCTGCGCCTGGCCACCGAGCTTGCCTTCGGTGCCGACCTCGCGCGCGACGCGCGTGACCTCGGCCGCGAAGCCGTTGAGCTGGTCGACCATCGTGTTGATGGTTTCCTTCAGCTGCAGGATCTCGCCGCGCACGTCGACCGTGATCTTGCGCGAGAGGTCGCCTTTCGCGACCGCGGTCGTCACCTCGGCGATGTTGCGCACCTGCGAGGTCAGGTTCGAGGCCATCGCGTTGACCGAGTCGGTCAGGTCCTTCCAGGTACCCGCGACGTCGGGCACTTCGGCCTGGCCGCCGAGCTTGCCCTCGGTGCCGACCTCGCGCGCGACGCGCGTGACCTCGGCCGCGAAGCCGTTGAGCTGGTCGACCATCGTGTTGATGGTCTCCTTCAGCTGCAGGATCTCGCCGCGCACGTCGACCGTGATCTTGCGCGAGAGGTCGCCCTTCGCGACCGCGGTCGTCACCTCGGCGATGTTGCGCACCTGCGAGGTCAGGTTCGACGCCATCGCGTTGACCGAGTCGGTCAGGTCCTTCCAGGTGCCCGCGACGCCGGGCACGATCGCCTGGCCGCCGAGCTTGCCCTCGGTGCCGACCTCGCGCGCGACGCGCGTGACTTCCGACGCGAAGCCGCGCAGCTGGTCGACCATCGTGTTGATCGCCTGCTTGAGCTGCAGGATCTCGCCGCGCACGTCGACCGTGATCTTGCGCGAGAGGTCGCCGTTCGCGACCGCGATCGTGACCTCGGCGATGTTGCGCACCTGCGCGGTCAGGTTGCTCGCCATCTGGTTGACCGAGTCGGTCAGGTCCTTCCAGACGCCCGACACGCCCTTGGCCTGCGCCTGGCCGCCGAGCAGGCCTTCGGTGCCGACTTCGCGCGCGACGCGCGTGACCTCGAAGCTGAACTCGGTCATCTGCCCGAGCATGCGGTTGACGATCGTCGCCGCGCGCAGGAATTCGCCCTGCAGCGGACGGCCGTCCGATTCCAGCGGCACGGTGCGCGTGAGGTCGCCCTTGGCCACGCTCGCCATCGCCTCGGTCATCGTCTCGATCGGCAGGATCAGGTCGTCGATCAGCGCGTTGACCGACTGCTCCATGTCGGACCAGGCGCCCTGGCGATTCGCGGGCCGCAGGCGCTGGCGCGTGTGGCCCTTCCGGCCGACCTGCTCGCCTACGCGCGCGAGGTCGTCGGCG
>JAEYZH010000050.1 GCA_023430685.1 Pseudomonadota bacterium | reverse complement strand
CCTCACCGATGCCGATCGTGCCGCGATGCCGCCCGGTTCAGAGCCGCCGGCGCCCACGGGCGATCCGGCCGATGAATCGGCCGTCTACGGCGAGGCGTTCCAGGCGCTCAAGGACGGTCGCTATGCGGAATCCGCGCGTCGCTTCCAGTCCTTCATCGATCGCTACCCGGACAGTACCCTGACTGCGAACGCGTACTACTGGCTCGGCGAGTCCTACTACGTCACGCAGAACTACGAGATCGCGGAGCAGTCGTTCCGGACCTTGCTGCAGCGCTACCCGGACAGCCAGAAGGCCGCCGATGCGTTGCTCAAGACCGGTTACGCGCAATACGAGATGAAGCAGTGGGACCAGGCCGAGGCCACCTTGAATCAGGTCCTGCAGCAGTATCCGGACACCACCGTCGCGCGCCTCGCCGAAGGCCGGCTGCGCGCGCTCAGGCTGGAAGCGCGCCGCTGAAGCGGCGCCCGTGATGGCCGCGGTCGCCGCCCCGCTCGCCGAGGTCGGCGCCCCCGCTCCCGCGCAGGCCGAACCGCGCCTGCGCGTCAGCGAGATCTTCCACTCCCTGCAGGGCGAAGCCGATGCGGTCGGCTGGCGCAGCGTGTTCGTTCGCCTGACCGGTTGCCCGCTGCGCTGCAGCTGGTGCGATACCGCGTACGCGTTCCACGGCGGCGAGTGGCGCACGATCGACGAAGTCCTCGCGGAAGTCGCGCGGCATCGCGTGCGCCATGTCTGCGTGACCGGCGGCGAGCCGCTCGCGCAGAAGCGCTGCCTCGTGCTGCTCGAACGCCTCTGCGACGCAGGCTACGAAGTCTCGCTCGAGACCTCGGGCGCGCTCGATGTCGGCGCGGTCGATGCGCGCGTGCGCAAGGTCGTCGACCTCAAGGCGCCCGGGTCCGCCGAGCATGCACGAAACCTCTGGTCGAACCTCGATGCCCTGCAGCCGCGCGACCAGGTCAAGATCGTGATCGCCGATCGGGCCGACTACGAATGGGCACGCGAACGCGTGCGCGAACATGCGATCGCGGATCGCTGCCAGGTGCTGTTCTCCCCCGTGCACGGCGCGCTCGCGCCGCGCGACCTTGCCGAATGGATCCTCGCCGATCGCCTGGACGTGCGCATGCAGCTGCAGCTGCACAAGCTGCTCTGGGGTGCGGAGCCCGGGCGTTGACGACACCGCGACCGCATGGGCCAACAACCCCTGAGCCCGACCTGCACCGCAACGACAACCGATAGATTCCCCTCGCCCCTCGCCCCTCGCCCCTCGCCCCTCGCCTCGCCCCCCCCCCCCCATGTCCAGCACCCACCGCCCACGCGCCGTCGTCCTCGTCTCCGGCGGCATGGATTCCGCCGTCACGCTTGCGCTCGCGCGCGAGGCCGGATTCGACTGCCATGCACTCAGCGTCGATTATGGCCAGCGACACGCGTCGGAACTCGAAGCATCCGATCGCGTCTGCGCGATGCTCGGCGCCGTCGCGCACAAGACCGTGCACGTCGACCTGCGCCGCATCGGCGGTTCGGCGCTGACCGACGACATCGACGTACCCGACGATGGCGGTGCGGGCATCCCGGTCACCTACGTGCCCGCGCGCAACACGATCATGCTGTCGGTCGCGCTCGGCTGGGCCGAGGTGCTCGGTTCGCAGGACATCTGGTGCGGTGTCAACGCGGTCGACTACTCGGGCTATCCGGACTGTCGGCCCGCCTTCGTCGAAGCGTTCGAGCGGCTCGCGAACGTCGCGACCAAGGCCGGCGTCGAGGGCCTTCGCCTGCGCGTGCACGCGCCCTTGATGCACCTCGGCAAGGACGAGATCGTGCGCGAGGGCGTTCGCCTCGGCGTCGACTTCGCCGCGACCGTTTCCTGCTACCAGGCCGACGAAAACGGCCGCGCCTGCGCGCACTGCGACGCCTGCCGCCTGCGCGCCGCGGGATTCGCCGCGGCCCGCGTGCCCGATCCGACGCGCTACCGCTGATCGCTCGCACCACCTGGCCGCGTGGGCGATCTCACGCCGACCAGCATGCGCTCGCATCCTGCTCGCACGCGGGCTCACGCAGCAGTGCGCTGGCCTCGTGCGCGGAGAGTGGCGCGCAAAGCAGGAACCCCTGCAGTCCATCGCAGCCTGCGCGTCGCAGGAAGGTGAGCTGCTCCGCGGTCTCCACGCCCTCGGCGACGACCGTGAGCGCAAGGCTGTGCGCCATCGCGATGATCGCGGTCGTGATCGACTCTCCGCTGCCCGGGATGTCGTGCACGAACCCCATGTCGATCTTGAGGCGCGTGACGGGCAGGCGGCGCAGATAGCTCATCGACGAGTAACCCTTGCCGAAGTCGTCGATCGCGAGCGCAATCCCGCGCTCGCGCAACGCGTGCATGAAGCGGATGTTGGCTTCCGCGTCCTCGAGCAACAGGTTCTCGGTGATCTCGAACTCGAGCGCCGACGACCGCAGTCCGGAATGGGCGAGCGCTTCGTCGACCTGCGCCAGCAGCCCGGGATCCTGCATCTGGCGCACCGACATGTTCACCGCGATGCGCAGGCGACGGTGTCCGGCTGTGTGCCAGCGCGCGGCCTGCGCGACCGCGGTGCGCAGCACCCACTGGCCGAGTGGCACCACGAGTCCGCAGTCCTCCGCGAGCGGGATGAATTCCGAGGGCGCGATGCGACCGAGTTCGGGGTGCGTCCAGCGCAGCAGCGCCTCCATGCCTTCGATCGTGCGGCCGTCGCGTCCGAACTGCGGCTGGTACGCGACCTCGAGAGAACCGCCGTCGTGCAGCGCCTCGCGCAGGTCTTCCTGCAGGCGCAGCCTCCGCAGCGTCGACTCGGTCATCCTCGGTTCGAAGCGCTGGAACATGTTCTTGCCGCGCCGCTTGGCGTGGTACATCGCGGCGTCGGCATGCGCGACCAGCGTATCGAGGTCGCCGGCGTCGTCTGGATACAGGCTGATGCCCGCGCTGAACGACGCCTGCAGGCGATGGCCGTCGATGACGATCGGCGAACGGAACGGCGTGAACAGGCGCGACGCGACGGCTGCGACGTCATCGAGCGAGGCGATCGGCTGCACGAGCACCGCGAACTCGTCGCCGCCGAGCCGGTAGATGCGATCGGTATGGCGCACGATGCTGCCGAGGCGCGCGGCGAACTGGTTCAGCAGGTCGTCGCCGGTGTGGTGCCCGAAACGGTCGTTGATGTCCTTGAAGTCGTCGATGTCCAAAATCATCAGGCCGATGCGCGAACCCTCGGCGCAGGTGTCCACGCAACGTGCGAGGTCGCGATTGAACGCATTGCGGTTGAGCTGCCCGGTCGTGGAGTCGTAGTGCGCGAGCCGCGTCAGGCGCTCCTGCGCGTGCACGACCTGCTTGCGCAGGCGCCACCAGAGCGGCAGCCCGATCGCGAGCGTGCCGAAGCCCGCCAGCACGTACATGCCGGCGAACGCCGCGATGCGCGTGTAGAGCTGCGAAAGCCCGAAGCGGGTCACGACGGTGCCGACGCCGCGGCCGCCGGCGACGATCGGGGCGATCGCGACGATGCGTCGCCAGGGGTCTGCGTGGGCGGGCGCGCGCGCGTCGGCGATCGCATCTTGCTCGTCGCGCGTGAACGCGGCGAGCCGACTGCCGTCGCTGGCGAAGATCGCGGCGGCCTCGAGGTTCGGCTGCACGGCGAGCGCGGCCAGCGTCTCCTGCGCCGCGGGAGCGTCGCTGAACACCACCGGGGCCGCGGAATGGATCGCCGTCACGCGCGCGAGGATCTGCGCGGAGCGCTCGAATTCGCGTTGCAGCAGCACGAACTCGAAAGCGGTCAGCAGGATGCCGACGAGCACGAGGCCGATTGCCGCGATCTTCAGCGTGCGACGCCCGAACCCGTGCGTGCCTTCGCGATCGCCGCGGCGAGTCCAGCCACTCACGGCGCGTTCCTCGCGAGCCGCAGCAGTTTCGAACTCAGCGACAATCCGGCCGCTTCGGCCGCTTGTCGGTCGACATCGAAGCGCAGGCGGTCGCCCTCGCGCACGAGCGCGATCATCGAGCCCGTCGAAGCGGGAAGGCCGTCGCAGTCGCAAACGGTCAACAGTCCGCGCTCGGCCGGTGCAGGACCCGGCCGCGCGGCGGTCGTGATCAGGATGTCGCATCCCGCGAGCGGAGCGGCGGTCGCATCGACCTCGCGCACCGCGAGCGTGCGCTGCTGCACGCGCTTGCCCGCGAGCTCGCGCAGTGCGCGCACCAGCGTGCTGGTGCGGTCCACGCACAGCGTGATCGCGACCACGTCGCGCGGCGGTGGCGGCCAGGTGGTGTAGATCGCGAAGTTGTAGATGAAGGCGGCCTTGAGCGTTTCCGCGTCGACCTGTGCGCGCGCGTCCGCGCCCTGCGCGGCGAGCGCGACGAGCAGGGCGAGCAAGTG
Organism: Pseudomonadota bacterium; assembly: GCA_023430685.1. Lineage (GTDB taxonomy): Bacteria > Pseudomonadota > Gammaproteobacteria > Xanthomonadales > Rhodanobacteraceae > Dokdonella_A. Next base: position 36,883 of record JAEYZH010000050.1, on the reverse strand, counting down.
TGACCTGCGCGCGCGCATCAGTAGCGCACGCCTGCTTCGAACAGGAGAGTGCGACCGTCCTGTTCGATTTCACCCTGCGCGAACGCGGGCCCGGGCGGGTCGCCATATCGGGCGTCGAACACGTTGCGCAGCTTCAGGCCGAGTTCGAGGCGGTCACCCGGCACGGGATAGCGGAGTGCAAGATCCAGCGTGGCATGGGGATCGACGCGGCCGGATTCGCCGAGGCGGGACCCGACGTAGCGCGCATCCAGCGCGAACAGCAGGCGCCCGTGCGCGATCGGCGCGACCAGGCCGAGTTTCACGAGGGTGCGCGGCGAGTTGTGCACGGGCTGCCCGCTCGCGTCGTCGACATCGGCGAAACTGTAGCTCGCGCGTGCGCTCGCGCCGTTGCCCCAGGCATGGTCGACCGACAACTCGAGGCCCTCGGCGGTCACGCGCCCGCGATTGGCGAACGTCAGCTGGCCGGCCTGCTCGTCCGTGACCTGGCTGATCAGGTCCCTGACGTCGAAACGGTACGCGGACGCGGTGAGCGTGGTGCCCGCCGCGAGCCGTTGCGACCAGACCAGCTCGGTGGTGCGGATGCGCTCCGAATCGAGATCCGGATTGCCGATCTGGCCGCCTTCGCCCGGCACCGTGTAGGACGTTTCGTAGGCATTCGGCGCGCGATACGCGCTGCCGAGCAGTGCCTTCAGCGTGGTGTCCGCGTCTGGCGTGTAGATCAGCGCGGCGCGCGGGCTGAGATCCGATCCCGCTGCGCTCGCATGGTCGTAGCGCAGGCCCGCGTTGAGGCGCAGGTGTCTGCCGATTTCGATTTCGTCCTGGATGAACGGGCCGAGATGCGTGTTCGTGCTGCGCTCGTCGAGATGGACCGCGTCGGGATCGCGATCGTGATTGCCGAGATCGCGGCGGATGTCGCGCTGGCCGTCGAAACCGAATACGAGCTTGTGCCCGGCCCAGCCGCCGTACACCGCCTGCACGCCGAAACCTGCCCAGCGTGCGGCCGCGGTGTCGTGGTTCAGCGGCCCTGGTGGAGGCTCGTACACGTAGGTGCCGCGGTAGTCGTAGCGACCGGCGAACACGTGCGCGGACCATGCCAGGTCCCGCGTCAACGTGCCATTCACGCTGAAGTCCGCGATCGTGCGCGCATCCCGCGCCTGGCTGCGCGGATCGCCGAACAGCTGGTCATAGGACGCGGTCGGATCGCCCTTGGTCTGCACCGCATGCGCGATCGTGAGCGAGGCGTTGCCGGCGGCCGCCTTGAGAAAGACGCGATCCACCGCGACGTCGTCGAGCCCGCGCGCGATGCCGCCGCCCTCCGCGGGCGTGTCGAACTCGCGGAAGTACAGGTCGCCGCCATCCCTGCGCATGCGGCTGCCGGCGACCAGCCATTCGAATCCGTCGCGGTCGGCAGCCGCGTATTCGACGAATGCACCGCGTCGTCCGAGCGAGCCGGCTTCGATTGCCGCGCTCGCGCCGGGTGCCTTGCCGGGGCGGCGCGTGACCACGTTGATGACGCCGAAGAATGCATTCGATCCGAACGCCGACGACCCCGGCCCGGGCACGTATTCGATGCGCTCCACCAGTCGCATGTCGACTGGTGCGTCAGTGCCGATCGGCGCCTGGTCGTACACCGGATCGTTGACGCGGATGCCGTCGACGAGCAGCAGGAAGCGGCTGTCGTAGTCGCCCGGACGCAGGAACCCGCGTGCGCCGAGGTAGGCGTACGTGCGATCGTAGCTCGTGTAGAGGCCGGGCAGGCTCGAGAGCGCCTCGGCGAGGGTGCGCCAGCCCTGCGCGCGGATTTCCGTCGAGGTGATCACGCGCGCCGCCGACGGTGCTTCACGCGTCTTCTGCGAGAAGCGCGAGGCCGAGTAGATTTCGAGGTCCAGCAGTTCCTCGAGCGGAAGTTCTGCGATGTCGGCCTTCGGGGAACCCGATTGCGCGGCCGCCTGCATCGGCGCCGAGGCCGATGCGAGCGCGCTCGCGATCGCCGCAGTGCAGGCGTGGCGTACGATCCGCCGGCGCCAGCGCTCGCTGTTCCGGAAAGGCGGTGTCATCGACGGGGTTCTCCAGGGTGCATCCGCCGCGCTGCCGGAGCAGCACGGGGATTGCGGGCGTGCGCACCTCAAAGCAAGGCGCGTGCCAGAGCGCAGCCCCCTGCCTGCACGATCGCCGAGGTGGCGACGGCACGATCAAGCAAGGAATGTCAGGGCGTGACGCGATCGCGCGATGCGGTGTCGGCTTCGCACGGCATCGGCAACATGCATCAGGCGCCATCGTCACTGCGCGTGATGCGCATACCGGCGTCGCCGCACGCGCCGCCGGTCGCGGAGCGTCGTGCTACCACCTGGCGGGCGCGACGGGTAAACTGCGCGGCCCGAACAAGCAGGCCGATTCGGCGCACATGCGGTCGCGAGTGCCCCCGGCCTTGGCTTTCCGTCATGCCGATGCGACTGCGTCCGGCCTCGGCGGGCGCTCGATGTCAGCGGGCCGTTAGCTCAGCGGTAGAGCAGTGGACTTTTAATCCATTGGTCGATGGTTCGATCCCATCACGGCCCACCACACTGGCGACAACCCGATTGATCCTGGACGCCGCCGCCGCCGCGCGCGTCGCGTTGATGCCGAGTCGCTCGACACCGCCGAGGCGCGTCCAGTCCCGACAGGGGTTGGCACGTCGATTGCTGTACGCCACGGGCTTCGAAGGTTCCGTCGTTGCGGTGTACGGCGCGGCGCGTGCTCGGGAGCGATGACGTCGGCTTGTCGCGTGCGTGCGTCTCCCGTTCGTGTCACATGCCGACACGGACGCGAGGGATGCGATCGCTGGCGGATGATGCTCGTCGTCGCCTTCGCGCGCGTTGCGTTGGCCAGCGCTGGTGTGTCGACGAGCATCTTCCGTGCATTCGTGTGCGCTCGTTTGGAGCCACACGTCGGCGGAGTTCCACCGCAGCATGCGTGAACCATCCCGGCGAAGGCCGCGATGAACGATTCGAGCGTATCGGCGTCATCATCCACAGGGGAAAACATCATGTCGTCCAGGTCCACACCGCGCCCCGGCGCTGCCTTGCTGGCCTCGCTCAAGCGCGGCGGGAAGCGAATGCGCCATGCGATCGGCTCTGCCGCCGTCCTTCTCGCCGCACTCTGCGGTTCCGCCAACGCGCAATCCTTCACCGAGAACTTCGACGACATCACCCTGCTCGCGGGCAGCGGCTGGTTCATGCAGAACAACAGTGCCCCGATCGGCATCCTGAGCTGGTTCCAGGGCACGAACGTCGCGGCCGGCGGTCCGTTCGATGCCTACAACGGCGCGCCGAACGCCTACATCGGCGTGAACTTCAACAGCACCACGGGCGGGTCCGGCATCATCAGCAACTGGCTGCTGACGCCGAACCGTACGTTCCGCAATGGCGATGTCCTGACGTTCTACACGCGCAAGTACGACGTCGGCACCGACTATCCCGACCGCCTCGAGGTGCGCCTGAGCACGAACGGTGCGAGCACCAATGTCGGCGCTCCCGGCAACAACGTCGGAGACTTCACCACGCTGATCCTGTCCATCAATCCGACCCTTGTCGTGGGCGGCTATCCGCGGTCCTGGACGCAATTCACGATCACGATGTCTGGGCTGCCGGCGCCCACTTCGGGTCGAATGGCGTTTCGCTACTTCGTCACCGGGGCCGGTCCTTCCGGCACCAATTCGGACTACATCGGCATCGACAATGCGGTGTACACGCCCTACGTCTGCCCCGTGATGTCACTGACGCCGGGCAGCGGTCCGCTGCCCGGTGCGACGTGGGGCCAGGCCTACAGCCAGACTCTTGCCCAGACGGGCGCGCTCGGCGCGCCGAACTTCGCGATCACCGCGGGCGCCTTGCCGCCGGGCGTGACGATTTCGCCTTCCGGCCTCATTTCCGGCACGCCTTTGGCAACCGGCACCTTCAACTTCACGATCACGGCCAATGACGCGAGCGGCTGCAGCGGCTCGCAGTCGTACTCGATCACGGTGCTGCCTTCCGTGCCGAGCGCACCGCAGGACGTCGTTGCGGTGGCAGGCGACGCCGAAGTCGAAGTCAACTGGTCGGCGCCCGCGAGCGACGGCGGCGACAGCGCGCTCGCCTATGACGTCAGCTGCGCCGGAGGCAACACGGTGAGTGGCACCGGCACGCCGCCGGTCACGTTGACCGGCCTCGTCAACGGCACCGCGTACACCTGCGCGGTCACGGCGTCGAACTCGGCGGGGCAAGGTGCGGCAGGCATCAGTAACACGGTCACGCCGATGGGTAACCAGACCATCAGCTTCGACGCGCAGGCGGGCCAGACCTACAGCACGGGCGGCACGTTCGCGATCGACCCGCCGGCGGTTGCAAGTTCCGGGCTCGAAGTCGTCTATGGCTCGACCACGCCGACGGTCTGCTCGGTAAGTGGAACGAGCATGTCGATCCTCGCGGCGGGCACGTGCACGATCACCGCGGACCAGCCCGGCGACACTGCATGGAACCCGGCGCCGCAGGTCGAGCAGTCGCTGACGATCGCGCAGGCGAGCCAGACGCTGACGTTCCCGACTCAGGTCGAAACCGAGCGCTGGTTCCATGCGGGCGAGATGTTCGAGATCTCGCCGCTCGCGACCAGCGATGAGCCCAACTCGGGCGAATCGATCGTGTACAGCTCGCTCGCGCCCGGCGTCTGCTCGGTCAGCGGCACCACGGTGACGATGGTGTCGGGCGGCCTTTGCACGCTTGCAGCGGACCAGGCCGGCAACGCGAACTACATGGCGGCCGCGCAGGCGACCACGAGCGTGGCGATCCAGGTTCCAACCGTCGCGGATCTCTGGATCCAGTCCACCGTCGACGAGACGAGGCCTGCGATGGGCGACACGGTGACGTTCACGATCACGGTCGGCAACGACGGCGAAGCAGATACCGCGGGCGTGCGCGTGCAGGACCTCGTGCCCGATCGCATCGATCCGGCGAGCCTGGTCTGGCAGTGCACCGCGGCTGTCGGGACCAGCTGTCCGACGCCCGACCAGGGTGCCGGGGCACTCGATGTCACGATTGCCTCGATGCCGAAGAGCGCGGCGTTGACGTTCACGCAGTCCGGCGCAGTCGATCCGGCGGCGGATCCGGCGAACGACTATGACGAGTTCTTCAATTCGGCGACGGTGTCCCTGTCGCCGGGTTCGGGCCTGACCGATCCTGCCGGCAACAACTCGAGCACGATCTACCTGCGCGTCGACGACACGCTGTTCAAGAACGGGTTCGATCCGCTCGAGCCGTAACCGCAGATGGACCGGCGAGCCGATTCCCGCTTCGGGGATCGGCTCTCCCCCGGCAACCGATGCCGCGTGACCGACAAGGCGGGCGGCCGCACGCAAGCGGCGCAGGCCCGCGATGGGAACTGCCGGGCACGACATCCGGCTGAAGTGTCGCGCGTCCTGAGACGCGCGGCGCCGATAGTCACGACGCCTGCCGCGATCCCCCTTCCGCGTCAGGCAACCACGAGAGACCACCCCCGCAGCCGCTCGTCGTGAGACGCCGGAACTGCGGGGATTTTCGTGTCACCGATTCGCGCCGACGCGCGTATTCGGCCGCGAAGAGCGGCCGGCCGACGGTCATCCGGCCTGCGGGTACGAGGACGCTGGCGGGTCGCCAGCCATGCTTCTTGCAAGGCTGGACGCGGCCAGCGCTGCCCGTGCTGTTGTGCGATTGCGTTTGGAGCGGCCGGCCGACCTCCGGTCGTCCAGCCTACGGGGGCGGCTCGTCGTCGTGGAGGTAGCGCGGCCTGCGCGGGAGATGCAGGCTCGCCGCGAACGCGATCAGCAGCATCACGGTGACATAGGCGTAGAACATCGGCTCGACGCCGGCGCGCTTGAGCGCGAGCGCGACATACTCGGCCGAACCCCCGAACAGCGCGTTCGCGATCGCGTACGAAAGGCCGACGCCGAGAGCGCGCAGTTGGATCGGAAACATCTCGGCCTTCACGATGCCTGCGACCGAGGTGTAGAAACTCACGATCGCAAGCCCCACGGTCACCAGCGCGAACGCGGCGAACGGATCGGTCACGCTGCCGAGCGCGTGCAGCAGCGGCAGCGTCGCGAGCGCGCCGAACCCTGCGAACAGCAGCATGTTGCGGCGCCGGCCGATGCGGTCGGAGAGCGCGCCGAACAGCGGTTGCATCAGCATGAATACGAGCAGGCAGGCGGTCATCACGTGGCTCGCGCTGCGGATCGGCATGCCCGCGGTGTTGACGAGGTATTTCTGCATGTAGGTCGTGAACGTGTAGAACATCAGCGAACCGCCCGCGGTGTAGCCGAGCACGACGAGGAACGCCTTGCGGTGGTCCCGCAGCAGCGCGACCACGCTCCCGGCATCGCGATCCGCGCGCGATTCGGTCGTGCTGGTTTCCATCAGCGTCGCGCGCAGCCGCAATGCGACGAGCGCTGCGAGTGCTCCGATCACGAACGGGACGCGCCAGCCCCAGGCGCGCAGCTGCGCATCGTCGAGCGCCTGCTGCAGCAGCACCAGCACGAGCACAGCCAGCAGCTGCCCGCCGATCAGGGTCACGTACTGGAACGAGGCGAGAAAACCGCGCCGACCGCGGGTGGCGATCTCGCTCATGTAGGTCGCGGTGATGCCGTACTCGCCGCCGACCGAGAGGCCCTGGACGAGGCGCGCGAGCAGCAGCAGCGCCGGCGCGAACGCGCCGATGCCCGCGTGCGTCGGCAGGCAAGCGATCATCAGGGAACCGCCGCACATCATCAGCACCGACACGACCAATGACGTCTTGCGTCCGTGACGGTCCGCGATGCGGCCGAACAGCCACCCGCCGATCGGCCGCATCAGGAAGCCGACCGCGAAGATCGCGGCGGCGTTCAGCAGTTGCGAGGTGCGGTCCCCGGCCGGGAAGAATGCAGGCGCGAAGTAAACCGCGGTGAACGCGTAGATGTAGAAGTCGAACCACTCGACGAGGTTGCCCGACGAGGCGGCGATGATCGCGCGGATGCGTGAGCGCGTGTCGCCGGATGCAGCTGCACTCATCGGACACGCCGCGCCGGGATCGGGCCGCGCTTGCGCGAGCCGGCGACGCGGGTCAGGCGCCCGGCTCCGCAGGCGGCAGCCCGCCAATCATCTCGCGCTGCATGCGCTTGAGCTCCTTCCAGTGGTTTCCGGCGGCGAGCCGGGCCTGTTCGGGCCAGGTCCCGGGATTCGCAAGCCGGAAGTTCGCGCCGCCACGGTCGAGGATCGCGACGAGGTCTTCGACCGGTTGCACCGCAAGCTCGGCGAAGCTGCCGATGCCATTGGAATGCAGGAGGTCCGCGATTTTCGGACCGATGCCCTCGATGACCGTGAGGTCGTCCATGTGGCGGATGTTGAACCCTGCGGCGCGCGCGGCCGTGACGTCGACGACGCGCACATGGGCAGTGACTTCGACCGCCGACAACGATTCCGGTTCGCTCGCGCGCGCGGGCGCGGGCGCCACCGGCGCGAATGCATCGGCAAGGTCGTCGCGCCGAGGTGGCTGCGGGGCGGGGCGCTTGCCGCGCAGGCGCTGGAGCAGCCAGTGCGCGACCCAGCCCGTGATCACGCCGAGCACGAAGCCCAGCAACCGGTCCTCGATCGGGGTCATCACGCGCCTCGTCGTCGGCCTAGCATGGCCGCGAGAGTATCACCGGCTGCCGCGAAGAAGTGCGTCGGGCGGTCGGCGTTCGTTGCACTTGTAGGCTGGACGCGCGAAGCGCGGCCGGCGCTTGTTGCACAACGAAGCAAAGAGCGGCCGGCCGACCTTCGGTCGTCCAGCCTACACGGCCCGTGGCCGTTCGAGCTTCGCTTGTTCGGCAGCGATGGGCCTGCAATCGGCCACGTCTCGCCCCGCCCGTACCTCAGTCCTGCGCTGCAATCGGACCCTTCCGACACCGAGGAGACAACGCATGGCCGCGTTCACCCAGGGCGTGACATTCAAGGTGCTCGGCATCGGGTTGCTCGCGCTACTCATGTTGGTACCGCTTGCTCAGGTCAATGACCTCGTGCGCGAGCGCGAAGGCCGCGCTCGCGAAGCGACCGCGCGCGTGGCGGAACGCTGGGGCGGGCAACAGCTCGTCGGCGGGCCGGTGCTGGTGGTGCCGGTGCGCTGGCAGGAGCAGCGCGAGAACGGCTTCGTGACGCTCGAGGAACGCGCGTTCGTGCTGCCCGATCGCCTGCAGCTCGATGCGACGCTGACACCCGAGCTGCGCCGCTACGGACTCTACGAAACGCCGGTCTACGTCGCCGCGATCAAGGTCGAGGGCCGCTTCGCACCGAGCGACGTCGCCGCGATCGCATCGAATGGGCGTGAACCGCAATGGCAGCGCGCGGAACTGCGCGTGCCGATCGCCGACGTGCGCGGGATCCGGCGCGCGTCGGCCTTGCGCGTCGGCGAGGTTGAATCCGCATTCGGCCCCGACAGCGGCGGTGTCGCGGGCGTCGCGGCTGTCGCAGCGCCGATCGCGTTGGATGAGGCGGCGTTGGCCGGTCCGCTGCCGTTCGCGTTCGAACTCGGACTCGCGGGCAGCGAACGCTTCTCGGCCCTGCCGCTCGCGCGCCAGACCGACGTCGCGATCCGCGGGCGCTGGCCCGATCCGGGATTCGATGGCGCTTTCCTGCCGGCCGAGCGCAGCGTCGAGGCGGACGGGTTCAGCGCGAGTTGGCAGGTCCTCGACCTCAACCGCCGCATCGCGCAGCGCTGGCACGAACGCGAGGCGGGTTCGATCGCGCTCGATGCCTCCGCGTTCGGCGTCGCGCTGGTGCAGCGGGCCAGTCCGTACCAGCAGAACGTGCGCGCGGGCAAGTACGGCGTGCTGTTCATCGCGCTGACCTTCGTCGCGTTCTTCCTGTTCGAAGTGCTGCGCGGCCTGCGCGTGCATCCGGTGCAGTACCTGCTGGTCGGGCTCGCGCTGTGCACGTTCTACGTGGTGCTGCTCGCGTTGTCGGAACAGGCCGGATTCGCGTGGGCCTACGTCGTCGCGGCCGCTGCGAGCGTCGCGATGATCGGCGGCTACGCGGTGGCCGTGCTGCGCCAGCGCCGCGCTGGCTGGATGCTCGGCGGACTGCTCGGCCTCGTCTATGCGCTGCTCTACGGCCTCGTCACGAGCGAGGACCACGCGTTGCTGATGGGTGCGCTCGCATTGCTCGCGACCGTCGCGCTGCTGATGTACCTGACCCGCCGCGTCGACTGGTACGCGATGGCGCCGCGACGCGCGGAACGACCGATGTAGAATCGGCCGATGAACCTGCTCGCGATCGAGACTGCGACCGAGGCCTGCTCGGTCGCGCTGGCTTATGGCGATGCGCTCGTCGCGCGCAGCGAGATCGCACCGCGCCGGCATGCCGAACTGCTGCTGCCGATGTGCGAACAGGTGCTGGCCGAGGCCGGCATCGGCCGCCACGCGCTCGATGCGATCGCGGTCGGCGTCGGCCCCGGCGCCTTCACCGGCGTGCGGCTCGCGGTGTCGGCGGCGCAAGGCCTCGCGCTCGCGCTCGACCTGCCGCTGGTGCCGGTTTCATCGCTCGCCGCGCTCGCGATGCAGGCGCCCGACAACGGCGCGGCGATCCTCGCCGCGATCGATGCGCGCATGGGAGAAATCTACGCCGGATCGTTCCGGCGCACGGCGGACGGATGGGTTGAACCGCTCGACGCGGAATGGGTCGGTCCGGCGGACAGGCTCGTGCTGCCGGTTACCGAACGCTGGAACGTGATCGGCACCGGCTGGTCGGCCTGGCGCGACGTGCTGCTCGCGCGCTTGCCGGCGCCTCCGGCGTGGGAGGAAGGCGTCGCCTATCCGCTCGCGGTCGACGTCGCGTTGCTCGCATTGCCGCTCGCGCGCGCCGGGCGCGGCATGACACCTGATGCCGTCGCGCCGGTCTACCTGCGCGACAAGGTCGCGCTGACGAGCGCGGAACAACAGGCGGCTCGCGAGGAACGCGCGCGGATTTAAGTTGAGTGCCGCTCGCAGCTCCCTTCTCCCGCCGGCGGGAGAAGGTGCCCCGCAGGGCGGATGAGGGAAGCTCTTGATCTTCGCTCACGCTGCACGGGCAAGATCAAGATCAGGAGCGTGCCCCCTTCTGCCCCTGCGGGGCATCTTCCCCCGCAAGCGGGGGAAGCAGGAGCCGGGAAGATCGCCTTGCGTGCCCAATGGGCATCATGCCGGCGTCGAAACGAAGTGCCCCCGTTCGTCGTCCCTGAATCGCACCCAGAAGGACCCTGCATGGAACCCGCGATCGAAACCCGCGCCCTCGTGAAGCTGTTCGGAAAAGTGCGCGCCGTGGACGGCATCGACCTCGTCGTGCCGCGCGGCAGCGTGTTCGGGCTGCTCGGCCCGAACGGGGCTGGAAAGACCACCACCGTGCGCATGCTCGCGACGCTGCTGCGGCCAGACGGCGGCAGTGCGCGCGTGCTCGGCCACGACGTGGTCGGCGAACCCCACGCGATCCGCGCGCGCGTGAGCCTCAACGGTCAGTTCGCTTCGGTCGACGAGGAACTCACGGGCCACGAGAACCTCGTGCTGATCGCACGCCTGCTCGGCTTCTCGTGGCGCGGCGCGCGCGAACGCGCGCAGGCGCTGCTCGCCGCGTTCGACCTCTCGGACGCGGGCAAGCGCCTCGTGCGCACGTATTCGGGCGGCATGCGCCGTCGACTCGACATCGCCGCGAGCCTCGTCACCGGCAGCGAGCTGCTGTTCCTCGACGAGCCGACCACGGGCCTGGATCCGCGCAGCCGCAGCCAGGTCTGGGATATCGTGCGCGCGATCGCATCGGAGGGTACGACGGTGCTGCTGACCACGCAGTACCTCGAGGAAGCCGACCGCCTCGCCGACCGCCTCGCGGTGATCGAGCACGGCAAGGTCATCGCCGAAGGCACCAGCCGCGAACTCAAGCAGTCGGTCGGCGGGCGCAGCCTGCAACTGCGGCTCGTCGATGCGGCGCGCGCGGACGAGGCGCGCGCACTGCTGGCCGAGGCACTCGGCAGCACGGCGACCGATGGCGAGGAGCCCGGCAGCTTCAGCGTGCGCATCCTGCACGAGGAACGCGTGCCGCAGGCGCTCGCGGCGCTCGCGGCAGGTGGCCTCGGCATCGCCGAATTCAGCCTCGCGCAGCCGAGCCTGGACGACGTGTTCTTCGCATTGACCGGCCACGCGGCCGATGCCCGCAAGACGGAGGAAGCCGCATGAGCACGACCAGCCTGCACGATGTGATCTCGCGCGACGCACGACCGCGGCCGCCGGGCCGCCTTTCGGCGGTGCTCACGCTCGCCTGGCGCGCGATGCTCAAGATCAAGCACGTGCCATTCCAGCTGTTCGACGTGGTCGTGTTCCCGATCATGTCGACGCTGATGTTCACGTATCTGTTCGGTGGGGCGCTGGCCGGATCACCGGCGGCTTACCTGCAGTTCCTCGTGCCGGGCATCGTGGTGCAGACGATGGTGTTCCTGACCGTCTACACCGGCGTCGGCCTCAACACCGACATCACCAAGGGCCTCTACGACCGCTTCCGCTCGTTGCCGATCTGGCAGCCCGCGCCGATCGTCGGCGCGCTGCTCGGCGACCTCACGCGCTATGGCCTCGCGGCCGTGGTGGTCCTGACCGTCGGATTCCTGCTCGGCTTCCGGCCCGAGGGCGGCATCGGCGGCGTGCTGCTCGCGCTCGCGCTGATGCTGGTATTCACCTCGGCGGTCTCGTGGCTCTGGATCATCGTCGGCATGCTCGTGCGCACGCCGGAGTCGGTAATGACCACGAGCTTCCTGTTCCTGTTCCCGCTGACCTTCGTCAGCAACATCTTCGTCGACCCCGCAACGATGCCGGGCTGGATGCAGACGGTGGTCTCGCTTAATCCCGTGACCCACCTGACCAGCGCCGCGCGCGGACTGATGCACGGCCAGCCGGCGCAGGGCGACATCATCTGGGTGCTCGTCGCGGCCGCGCTGCTGACGCTGGTGTTCGCGCCGCTCGCGATGGTGATGTATCGGCGCGAGCGTTGAGCGCTGCGGGTCCTCCGAGCGAAGCGAGGTGGTAGACGCATGGAGCAGTCCGACCCGATCGTTCCGACGTGGGCCTCGGTCGTTCATCGGCAAGGCTTCGGAGGGTCCGGTTGCGCTAGTGTCGACTCCGCACGAGGCAGAACGCTCGTTCGTCTCCCGCATCGGTCGCAGGGTCGGACTCCGACGTGTTGCCCACCGAGATGTGGTCGAGCACGTCCCATCCGGTCCTATCGAGGATTCGCAGCAGGCCTGCTTCCGAAAACATCCAATAGTTGGTGGGATCGCCGTTGGTCTCGTACGGACCCACTAGGTAGGCAACGGGCACATTGTGCAGCGCGACTCTCTCAGGGCTGCTCGATCGGCCGAACAGCTTGGGCGGAGGTGTGTTGTAGCGCATCACGCGCGTGCTGATCAGGGCGTGCCTGGCGCGTCGCGACAGATTTTCGAGAGCGCCGAACGGATTCTTGAGGTGATAGAGGATCCCGAGGAAGAACGCGAGACCGTAGCGCTCGCGCGGCAGGTCGAAATGCGCGTCCAGGTCGACTTCGTGGATGCCGATGCCCGATTGCCTGGCTTCCTTGAGCAGTCGCACGCCGCGGCAGCCGTTGAAGTTCGTCGGGGGATAGTCGATGACATCCGCTTCGAGCCCCAGCGATTCCATGAAGAATGCGGTGTCGCCGTCCGCTGCGCCAATGTCGGCGATCGGCAAACCGTCGATCAACTCCAGGAGGTTGCGACCGCTTTTCGAGAGAAGCCGCTCGAGGATTGTGAAATTGTTGAGGGTGCCATACGGATACCAGCCGAACGCCGATGGCGCGAGCTCGCGCTTGGTTTCTTCGAGCTCGCGCCGGAATTGCTGCGCGCGACCGCAGATCTCAGTGGTTTTCAACAACGCCTCCGACAGGTGTGCGCGATGATCGGCTGGTCCGCTGTCAGGAGTTGCGTCGGAGCCAGTTGCGGACGAGCCCGGCAAAGTACCGGGTGCGGCCGAATGCACCACTGTACAATGCGTGACGGGCCCGCTCCAGTTCCGTCGTGATCCGGCCGATGTCGCGATACAGACGCTGGATATGCTGGTCGCGTCGGGCCAGCAGGGTACGCAGCTCCGCGACATCGCCGCCGTCGAGCACATGGCCGGCCTCGAAACGTTCGGGAAGCGGCAGGTCGACGTAAATCGTCGAATGGGAATCGGCGAGTTCCGATTCGGGCCGCTCGTGCGTGTAGAAGTAAAGCGCGACGGACTTGCGAGTCGTCGTCTTGCGATCTTCGGGCAAACGGATCGCACCGAACCCGTGCCAGCTCCACTCGGTGGTCTCGAAGATCACTGCGCGATTGAACAGCGGCGTCAGTCGCGTGATTCTGTTGTCCGGCGAGCGCGGATCGGAATGCAGCTCGAGCGATCCACCCCAGCCATCCTCCCACTCGTGGTTGAGATAGACGATGAGATTGAGCCGGCGATGCCAGCCTTCGACCGGATGGCGATTGAAGTCGACGTGCGCGTCCAGATCCTGGCCATTGCGGCTTTCGTGCGTGCCTCCGCCGAAATACCAGGGGTCGTAGAGCAAGCCATCGATACCCGTGACGTGCCCGACCAGATCCAGGAACGCTTTCGACTTCACGAGGTCGTCGAGGCGCGCCCAAGGTTCGCCGAGGCCCCGGATGCGTTCGACGGTCGACTTGTTGCCTAGCTCGCCCGCCTCGTTGCGCGCATTGCCGCGCTCGAACGCGGGGAACTGCGCGAGCAGCGAATGGGCATATGCGGGCGTGAAAAAGCCGTCGATGACGACGTGGCGGAACGGGTCGCGGCGTGCGAACGCGGCGGCGTGCCGATCCGCGTCGGCGAGAACGCGGGGATCGACGTGGGAAGCGAGCGCGGGGACAGTCATGGGCGCGGATGATGCCATGCGGCTTGCTGCTTGTGAGGTCGCATCCTGTTCGCTGCAAGGTCTGGTTTGCGCCGGGCGCAGCGCCGTCGCCGCAGTATCGGAGCGCGCAGGATGGCAGCGCCGCGGGCCAGTGGCCCTTCGACTCCGGCCTTCGGCCTGCGCTCAGGGCGAACGGCGTTTGGACCCCGAGGTTTCGCCTGCACGCCGGACGAACCGCTGCGGGCGCCACTCCTTCTCGCCGCGCCGTGGTCACTCCAGCGCGCAGATTCCGCGCACGGTCGTGGCCGAACACTCGGCCTCCATCTTCGCGAGCACGTTTCCGATACGCTCGCGCGTCGGCGCGCGCAGCAGTGCCTTCGCGTGCGAGCGCAGCGCGGAAAGGTCGAGTCCGCGGATCGTTTCGCGGATCTCGAGCAGCATGCCCGGATGCATGCTGAGGTCGGTGAGGCCGAGCGCGAGCAGCAGCGCGGTGTGGCGACGGTCGCCGGCCATCTCGCCGCACAGCACCACCGGCCGACCGGCGCGACGTGCGGTCGCGATCGTCTGCGCGAGCAGCTTCAGCACCGCCGGGTGCAGCGGATCGTAGAGGTTCGCGAGCTGGTCGTTGTTGCGGTCGACCGCGAGCGTGTACTGCACGAGGTCGTTGGTGCCGATCGAGATGAAGTCGAGCGCGCGGATCATGCCCTGCAGCGCGAGCGCTGCGGCCGGTACCTCGATCATCGCGCCGAGCTCGAAGTTGTCGGCGATCTCGTGGCCGGCCGTGCGCAGGTCGCGGGCGCACTCGTTGAGCATGCGCCGCACGCTCGCCATCTCGGCGCCCGCCGAGACCATCGGCACGAGGATGCGCACGGGCCCGTAGGCCGACGCGCGCAGGATCGCGCGCAGTTGCGTCGCCATGAGCTGCGGATGGCGCAGCGACAGGCGCACGCCGCGCACGCCGAGCGCCGGATTCTCCTCGTCGTCGAGCACCAGCCCGCTCGCGTCGGCCTTGTCGGCGCCGAGGTCGAGCGTGCGGATCGTCACGGGCAGGCCGCCCATGCCGAGCACGAGGTCGCGGTAGGCGAGGAACTGCTCGTCTTCATCGGGCAGTTCGCGACGCTGCAGGAACAGGAACTCGGTGCGGTAGAGGCCGATGCCGGCGGCGCCCAGCGCGAGCGCCTGCGCGACGTCGCCCGTCGATTCCGCATTCGCATGCAGCGCGATCGGCGTGCCGTCGCGCGTCAGCGTCTCGGCGTCTCGCAGCAGCGCGAGGCGCTTGCCTTTCTGCGCGGTCTCGCGCTGCCACGCGCGGTAGCGCGAGAGGTCGACCGCGGTCGGGTGCACGACGACCTCGCCCTGCTCGCCGTCGATGAGGATCAGGTCGTCGTCCTGGATCGAAGACAGCGCCTCGTGCGCGGCGACGATCATCGGCAGGTGCAGCGAGCGTGCGAGGATCGCGCTGTGCGAGACCTGGCTGCCCGAGGACAGCACGACGCCGAGCACGCCGTGCTCGGCGAGCGGGATCAGTTCCGACGGCGAGACCGTGTCGCTGACGAGGATCTGCCCGACGCGCGAGGCAAGCCGGCGCTCCTCGCGGCTGGATTCGCGCACGAGGCCGGCCTGCACGCGCGCGATCACGTGCTCGACGTCCTCCTTGCGACTGCGCAGGTAGGGATCGTCCATCGCCTCGAACATCGCGACCAGCGTGTCGCGCTGGATCTTGAGCGCCGCGCTCGCGCGGTAGCGTCCCTTGCGGATCAGGTCGTAGACGCCCGTCGTCAGTTCGCGGTCGGCCAGCATCAGGCTGTGCGCGTCGATGAACTCCGCCACCTCGCGCGCCATCGTGCCGTGCAGCTTTTCGCGCAGCACGCGCATTTCCTCGCGTGCGGCGAGCAGCGCCCGTTGCAGGCGGGCGACCTCGGCTTCGACTTCGTCCTCGGCCAGTGGCCGCTCGTCGACGAGGAAGCGGCTGGGTTGCTCGAGCCGAGCGCGACCGAGCGCCATGCCGCGCGATGCGCCGCCGCCGGTCAGTACGAGTCGCACGCGCTTGCCTTCCTCCGCTGCGTGGCCACCGCCTCGAACCCGCGCCGTTCCTGCGGCGCGGGCAGTGCCATCCTACTGCCCTTCGTCGAACTTGCGTTCGAACAGGCCGAGCATCGCCTGCATCGCGGCTTCCTCGTCGGGTCCGTCGGTGCGCAGCGTCACCGGCGTTCCGAGGCCCGCGGCGAGCATCATCACGCCCATGATGCTCTTGGCATTGACCTCCTTGCCGCGGCAGGCGAGGAACGCACTGCACTGGAAATCATGCAGGGCCTGCACGAGCTTCGCGGACGCGCGTGCGTGCAGGCCGAGCTTGTTGCTGATGACGATGTCCTTTTCGAGCATTGGGCGGGCTGGGGTCTAGGGTAGGGGTGAGGGGTGAGGGGGGGGCGCGGGTCGAGGGGCGAGGGGCGAGGGCGATGCCGGAACTTGTGGCTCGTGCTCGCCCCTCGGCCCTCATCCCCCGCCCCTGCATTTCACGGGGTATCGACCACGATCCCGCCGCGGCCGCCGGTCGCGGCGGTCTGCGCGAGTTCGTCGAGCGACTGTTCCGGGTAGTTGAGGACCCGCAACAGCATCGGCAGGTTCAATCCGGACACGCAATGCATGCGCACGCCGAGATCGGGCAGGCGCCTGGCGATGTTGCACGGCGTGGCGCCGTAGAGGTCCGACAGTACCAGCACGCCGTCGCCACGGTCGAGTTCGCGCGCATTCGCGGCGGCCGAGCGCAGCATCTGGTCGGGATCGGCGCTGGCCGCGACCTCCTGCACCTCGATCGGCAACGGCAGCCGTCCGAGCACGTGCCGTGCGGCATTCACGAGCGCCGCGCCCATCGATTCGTGGGTCAGGAGCAGGACGCCGACGGTCATGGGCGCGCCCCGCGCGCAGGGACGAGGGACGAGGGGCGAGGGGCGAGGGCAGAGCAGAACGCCGTGCGCGACATGCCGTCGCACGAAGACATGCTCTTCTGCCTTTCCCTCGCCCCTCGCCCCTCGCCGCTCACCCCTGCTTTCATCATTCCAGCTCCCGGTGGTACGTCAGCACCTGCGCATAGCGCTGGCGGAAGCGTTCGGCCAGATGCTCGCACAGGTACACCGAGCGATGTCGGCCGCCGGTGCAGCCGATGCAGATCGTCACGTAGCTGCGGCCTTCGGCTTCGAAGCGTGGCAGCCAGGTCTCGAGGAAGCCACCGAGGTCGCCCGCGTAGTGCATGACGTCGGGTTTGGCTTCGAGCCATTCGCGCACCGGCGCGTCCTTGCCCGAAAGCGGGCGCAGGCGGCTGTCCCAATGCGGATTGGGCAGGCAGCGCGCGTCGAACACGAAGTCGGCGTCGGTCGGCACGCCGCGGCGATACGCGAACGACTCGAACAGCAGCGTCATCGTGCCGCCGGCGAGGCCCATTTCGGTGATCACGACGCGTCGCAACTGATGCACGTTGAGGTCGCTGGTGTCGATCGTGCGGTCGGCGATCGCGAGCATCGGCCGCAGCAGGCGCCGCTCCTCGGCGATCGCGTCGGCGAGGCCGAGGCCATCGCCCGACAGCGGATGGCGCCGGCGCGTTTCCGAGTAGCGCTTGATCAGTACCTCGTCGCGCGTATCGAGGAACACCAGACGGTAGCCGATGTCGAGCCCGGCCAGCTGGGCCAGGATCTCGGGCAGCCGGTTGAGGTTCTCGGCGCGGTTGCGCACGTCGACGCCGACCGCGAGCTTGTGCGCGAGGCCCGCGGGTTCCTGCGTGACCGCCTGCACGAACGCCGGCATCAGCGCGGCCGGCAGGTTGTCGACGCAGTAGTAGCCGAGGTCCTCGAGCGTGCGCAGCGCGACCGATTTGCCGGAGCCCGACAGGCCGCTGACGATGATCAGCTGTGCGGCGGCCACGTCGGCCGGGGTGGCTTCGGGCGTGTCTACCATGGCGGCAGGCGGCGCATCTGGTGCGCCTGGCGGTCGATGAAGGTCTGGGCCGGGTCGAAACCCTTGCTCTTGAGCATGTGGCTGCGCACCGCGGCTTCGGCGAGCACCGCGATGTTGCGGCCCGGCGCGACCGGGATGATGATCTGCGGAATCTGAACGTCGAGCACGTCGCGATAACCGACATCGCCGGTCAGCCGGATCATCGCGTCGCCGGTGGTGTCGAGCTTCTGTGGTTTCAGGTGCACGATCAGCCGCAGGTACTTCGACGGCTTCACCGCCGTCTGGCCGAACATGTCGCGCACGTTGAGCACGCCGAGCCCACGCACTTCGAGCAGGTCGCGCAGCATCTCGGGGCAGGTGCCGTCGATGACGTCGGGCGCGATCAGCGTGAACTCGGGTGCGTCGTCGGCCACCAGGCGGTGGCCGCGCGTGATCAGCTCGAGCGCGAGTTCGCTCTTGCCGGTGCCGCTCTCGCCGGTGATCAGCACGCCGATCGAGTAGACCTCCATCAGCACGCCGTGCAGCGTGACCTGGCGCGCGAGGTTGCGCGCGAGCTGGTACTGCAGGTAGGTCAGGAGTTCATGCCCGCGCTTGGGGCTTTGCCAGAGCGGCGTGTTGGATTCCTCGGCCGCTTCGCGCAGGTCCGCCGGGACAGCCTGGTCCTTGGTCACGAGCAGCGCGGTGGGGCGGTAGGCGACGATTTTTTCGACCGTTTCCCAGCGCTGGCGCGAATCGAGGCCGTCGAGGTAGTTGAGCTCCTCGGTGCCGATGATCTGCACCTTGTTCGGATAGATGATGTTGAGGTAGCCCACGAGCGACGGCCGGCGCTCCTGGTTGCCGCCGGTCTCGATCGCACGCGTTTCCCCGCGCATGCCCGCGATCCAGCGCAACTGCAGGCGCTCGCCGACCGCATCGAACAGCTGGCGCGCGCTCAGGCGATCCATGGGGTCAGCGCGGTGAGCAAGATCGAGGTGGCCATGCACAGGGAACCGTGGGGACGCGCGCAGTGTAGGTCAGGACCGGCGCAGTCGCGAGCCGGGCGGCTGTAGCGTTGCTGTCGTCGCAGGAGCCCGCGCCGTGGCGATTCGTCGTAGGAACCCACCCTGTGGGCGATCCACGGAGTAAACCGGTCGTTCGGGAGATTGCCGATTCCCGCGATCGCGCACAGGGTGCGCTCCCACGGAGGAGGTCCCGATGGTCTCGGCGTCGGCCCTCCGCCCTCAGCCCTCAGCCCTCAGCCCTTTCTTCAGCACCTCGTGCAACGCCGAGGCATCCGGCGCCCCGCGCAGCTGCGCCGTCACGCTCGCGTTGGAAAACATCTCCGCGAGCTCGGCCAGCAGCTTGAGATGCTGGTCGGTGAAATGCGCGGGCACGATGAGCGCGGCGACGAGGTCGACCGGGACATGGTCATCGGCGCCGAAGTCGATCGGCGGGTCGAGGCGCACGAACGCCGCGCGCGCCTCCGCGACTGCTTCGCTGCGGCCGTGCGGGATCGCGACGCCGTGCCCGAGGCCGGTGCTGCCGAGGCGCTCGCGCGCGACCAGCGCTTCGCGCGCAGGCGCCGAGTCGCCGCCGTCGGCAAGCAGCACGGCGAGCCTGTCCAGCAACTCGGCCTTGTCGCGCGCGACAAGGCCGTACCGCACCCGCTCGGCGGGCAGCAACTCGAGGAAGGGCATGGCGCTGGAGTGGTCCTGTCGGCGTGCCGCCGGCGTCAGTTGTAGCGTGCGGCGCGCACGCTGTCGGCGTGGTGGTCGGTCAGCTTTTCCTTGTGCTTGCGCAGCTGCGTCTCGACCTTGTCGACCAGCGCGTCGATCGCGGCATACATGTCGGTCGCGGTCGCGTCCGCGTGCAGGGTCTTGCCCGACAGCTGCATCGTGACTTCGGCCTTGTGCAGCAGCTTCTCGACGCCGAGCACGATCGTCACGTCATGCAGCTGGTCGAAGACGCGCGTGACGCGCTCGAACTTGCCGATCGCGTAGCTGTTCAGCGCTTCGGTGACTTCGACCTGGTGACCCTTGACGTTGATCTGCATGTCTGACTCCTTCTGGATGGAACCGGTGCGTGCCGGCCCCGTTTCAGTACCCGCGCGCGACGTCGTGATCGGCGTCGGCGCGGTCGCACCTGATTGGACCTGCGGCCGAACGCGGTGTTCCCAAGCGCCCTCGCGGCGCATTCACGCGCGGGATGGCAGGATGTCGCATCAGGCGAGCCTGCTGCGATCGTTCGACGAGGGAATGTTCATCGCCTCGCGGTACTTGGCCACGGTGCGGCGCGCGACATTGATGCCGCGCCGGTTGAGTTCGGTCGCGAGGCCCTGGTCGGAGATCGGCCGCGCGGTCTGTTCCTCTTCGATGAGCTTGCGGATCATCGCCTGGATCGCGGTCGCCGAGGCCGAGCCGCCATCGACCGTCGTCACGCCGCTCGAGAAGAAGTACTTGAACTCGTAGGTGCCGCGTGGCGTATGCAGGAACTTGCGCGTGGTCACGCGGCTGATCGTCGACTCGTGCATGCCGATCTCGTCGGCGACATCCTTGAGCACGAGCGGGCGCATCGCCTCGGGCCCGAACTCGAGGAACGCCTCCTGCGCGCGCACGATCGCGCCAGCGACCTTGAGCATGGTCTCGGCGCGCGTCTTGAGGCTCTTGATCAGCCAGCGCGCTTCCTGCAGCTGGCCCTTGAGGTAGTTCGCATCGTCGCGGCGCGCCTTCGCGATGAGGCTCGCATAGTGCTCGTTGATGCCCAGGCGCGGCTGGCAGCCCGGCGCGAGGGCGACCTGCCAGCGGCCGCCGACCTTGCGGGCATACGCGTCCGGCGCGACGAACTCGGCCGCCGTGTTCGCGAATCCACTCCCGGGCTTGGGCGAAAGCGAGCGCACCAGCGCGAGCGCGGTATCGAAGTCGGCTTCCTCCACGTGCAGGCGCTGGCAGATGCGAGCGCGGTCCTGGCGAGCGATCGTCTCGAGGTGGTCGGCGACGAGCACGCGCGCGAGGTCGAGGCCGGGCGTGCCCGCGTCGAATGCATCGAGCTGCACCGCGAGGCATTCCTTGAGCGACCGGCTCGCGACGCCGATCGGGTCGAACTGCTGCACGCGCCGGCGCACCGAGGCGACTTCGGCCGGCGTCACCACGTGCAGCGACGCGAGCGTTTCGCAGATGCCTTCGTCGGACTCGGCAAGGTAGCCGTCGTCGTCGACCGCTTCGATGATCGCGGCCGCGATCGCATGGTCGCGCGGCGACATCGGCGTGAGGTTCAGCTGCCACAGCAGGTGGTCGCGCAGGTCCTCGGGTTCGGCATCCTGCGGCTCGAGGCCGTCCTCGTCGAGTGCGGTCCCGCGGTACTCGCTGCGCTCGAGTTCGAGGTCGAGCGGCTGTTCGTCGGTGTCCGGCGCCTCGGGCGCTTCCGCCTGTTCGAGCGGCTCGGCGTCGCCATCGCCGTCCTCGCCCTCGGGCGCCTCCTCGCTGAGGTCGAGCAGCGGATTGGATTCGAGCGCGAGGTTGAGTTCGATCTCCAGCTCCAGCCGCGAAAGCTGCAGCAGCCGGATCGCCTGCTGCAGTTGCGGCGTCAAGGCCAGCGACTGGCCCAGACGGAGTTGGAGAGCGGGTTTCATGCCCGAAGCGTGCCAAGTCCCGTTTCGGCCATCCTAGCGCCAAAGCGCCGCCGCGGGCAGGGCTTGACGAAATCCGCATTGCGGGCGGGCAATCGGGATCTGCCGATGCATCCTCCGCGCAGGAATCGCGGCGTGCTCGGCGCGCGACGTCGCGGAGCCAAAGGCCGACAAGACGGAAGACCGAAGGACGCCGAGTCCGAAGGAGAGCTCACGCGACGCCGCTCTTCGGGCACTCCGTTCGAGCCCTGGTGCCCGTGGAACGCCTCGCCGGATGCCTACACCCCTCAGCCCTCAGCCCTCAGCCCGCGCGTTCCACCTCACATCCTGAACTCGCGCCCCAGGTACACCTCGCGCACCTGCTCGTTGGCGAGGATGTCGGCGGGCGTTCCCTGCGCGAGCACCGCGCCGTCGCTCATGATGTAGGCGCGCTCGCAGATGCCGAGCGTCTCGCGCACGTTGTGGTCAGTGATCAGGATGCCGATGCCACGCGACTTGAGCTGGCGCACGATGCGCTGGATGTCGACGACCGAGATCGGATCGATGCCGGCGAATGGTTCGTCGAGCAGCATGAATCGCGGTTTGGCCGCGAGCGCACGCGCGATCTCGACGCGCCGGCGCTCGCCGCCGGACAGGCTCACGCCCATCTGCGTCGCGATGTGGCCGATCTGCAGGTCGTCGAGCAGCGATTCGAGTTCGGCGGCGCGGCCGGCCTCGTCGAGATCGTCGCGCAGTTCGAGGATCGCGAGGATGTTGTCGGCGACGCCGAGCCGGCGGAACACCGACGGCTCCTGCGGCAGGTAGCCGAGCCCGAGCCGCGCGCGCGCGTGCATCGGCAAGTCGGTCACGTCGCGGTCGTCGATGCGGATCGTGCCTTCGTCGGCCGCGACGAGTCCGACGATCATGTAGAACGAGGTGGTCTTGCCGGCTCCGTTCGGACCCAAGAGGCCGACCACTTCGCCTTCGCCGAGCCGGAAACCGAAATCGCGCACGACCGTGCGCGCGCGGTAACTCTTGCGCAGGCCGCTCGCGCTCAGCATCAGGTCGGGGTGTCCTTGCCGGCGGCGTCTTCCGCGCGCGCCGGCTGCGCGGCGGGGGCGGGGTTCTTCGGCTGGATGATCATGTGCACGCGACCGCCGGCTTCCTGGTTGCCGCTCTCCATCTGGCCGGTATTGGTGTTGTAGGTCATCTGCGCGCCGCGGAACTCGCCGCGACCCTGCTGCACGATCTTCACGTTGCCGCTGAGCTCGGCGATGCTCGTCGCGTTGTCGAATTCGATGCGGTCGGCCTGCGCGGTCATCAGGCCGCCGCCGTCCTGCTTCTGCTCGAGCTGCGCCTGGTCGCCGCTGAGGATCACGCGGCGGATCGCGCCGTTCGCGTCCTGCTCGATCGTTGCCTCGGCCGCGTTCGCCTTCATCGTGCCCTGCACGACGCGCACGTCGCCGCGCAGGAACGTGGTGCCGGGCTTGCCGCCGCCGCCCTGGTTGATGCGCGAGTAGTTCGCGCTCACGTCCATCGGCTGGTTGCGATCGGTGCTGAGCGCCTGGGCGGGCAGCGCGCAGGCGAGCAGCAAGGTCGCGAGGAGGCGCTCAACGCTTCGTGCGCGCGGGTTGCAGGGTCGAATGGACATCGGACATGAGCTCCAGGATCCGGGCATCGAGGTCACCGCGCATGCCGGTGCCGCGAAGTATAGAGCCGGGCTGGGTGATCGTGGCCGGCGCCTCGGTCGCGATGCGGTGCTCGCGCGGCCAGGCGGTCACGTCGCGCGTGACGAGTTCGACCGGGTCTTCGCCGCCGGCGGCGTCGCGGCGCATCTCGACATGCCCCTGCAGCTTCATGACGGTGCCTTCGCGATCGACCCACGCGGCATCGGAGCGGCCGTGCCAGCCCTTGCCGCCGCCATCGACGAGCAGGTAGTTCGGCGTCGCCACGTGGATCGATCCGTCGTCGCCACGCCGGACGAGGCGCGGGCCGCTGACCTGGAACGTCCGGCGACCCTGCGAATCGAGCGCGTTGAGCGTGAAGTCGGCGAGCGTGTAATCCGAGCGGGGCGGTCCGGCGAACTGCTGCGCATCGGGTCGGTCGCGCAGCAGCCACGCGAGGTAGCCGCTGCCCGCCGCGAGCAATGCGAGCGCGAACAGGGCGAACCAGTACCGCCTGTCGATCACGGGCTCAACCCTGGTACAGCGCCAGCTCGCCTTCGACGTGGCCCTGCGCGGCGAGGATCAGGTCGCAGACCTCGCGCGCGGCGCCATCGCCGCCGGCCTTGCGCGTGCGCCAGTGCACGTGCGAGAGCATGTACGGATGCGCGTTCGCGGGCGCGACCGCGAGGCCGACCGTGCGCATCGCGGCGAGGTCGGGCAGGTCGTCGCCGGTCCACGCCACCTGCTCGGGTGCGAGCTGCAATGCGCCGAGCAGTTGAGCGAGGCAGGCGCGCTTGTCCTTCTGGTCCTGGTACACGTGCGCGATGCCGAGCTCGGCCATGCGCAACGCAACCACGTGGCTGAGCCGCGCCGTGATGATCGCGACTTCGATGCCGTTCGCGAGCAGGCGCTTGAGCCCGAACCCGTCGAGCACGTTGAACGCCTTGAGCTCGTGCCCGTCCGCGGTGTACCAGAGCTTGCCGTCGGTCAGCACGCCGTCGACATCGAACACGGCGAGCTTCACGCGCGCGGCGCGTTCACGGATGTCGGTGGGGAGGTCGGCGAGGTGCATGGGCGTGCCTGGTGATTCGTGATTCGTGATTCGCAAGAGCTGGCGGCGGACCGGGGGCAGTTCAATCGTTCATCACCAATCACCAATCACCATTCACGGCTCTCAAACCACCCTCGCCCGCAACAGGTCGTGAATGTTGAGCGCGCCGACCACGCGGTTGTCGTCGTCGACGACGAGCAGCGCGTGGATCTTGTGCGCTTCCATCAGGCGCGCGGCTTCGACCGCGAGCTTGTCACCGGCCACCGTCTTCGGCTGCGGCGTCATCAGACGCGTGACCGGAGTGGTGCGAAGGTCGATGTCGTCGTCGTCGACCGCGCGGCGCAGGTCGCCGTCGGTGAACACGCCCAGCAGTCGGCGCTCGTCGTCGACGATCGCGGTCATGCCGAGTCCCTTCTGGGTCATCTCGACGAGGGCTTCGGTCATCGTGACGTCGGGTCCGACCATCGGCACCTTGGCGCCGACGTGCATGACGTCGTTGATCTTGAGCAGGAGCTGGCGGCCGAGGCTGCCGGCCGGGTGCGAGCGCGCGAAGTCTTCGTCGGTGAAGCCGCGCGCCTCGAGCAGCGCGATCGCGAGCGCGTCGCCCATCACGAGCGCGGCGGTCGTCGACGACGTCGGCGCGAGGCCGAGCGGACAGGCCTCGGCCGGCACGCTGGTGTCCAGGTGCACGTCGGCGAGGCGCGCGAGCGAGGACGCTTCGTTGCCGGTCATCGCGATCAGCGGGATGCCCTGGCGCTTGATCAGCGGCAGGATCGTCAGCAGCTCGTCGGTCTCGCCCGAGTTGGACAGCGCGAGCAGCACGTCCTTCTGCGTGATCATGCCGAGGTCGCCGTGGCTGGCCTCGCCCGGATGCACGAAGAACGCGGGCGTGCCGGTCGAGGCGAGCGTCGCGGCGATCTTGCGCGCGATGTGGCCCGACTTGCCCATGCCCGAAACAACCACCCGACCCGCGCATTCGAACATCAGCTGGCAGGCGCCGAGGAAGTTCGCGTCGATGCGGTCGTGCAGTGCCTCGATCGCACGTGCCTCGGTCGAAATCGCGGCCTGCGCGCTGCGCACCAGCGCGGTCGCGTCGAGCAAGGGATTGCTCAGGGGGCGTGCCGCGGGACTCATCTGGGCATTCATCGAGGGGCGATCGGAGGAAGGGAGAGGAAGGTCGGGATATGCAAGTTTTCTGCGCAGTTGCAGGATTTTGAGTACCATGCGCGGCCTCATTGTAGCCGTTTCGCCGTCGGGTGGCCGGCGCCGCCAGGGTGGTCCCGGCGCGCCCGCCCGCGAGGCAGGACGGTCCAACCGGCCCCGGCGTTGCAGTCGCGTGGCCATGGAATCGACAGGAAATGGACAGCACGACCGTACAGAATCTGATCCGGCAGGGCATGCCGGACGCTCGCGTCGAGGTCAACGGACCCGACGGCGTGCATTTCGAAGCCCTCGTGGTCAGCCCCGCATTCGCGGGCAAGCTGCCGCTCGCGCGCCACCGCATGGTGTACGCGACGCTCGGCGAATTGATGGGCGGCGAGATCCACGCATTGTCGCTGCGCACGTTGACGCCAGAAGAAGCCGCCCGCGGCTGATCCCGATGGCCCTCGCGGGCCAGCACCGTTCCGGGCCGGATGCCCGCAGGAACCAACCGCATGGACGGCGACCAGAGTCGAGAGGCGCGAGTGGCGAAGATCGTGATCAACGGGGGCCAGCCCCTCAATGGCGACGTATGGATCTCCGGCGCGAAGAACGCCGTGCTGCCGATCCTCGCGTCGACGCTGCTGGCCGACGGCCCCGTCACGATCAGCAACGTGCCGCACCTGCACGACGTGACGACGACGATGGAGTTGCTCGGCCAGATGGGCGTGGAACTCGTCATCGACGAGCGCATGAAGATCCACGTCGACCCGCGGCCCGCGCGCAACTATTTCGCGCCGTACGACCTCGTCAAGACGATGCGCGCGTCGATCCTCGTGCTCGGACCGCTGGTCGCGCGTTTCGGCGAGGCCGTGGTCTCGCTGCCTGGCGGCTGCGCGATCGGCTCGCGCCCGGTCGACCTGCACCTGCGCGGCCTGCAGGCGCTCGGCGCGGAAGTCAGCGTCGAGAACGGTTACATCAAGGCGCATGCGAAGCGGCTCAAGGGCGCCCGCATCAACATGGACCTCGTGACCGTCACCGGGACCGAGAACCTCATGATGGCCGCCGCACTGGCGCAGGGCACGACGGTCATCGAGAACGCGGCGCAGGAGCCCGAAGTCGTCGACCTCGCGAACTGCCTCAATGCGATGGGCGCGAAGATCGAGGGCGCCGGCACCGCGACGCTCGTGATCGAGGGCGTGGAGCGCCTGTCGGGGACGACCTACGAGGTGCTGCCCGACCGCATCGAGACCGGCACCTTCCTCGTCGCCGGCGCGATCACCGGCGGCAAGGTCACGGCCAAGCACGCGCGTCCGAAGACGCTCGACGCGGTGCTGTCCAAGCTCGAGGACGCGGGCGCGCAGATCAACACCGGCGACGACTGGATCGAGCTCGACATGCGCGGGCGCCGCCCGAAGGCGGTCAACGTGACGACCGCGCCGTACCCGGCGTTCCCGACCGACATGCAGGCGCAGTTCACCGCCCTCAACTGCGTGGCCGAAGGCGTCGGCATCATCACCGAAACCGTGTTCGAGAACCGCTTCATGCACGCGCTCGAGCTGCAACGCCTCGGCGCCGACATCCAGCTCGAAGGCAACAGCGCGATCATCAAGGGCGTGTCGAAGATGTCGGGCGCGCCGATGATGGCCACCGACCTGCGCGCGTCGGCCTCGCTCGTGCTCGCGGGCCTCGTCGCCAAGGGCGACACGCTGATCGACCGCATCTACCACATCGATCGCGGCTACGAGAATATCGAGGAGAAGCTCGGCGGGCTCGGCGCGCATATCCGCCGCCTGCCTTCCTGACGCTCGCGTCTGTTTGCCCCTGTGCGCAGGCTGGACGCGCGAAGCGCGACCGGCGCTTTTTCGTGCACGGACACGCGCAGAGCTGCCGGCCGGCCTTCGGCCGTCCAGCCTACACGAGCTTGTTTCACCCGCGTGCGCGACCTGTAGGCTGGACGCGCGCAGCGCGGCCGGCGCTTTTTCGTGCACGGCCACGCGCAGAGCTGCCGGCCGGCCTTCGGCCGTCCAGCCTACGCATGCAAGAGGGTGCGGTCAGTCGTTGCGTATCGATGCGAGCTTCAGCGTCACCGTGTCGCCATTCTTCTCGGTCTGCTCGATCTGCACCGGCAGCCAGCCCAGTGATTGCGCGAACCAGCTGCGCGAGACGCGCTTGCGGTCGCTGCCGGGTTCGCCGACGCGACGCATCAGCGTCGCCTCGAACGTGCCTGCCGGAACCCGCACGGATTCGACCGGGCCGCGCGCGTAGCGCATCGTCTCGACATGGTCCTTGACCGCGACGCGGTACTCGAACGTGGCCGCGTCGCGCAGCAGGTCGCCTGCGAGCCCGAGCGTGACGGATTGGCGGTCGATCGTGCCCGCTTCGATCGGATACCGATGGTGCTCGCCGCCTTCCGACACGCGCGCCTCGCGCGCGGACCAGTCGAACCTCGCCTCGCGCGTGCGTTGCCGGAACGCGCCTTCCTGGCGGTAGTCGTACGCGATCGCCTCGGGTCGTCCGTCGCGCCAGCGGAAACGCGAGGTTTCCACGACGTGGATGCCCGCGAGTTTCGCGAGGCCCGCAGTGCCATGCGTCTCGCTGCGCAGGCGCCAGCTGCCGTCGCCCGCGTCGGCGAGTTCGAGCGTGGTGCGGCCGACCTCGTCGCCATTGCGCAGTGTCGCGTACTCGGCCTGGAACGCGCGCACCGGCGCATCCGCAGCGGCGACCGGAGCCGTGGCGGCGAGCAGCGCGAGCGCGCGAAGGAGGGGCGAAAGCATCATCGGGCGTCGAACTCGGGCAGGGACAGGGCCCGAGTGTGGCGTTGGAGCGCTGAACCCAGCGTCAAGCCGTCGCCGCGCAGAGCTCGCCATCGCGCAGCTGCAGCGGCGCCCGCAGCAGGGCACCATCGTGCAGGACGCCTTCGCTTGCGAGCTTGAACCGGCCTGCGGCGATCGCCGCGACGCTCGCGACCAGCAGCCGGTGTTCGTGCGCGAGCAGGCGTTCGGCCAGCGTTTCGGGCGTGTCGCCCGGCAGCACCGGGATGCGCACCTGCGCGAGCACCGGCCCGCCGTCGAGCTCGGCCGTCACGAAGTGCACGCTGGAGCCGTGTTCGGCATCACCGGCCGCGAGCGCACGCCGGTGCGTGTGCAGGCCCGTGTACCTGGGCAGCAGGGACGGGTGGATGTTGATGATCCGCCCGCTCCACGGCCCCAGTACCGAGGCATCGAGGATGCGCATGAAGCCCGCGAGCACGACGAGTTCGGCGCCGCTCGCCGCGATGCGCGCGAACAGGTCGGCGTCGTACGCCGCGCGCGAGGCGTAACCGCGCGGATCGAGCGCGAGCGTCGGAATCCCGGCCGCTTCCGCGCGTCGCAGCGCGAGCGCCTGCGCCTTGTCGCCGGCCACGAGCACGATGTCGACCGGCAGGCCGCCGTCGCGCCGCGCATCGATCAATGCCTGCAGGTTCGACCCGCGCCCCGACGCGAGCACGGCGGCCTTGAGGACCGGTACCGGTGGTTCGGGATTCGGGTTTGGCGAGCGCGGTTCCATCAGGTCTCGACGTTCGTTGCGGGCATGGGACTGCCCGGGTGCTGCTTTACCGATCCCCGATCCCGACTCACCGATCCCGGCTCTACGAAATGTTGACGCGCTCCGCGCCGTGCGCGGGTTCGACCGCGCCGATCGTCCACGCCGCGAGGCCGAGCGCTTCGAGGGAGTCGAGCGTCATGCCGACCTGGTCGCGCTGCACGATCAGCGCGTAGCCGATGCCGCAATTGAACGTGCGCAGCATCTCGTCGTCGGCGACCTTGCCTTCGCGCTGCAGCCAGTCGAACAGGGCGGGACGCTTCCAGCTGCGGCTGTCGATCGCGATGCCGAGGCCCTCGGGCACCACGCGGATGATGTTCTCGCGCAGCCCGCCGCCGGTGATGTGCGCCATGCCATGCACGGGTTGCTGGCGCAGCAGCGCGAGCATCGGCTTGACGTAGATCGTGGTCGGCGCAAGCAGCGCGTCGTCGAGCCGCACGCCACCGAGGTCGAGATCGAAGCCGCCGTTCTCCGGCGTGATGCCCGCGCGCGCGACGATGCGGCGGATCAGCGAATAGCCGTTCGAGTGCGCGCCGCTCGAGGCGATGCCGATGATCGCGTCGCCGGCCTTGATGCGCGAGCCGTCGACGAGCGCGGATTTTTCGACCACGCCGACGGTGAAGCCCGCGAGGTCGTACTCGCCGGTCGGATACATGTCGGGCATCTCGGCGGTTTCGCCGCCGACGAGCGCGCAGCCCGCGAGCTCGCAGCCCCTGGCGATGCCGCCAACGACCGACACCGTGGTGTCGACGTCGAGCTTGCCGGTCGCGAAG
Source organism: Pseudomonadota bacterium (assembly GCA_023430685.1). Lineage (GTDB taxonomy): Bacteria > Pseudomonadota > Gammaproteobacteria > Xanthomonadales > Rhodanobacteraceae > Dokdonella_A. The sequence goes on along the minus strand of JAEYZH010000050.1, from coordinate 7,268 downwards.
TAGTCGAGGAAGAACAGCGGCTCGGCACCCTGCACGAGCACGTCGTTGACGCACATGCCGACGAGGTCGATGCCGATCGTGTCGTGGCGGCCGAGCATCTGCGCGAGCTTGAGCTTGGTCCCGACGCCGTCGGTGCCGGACACGAGCACCGGTTCGCGGTAGCGTCCGCCGAGTTCGAACAGCGCGCCGAACCCACCGAGCCCGGCCATGACTTCGGGGCGGAACGTGCGCTTCACGAGCGGCTTGATGCGTTCGACCACCTCGTTGCCCGCGTCGATGTCGACGCCGGCGGCACGGTAACTCAGCGATTCCAGTTCGGCAGGCATGACGACGGGGCGATTGTCGCGGGCGCGCAGTCTAACAGGAGCCGGGATTCGGGATCGGGAATTCGGCATCCGGGACAGCGGCGTGCGTTGCGCGCGGCGTTCCCCGCTTTTGCCGATCCCCGAACCCGAATCCCAGATCCGGGTTCCGCCATGGACTACCCGGCGCGCTTTGGGCAGACTGGATGCCCGACCCTGCTTCCGGCCACGACCGTGCGAACCCTGATGTTGCTGCGCACCTTCGGTCTCGTGATCGCGTTGCTCGCGTGCGGGTTCGCCGCGGCCGCTCCGGCGACCTACGTCGGGCGCACGCCGGTCAATTCGCAGTCCGACGAAGAGCGCTCGTCCGCGTTGCGCACCGCGCTCGCCAATGTGGTGATCGACCAGTCCGGCGACAGTGGCGTGCTCGCGAACCCCGATGTCGCGAAGTCGGTCGCGCAGGCCGAGCGCTACGTGCTGCAGTACAGCTACGAACGCAATGCGCTCGAAGAGGGTGCGCCGCTGGTGCTGGTCGCGCATTTCGATGCGGGCTCGATCGACCGCCTGCTGCAGCAGCATGGCCTCGGGCCGTATGCGGGCCTGCCCCAGGTCCCCGAAGTCCCGACCGAAGCGACCGCCTGGGTCGGCGACGTGCGCAACGCGGACGACTACGCGCGCGTGATCGCGTACTTCACGAGCAACAATTTCGTGCGCGCGGTGCAGCCGCTGCAGGCGCAGGGCGACGCGCTGCTGCTGAAGCTCTCGCTCGCCACCGACCTCGCGCATTTCGTCGAGATCGTCGCGCTCGAGCGCGCGCTGATTGTCGCGCCAACGCCGGTCGAAGGCGCGGACACGGCGCTCACGCTGCAACACTGAGCGTCGCAGCCGATGCTGCGCCATCTTCCGAACCTGATCACGTTGCTGCGCATGGCGCTGGTCGTGCCGCTGTGCTGGATGATCTCGGACGGGCGCTACGATCGCGCGCTGCTGGTCGCGGCGCTCGCGGGATTCAGCGATGCGCTCGACGGATACATCGCCAAGCGCTGCGGCTGGCAAAGCTGGATCGGCGGCATGCTCGACCCGGTCGCGGACAAGCTGCTGCTGACGGCCGCGTTCGTGTGGCTCGCGCTGGTCGGCGGCATCGCGGGCTGGCTCGCGGTGCTGGTTGTCGGGCGCGACGTCGTGATCGTCGCGGGGGCAATCGCGTACCACAACCTCGTCGGCCGCTTCGATGCGGCGCCGAGCCGCCTTTCGAAACTCACGACCGTGGTCCAGATCGCCTATGTCCTGCTGGAACTGCTGCGGCTGTCGGACTGGCTCGAACTGCCGCGGATCCTCCACCTGGCGGCGATCGCGGCGGTCGCCGTGTTGACCGTCGCCAGCGGCCTGCACTACCTGTTCGCCTGGGGACGCCGCGCACGTGACGTCGTGCGTTCCCGCAAGGAGACGAATCGATGACGGACAACCCCGGACCCACGCGCGGACTCGCATTGCATTGGCAATGGCTGATCCTTGCGCTGCTGCTCGGCGCGGTGCTGTACCTGCTCGCGCCGGTGCTGACGCCGTTCGTCGTCGCCGCGCTGTTCGCCTACCTGATGGATCCGCTGGTCGACCGGCTCGAAAGGCGCGGACTCGGTCGCGGCCTCGCGGTCGCCCTCGTGTTCCTCGTCGGCAGCATCGTCTTGATCGCGGTGCTGCTCGTGCTGGTGCCCTTCATCGAGCGGCAGATCGCGAACTTCCTCGCGCAGCTACCGGTCTGGGTCGACTGGTTCCAGAACCGCGCGACGCCGTGGCTCGAGGCGCGTTTCGGCATCTCGCTCGAGATCCTCGACACGCGCCGGCTCATCGATGCGCTGCAGGCGAACTGGAAGGCGGCCGGGGGGATTGCCGCGACCGTGCTCGGGGGCGTCTCCAAGTCCGGCATGACCGTGATCGGCTGGCTGCTGAACCTCGTGATGATCCCGGTCGTCGCGTTCTACCTGCTGCGCGACTGGGACCTGCTGGTCGAGCGCATCCACGCGCTGCTGCCGCGTTCGATCGAGCCGGTGGTGTCGCGCCTCGCCGCGGAGTCGGACGTGGTGCTCGGTGCCTTCCTGCGCGGCCAGCTCAGCGTGATGGTCGCGCTCGGCGTGTTCTACGGCGCCGGATTGTGGTTCGCCGGGATCAGTGTCGGGCCGCTGATCGGCATGATCGCGGGCCTGATCAGTTTCGTTCCCTACCTCGGCGCGATCACCGGCGTGATCATGGCGATCATCGCCGCACTGGTGCAGTACCAGGACTGGTTCCACCTGCTGCTGGTGCTCGGCGTATTCGGCATCGGCCAGCTGATCGAGGGTTACGTGCTCGTGCCCAAGCTCGTCGGCGACAAGATCGGGCTGCATCCGGTCGCGGTGATCTTCGCGGTGCTCGCGGGCGGCGAGCTGTTCGGATTCCTCGGCGTGCTGCTCGCGCTGCCGGTCGCCTCGGTGGTGATGGTGCTGCTGCGCTATGCGCACGAGCGCTATACGCAGAGCCAGCTGTATCGACAGGCCGAGCAGCCGACGATCGTGGTCGCCGGCACGCCGATGGCCGGCACGGCGGATGTCGTCGTGGTCGAGCGCGGAGCCGGCAGTCCGCCGTCCGCGCCGCCGTGAGCGCGCAGTTGCCGCTCGCGCTGCGCTGGCCGGCGCAGCAGCGGTTCGAGTCGTTCCATGCCGGCCCGAATGCGTCGGTCGTCGAAACGCTGCGGTCCGCCGCGCGCGATGCGGACGCGTCGTGGATATTCCTGTCCGCAGCGCCGGGCAGCGGCCGCAGCCACCTGTTGCTCGCGACCTGCGCGCTCGCCAGCAGCGAGGCGCGCCCCGCGCAGTACATGCCGCTGTCGACCTTGCCGTCCCCGCGCGCCGCGGCGATCCGCGGCTTCGGCGGCAGCGCGCTCATCGCGGTCGACGACGTCGATGCGATCGCCGGCGACGCCGACGCCGAGCATGCGCTGTTCGATCTCTACAATCGCTGCCGCGCGCAAGGCGCGACGATGGTGTTCGCGGCCAACGCGCCGCCCGCGCAACTCGGCCTCGGCCTGGCCGACCTCGTGTCGCGCCTCGGTGCCTGCACGCGGCTGCCGTTGAAACCGCTCGACGAAGTCGAACGACGCGACATCGTGCGTGCGCGCGCGACCGCGCGCGGGATCGAACTCGACGACAGCGCGCTCGACTGGCTGTTCACGCGCCGCAAGCGCGACCTCGCGACCCTGCTCGACCTGCTCGACCGCATCGACCGCGCCTCGCTCGCGGCGCAGCGCCGCGTGACCGTGCCGTTCCTGCGCACGCTGCTGCGCGACGATTGATCGCCGAAGCGCGCGCCGGACTCGAGGGCCGCAGCAACGGCTCTTCGCGACGCCCGCCTCGCCAGCACGCGCGAAAGCTATCGGGGCCAGCCGGCGGATTCGAGCTCTGCGAGCTGGGCCGGCGTGCCGAGGTTGCGCCAGAATCCGTCGTGGCGTTCGCCTGTGAGGCGACCTGCGCGCATCGCGAGCTGGAACATCGGCAGCAACTTGAAGTGGGCGGAAGTCGCGCCAGCGACGATTTGCGGTCGGTAGACGGCGATGCTGCCGAAGGTCAGGCGATCGCCGGGACCATGTTCGTTGAGGCGCGAGCCGTCGAGGTGGAAGTCGCCGCGCGGGTGGAAATCCGGGTTCGAAACCATCACGAGGTGGCCAAGTCCCTCGGGTTCTCCCGGCAGTCGCGCGTAGTCGTAATCGCTGATGATGTCGCAGGCGACCGCGATGAACGGTGCCTCGCCGAGTAGCGTCAGCGCGTGCACGATGCCGCCACCGGTTTCGAGCGGTTCCGGGCCCTCGTCGCTGTAGCGGATGCGCAGGTTCCAGCGCGAGCCGTCGCCGAGCGCCTGCGGGAACTGCGCCGCGAGATGCGATACGTTCACGACGACATCGCGGATGCCGATCGCCGCGAGCTTGTCGAGGTGATGTTCGATCAGCATGCGCCCGCGAACGCGCAGCAGCGCCTTGGGTGTCGCCTCGGTCAGCGGGCGCATGCGTTCGCCGCGCCCGGCCGCGAAGATCATCGCGGTACGCAGGCTCACGCGGGCGCCTCCGCGCGTGGCTGCGCGATGTCGCGCTCGCCGAGTGCGTGTTCGAGCAGCGAGGCGAACTCCGCGAGCTCGGGATAGCGGCGCGCGACGCCGAGCGTGTAGCGCCAGACCAGCGGCAAGTCGGCGAGGTACTGGGCCTTGCCGTCGCGGTACCAGAGCCGGCAGAAGATGCCGAGTACCTTGACGTGCCGCTGCAGGCCGATCAGGTCGAACCAGCGCCGGAAACGCGCGAGGTCGACGTCGGGGCCGAGCAGGTGCGCGTGCCGCAGCCGCTGCAGGTGCGATTCGAGCCAGCCTTCGACGCGCTCGCCGTCCCATTCGACGTAGCAGTCGCGCAGCAGCGACACGAGGTCGTAGGTGATCGGCCCGACCACCGCGTCCTGGAAGTCGATGACACCCGGGCCGTCGCGCTCGAGCACGAGCAGGTTGCGGCTGTGGAAGTCGCGATGCACGAACGCGCGCGGTTGCTCCTGCGCGGCGTGCACGAGGAACGTGAACGCGGCCTCGATCACGTCCCATTCCTCGCACGCGGGCGCGAACCCGAGGTGCCGGCGCAGGAACCATTCGGGCATGAGCTCCATCTCGGCGACGAGGCGGTTGCGGTCGTACGCCGGCATGCCCGTGACGTCGACGCCGGCCTGCATGCGCAGCAGCGCATCGAGTGCATCGCCGTACAGTGCGTCGACGCTGCGTTCGTCGAGTTCGGGCAGGAACGTGCGCGTGCCGAGGTCCTCCATCAGCACGAATCCCTGCTCGCGGTCGACTGCGAAGACCTCGGGCGCGTGCACGCCCGCCGCGCGCAGGCGGACGGCGATGTCGAGCCAGGGGCCGATGTCCTCCTTGTCCGGCGGCGCGTCCATGACGATGCGCGTCGGACCGTTGGCGGTCACGCGCCAGTAGCTGCGGAAGCTCGCATCGGCCGAGGCCGGGCGGATCTCGAGGCCGCGCGCGGCCAGCGCGCCGCACGCGAACTCGCGGAGCGCCTGCGCGCGGGGGGTGTTCGATTGCAAGGGCGCGGGTTCCGAATCGGGTGGCCCGGAAGTCTAGCAAGCCGCCTCGCAGTGGGCGCCGCATTGCGCGAGTCGCCCTGATACAGTACTATTTCGGTCCTGTATCGACCTCCCGAGGGCGTCCCGTGCTGCGCGTCAGCAAGCTCACCGACTATGCGACGGTCGTGATGGCCTGCCTCGCCGCGCGTGGCAGCGACCTTGCGAGCGCGCAGGCGCTGGCCGACAGCGCGCGTCTCGAAGTCCCGACCGTGAGCAAGCTGCTCAAGCAGCTCGCGCAGGCCGGGCTCGTCGTCTCCACGCGCGGCGTCAATGGCGGCTACCGCCTCGCGCGCGCGCCGGAAGGCATCACGATCGCCGACATCGTGATCGCGATCGAGGGCCCGATCGGCATGACCGAATGCAGCGTGCACAGCGGTGTGTGCGGGCACGAGCCGCACTGCGGCGTGCGCGTGAACTGGCGACGCATCAACCAGGCGATCGCGGGCGCGCTCGCGAGCGTGACGCTCGCCGAGATGTCGCGACCGCCGGGGCGGCGCAGCGTCGCGACGCCGTTGCGGGTGGCCAGCGCATGAACGCAGGCGAGCACGCGAGGGTGAGCGAGGAGACCCGCGTGGAGCACGAGCCGCGCACCGCGCCGCTCGACCTTGCCGGCAATGCGGCGGTGGCCGCGGCGATCAACCGTCGCTACGACGCCGGTTTCGTCACCGACATCGAGAGCGAAAGCCTGCCGCCGGGCCTCGACGAAGGTGTCGTGCGCGCGATCTCCGAGCGCAAGGGCGAGCCCGGCTGGATGACCGACTGGCGGCTTGCCGCCTACCGCCACTGGCTCACGATGACGCCGCCGCACTGGGCCAAGCTCGAGATCGCGCCGATCGACTTCCAGGCGATCAGCTACTTCTCGCGCCCGAAGAACCAGCCGAAGTCGCTGGACGAAGTCGACCCTAAACTGCTCGAGACCTACGACAAGCTCGGCGTGCCGCTGCACGAGCGTGCGCGCCTCGCGGGCGTCGCGGTCGACGCGGTGTTCGACTCGGTGTCGGTCGGCACCACGTTCCGCAAGGAGCTGGCCGAAAAAGGCATCGTGTTCTGCTCGATGTCGGAGGCGATCCGCGAGCAGCCCGATCTCGTCAGGCAATACCTCGGTTCCGTCGTGCCGGTCGGCGACAACTATTTCGCGGCGCTGAATTCCGCGGTGTTCTCGGACGGCTCGTTCGTGTTCATCCCGAAGGGCGTGCGCTGCCCGATGGAGCTGTCGACCTATTTCCGCATCAACGCGGGCCACACCGGCCAGTTCGAGCGCACGCTGATCATCGCCGAGGAAGGCGCGAGCGTGTCGTACCTCGAGGGCTGCACCGCGCCGATGCGCGACGAGAACCAGCTCCACGCGGCCGTGGTCGAACTGGTCGCGCTCGACGATGCGAACATCAAGTACTCGACCGTGCAGAACTGGTACCCCGGCGACGAGAACGGCGTCGGTGGCATCTACAACTTCGTGACCAAGCGCGGCGACTGCCGCGGCGCGCGATCGAAGATCACCTGGACCCAGGTCGAAACCGGGTCCGCGATCACCTGGAAGTACCCGAGCTGCGTGCTGCGCGGCGACGATTCGGTCGGCGAGTTCCACTCGGTCGCGCTGACCCACCATCGCCAGCAGGCCGATACCGGCACCAAGATGATCCACATCGGCCGCAACACGAAGTCGAAGATCGTATCGAAGGGCATCAGCGCCGGGCGCGGACAGAACACCTACCGCGGGCTGGTGAAGATCGAGAAGGGCGCCGACGGCGCGCGCAACCACACCCAGTGCGATTCGCTGCTGATCGGCAAGCGCTGCGGCGCGCACACCTTCCCGTACATCGAGGTCAAG
>JAEYZH010000155.1 GCA_023430685.1 Pseudomonadota bacterium | reverse complement strand
CCTCCCCCATCGGGGTGCACCGGCGCCCGGGCGCGCGCGGGGACGACGATGCGGTAGATTGGACACGCGTCCACTGACCGACCCGAGGCCCATGCCCCCGCGCATCGCATTCGTCGCGAGCCAGACCGAGGAAGCGCAGGCGATCCGTTCCGTGCTCGCGCAACGCCATGGCGATGCGCCGCTCGAGCAGGCCGAGGTCATCGTCGCGCTCGGCGGTGACGGCTTCATGCTGCGCACGCTGCATCGCCATCGCGCGCGCGCGTTGCCGGTCTACGGCATGAAGCTCGGCTCGATCGGTTTCCTGATGAACCAGTTCAGCGATGCCGACCTCGAGCAGCGCCTCGCGCGCGCGCGCCCCACCGTCCTGCGCCCGTTGCTGATGGAGACGGTGACCGAGTCCGGCACCAGCACCACCTCGCTCGCGTTCAACGAGGTCTCGCTGTTGCGCCAGACCAAGCAGGCTGCGCACGTACGGGTGTCGCTGAATGGCGTGGTCAAGCTCGAGGAACTGGTGTGCGACGGCGTGCTGGTGTCGACCACCGCGGGCTCCACCGCCTACAACCTGTCCGCGCATGGACCGATCCTGCCGCTCGGTTCGCAATTGCTCGCGCTGACGCCGATCAGCCCGTTCCGGCCGAGGCGCTGGCGCGGCGCGATCCTGCCGGCGGTGACCGAAGTACGGTTCGAGATCCTCGACCCCTACAAGCGGCCGGTCAGCGCCACCGCCGATTCGCACGAGGTGCGCGACGTGGTCGAGGTGCACGTGCGCGAGTCCAGCGAGCAGACCATGACGCTGCTGTTCGATCCCGAGCACAATCTCGAGGAACGCATCCTCAACGAGCAGTTCGAGCTGTAGCCTGCGATGCGGGCGGGCCGGATCGCGCTGCTCGGCCTCGTACTCGGCGCCTGCGCGGGCTGCGCATCGCTGCGCTACTACTCGCACGTGACGCACGGCCAGCTCGCGCTGCTCGCCGCGCGCGAACCGGTGGCGCGGATCGTCGCCGACCCGGCGGCGGATCCCGCGCTGCGCGAGCGCCTCGCGGACGCGCAGGCCGCGCGCGCGTTCGCCTCGGTACGCCTGCGCCTGCCGCGCAACCGCAGCTATACGAGCTACGTCGCGCTGGACCGACCCTATGCGACCTGGAACGTGTTCGCGGCGCCGGAATTCTCGGTCGAACCGGTGACGCATTGCATGCCGTTCGCCGGATGCGTGCCGTACCTCGGCTACTTCGACGAGGCGCACGCACGAGCGGCGGCCGCACGGCTCGCCGCGCAGGGCAACGACACCGCGATCGTCGGCAGCGCGGCGTATTCGACCCTCGGCTGGTTCGCCGACCCCATCCTCTCGAGCATGCTGCGACCCGGCGACGAACTCGCCGGCGTGATCTTCCATGAACTCGCGCACCAGCACCTGTACGTGAAGGGGGATGCGTCGTTCAACGAATCGTTGGCCAGTTTCGTGCAGGCGCAAGGACTGCGCGAATGGCGCGCCGCGCGCGGGCTCGCGCCGCGCGACGACACTGCCATCGAACACGGAGACGAGGCGTTCACGCGCCTCGTGCTCGACTTGCGCGAACGCTTGCGCACGCTGTACGCGAGTGGCCTCGACGCAGGCGGCTTGCGACGCGCAAAGGCCCTCGCGTTCGAGGCGTTCCGCGAACGCCATCGCGCGTGGCGCGACGCGCAGGCCGGGCGCGACGCGGCGCGCGAGGCCTGGGTCGAAGGCCCGCTCGGCAACGCCGACCTGCTCCCGTTCGGCATCTACGATCGCTGGAAGCGCGCGTTCGCGCGGCTGTTCGAACTGCAGGAGGGCGACTGGTCCGCCTTCCTCGCTTGCGCGTCGGAACTCGCCCGGATGCCGCGCGCGGCGCGTGAGGAGCGGCTGCACGCGCTGGAAGCGCAGGCGCCGCGCGCACGCATCGACGCATGCCCGCGGGCCCTTGCACTCAGGAACGATTTACGCGGCGGAGAGTAGCGTGGTTGCAGACGCCGAGGAGAGTTCGCCATGAAACCGATGTTGCGCTGGATGGCCGTGGCGCTCGCGAGCGCGTCCGTGGCCGGCTGCTACTACTACCCGGACTACGGTTACGTGCGTGGAAACGGCTACGGGACCGCGCCCGGCGTCTACTACGACGACGGGCCGCTTTACGACGGACCGTATTACGGCGCGGCGTACTACGGAGCGCCGTACGTCGGCACGTACTACGGCGGTTACGGCGTTATCGACTCGCCGTATGGCTACTACGGCTCGTATTACTGGCCCGGTTACTACTCGATCGGCGTCGACGTCCACCACTGGAGCGGGCACGACGGCTGGGGTCGCGGCCACGATGCGCCTCCTTCGCATCGTGCCGGACCCGAGGTCCAGTCGCGGCGCCGCCGCTGAGGCTCAGCGGCCGCGGCTGGTCCAGCGCGAATACTCGTTCGACGAGATGCGGCCGTCGCGATTGCCGTCGGCATGGATGAAGTCGTTCGCGAGCGGCGGATAAGCGGCCGCGGCGGCCTCGCTGATGTGGCCGGCGCCACCCGAGAGCTGGGCGAACGCAGGGGCGGGGCCGAAATCGCGCGGCGCGGGCTGGCCCGAGGTGACGGTCAATTCGCCCTGTGCGGTCTGGTACGTGGTCGAACGCGTGTCCTGCGCCTGCGCGCTTGCAGCCGCGAGCGTGAGGGAAGCGGCGATGGCGAACATCGGATTCATGAGAACCTCCAGTCGGTGAGCGGTAGGGGTACAGCCGCATCATCGGGCGCGCCGGATGAATGACTCCCGAAGCCGAACGCGAGATCGATCGGCCCGCCGCGCTATCGCCGCAGCATGCATTCAGCCACAATCGGCCGATGCTGCCCCCGCACCCGCGAACAGGCATCCGGATCCTCGCCGCGTTCGTCGCAGGCATGCTCGCGGGTTGCGGCCGCGAGCCGGCCCCGGTCGAGACCGCGCCGGTCGCGCATGTGCATGCGCCAGTCGCGGCCGACGTGATCGCGCCGCCGGCGCCTTCGCTTGCGGCCGTACCTGGCCCGCCGACGCAGCAACCGATGGCCGTTGCGCCGGGGCGCATGAGCCATCCGCCCCTTCCGGCGGCCGACTGCGTCGCGCGCCCCACCGAGCCGACGCCGGCGCCGGCGTTGTCGGTTCATCGATGGGTGGATGAGTCCGGCATCACGCACTATTCGGACCGCCCGCCGGCCGGCGAGGTGGCCGGCCATCGCGTGCTCGAAGTCGTGGGCGCGCCGTCGATCTCGGTCGATGCAAGTGGCCACGACGTCGAACTCCCGGGGCAGTTGCAGCAGCGCGCCATCGCCGATGCACTCGGCGTGCAGCGCGTGCTGCGCGACACGCTCGGCATCGCCGCTCCGCACGGCCTGCGCCTGCGCGTGGTGTTCGTGCGCGACGCGAACGAGTACGCGCGGCTCGTCGGTGAACCCTCGCTCGCGGCTTCGGCAGGTGCCTATTCGCCCGCGCGACGGACGATCTACGTGCGCAAGCAGGTCGACGACGAAACCACGTTCATGGTGCTGCGCCACGAGATCACGCATGCGCTCGTGCACGAATCGATCGGCAACCTGCCGACCCCGCTCAACGAAGGGCTGGCCGAGTATTTCGGGCGCTATCGCGGAGGTGGCATGGGGGGCCAGGTCGATGTCGGCGCCGGCAGCGTGGCGGTGGCGGCCGCCGCACCCGCCGGGGACGGCAGCGAGGAACTCGTCGACCTCCTTGCGCGCGAGGATCTGGCCTTCTATGCGGCCGAAACGGAGGCCGGTCCCGAGCGCGAGCGGCGCTACCTCCGCGCCTATGCCCTGGTGGCCCAGCTGATGCGGGGTGTGGAGGGCCGACGCGCGCTCGCCGCGGTGTTGCACGCGCAGCAGGCGGCGCCCTGCAGTCCCGTGGCGGTGGAATCCATCCTGCAACGCGAATATCCCGGCGGACTCGCGGCGCTCGCGACCGCCTGGGCCGGCGCGATGCGCGACCCGGCCGTCGACGTCCGCGCCTACTGAGCCGGCGAGGGCGGGCGGCGCCGGCGTCGCGCACTTTTTGCCTTTTGGAGTAGACTCGAGGCGCTGTGTCTGCACGGTCTCCGAGCCTGGCGACCCGATGTGGCGCAACCAGACGGTACGCGCATCGCTTCACCTGCACGCCGGCATACGCAGTGATCGACCGCCTCGAGGGGGAGGCGTCACTTCATCAGTCATTGCGGAGAGTTTCATGTCGGATCGTCAGGTGGGCACCGTCAAGTGGTTCAACGAAAGCAAGGGATTCGGGTTCATCAGCCGTGAGAACGGACCGGACGTGTTCGTGCATTTCCGCGCGATCACCGGTACCGGTTTCCGCACGCTGCAGGAAGGGCAGAAGGTCTCGTTCCGCGTCGTCGAGGGCCAGAAGGGCCTGCAGGCGGAAGAGGTCGCGCCGGCCTGATCGAACGCGACGCACGCGTGGGGCCGCGGCTTGCCGCGGCCCTTTTCGTTGCGCGAGCCGCATCACCGGCTACATGCGGGCGCGCCGCGTCGCGGCCTGCGCGCACGGCGGATCCCGCAGTGGCAGAATCGCATCGAAACGCCGGAATCCAGATGTCCGAGATCCATCAGTCCATCGGGCCGCGCCGGCCGCGCGCGGCATGATCGCGGCGCCGAGGCGGGCCGCATGACGCGAGGCAACGCGATGCCCGGCGGGGGGTGGGGTGCCGTCGACGGCGGGCGCCTGCGCTGCGTCGATGCGCTGCGCGGGATCGCCGCGCTGCTCGTCGTGTGGATGCATGTCTCGGAATCCTTCGCGAGCCTCGGCCCGATCGACGGGAAGTGGATCCACGAGTGGGCCCGCTCGGTCGATGTCGGTCGCATCGGCGTCGTCGCCTTCTTCCTCGTCAGCGGATTCGTGATCCCGTTCAGCATCCGCGCGGACCAGCCGGCGCCAGTCGGCAGCTTCGTGATCAAGCGCTTCTTCCGGATCGCACCGGCGTACTGGCTCTCGATCCCGCTCGGTGCGTTGACGGGCTGGTGGATCTGGGGCCGCGAGTTCGGTGCGCGCGACCTGCTGCTCAACTTCCTGCTGCTGCACGACGTATTCGGTGCGCGGCCGGCCGAGGGGCTTTACTGGACCCTGGTCCTGGAAGTGGTGTTCTACGCGTGCTGCGTGGCATTGCTGCTCGCGCGCAGCCTCGATCGCATGTGGCGGATCTGGGCCATTGCCGCGACGTTCACCGCGATCTACTCGTCCGCGATGCTGCTGCGCTGGGCCGGCCTGCCGACGCTGGATCCGAACGCGGCTTTCGCCTTCCTGAACCTGTCCATGATGTTCTGCGGCACCCTCTATCGCCACTGCGTGTTCGATCGCCGCGCGAGCGGCGACCGCTGGCTGCGCATCGGCGTCGCGGCGTTGTTCGCATACCACCTCGCCGTGTTGCCGGTCGCGGCGGTGCTCGCGATCGGGTTCGGGCGCAACGCGACGATTCCGTATGCGCTCGGGGTCTTGCTGTTCGTCGTCGGCACCAGCGTCGTGCCGGTGGCGCACCGCGTGACCGACTGGCTCGGGCGCGTGAGCTACTCGATCTACCTGTTCCACCCGATCGTGTTCATGTCGCTGCTCTGGTGGCTGTTGCGCCAGCCTGCGGATTCCTGGTGGCGCAGCGGGCACCTCGGCACCTACCTGCTGGTCAACGTCGTGCTCACGCTGCTGGTCGCAGTCTTCGTTCACCGCTGGGTCGAGCAACCCGGCATCGCGCTCGGTCGCCGCGCCGCGCGCTGGTGGCAGCGCCGCGCCACTCCGGCCGCGCCGGGGATCACGCCGCTCGCGCATGCGGCGCCGCTGCGCGACTGAGCGACTGTCCGTGCGGACAGGCGCATGCCGCGCGGACCTCAGTGCCCGGCGCCCGCCTCGACGTTGCCGAACGGCGGCCGCGCGAACCAGACCAGCGGGATCATCAGCAGGAACAGCGCCGTGCAGAACAGGAACACGTCGTTGACCGCAAGCGTCATCGCCTGGCGCGTCACCAGGGCCTCGGTCAGGGCCCACATGCGCTCGGCCGGAACGCCGAGCGCGGCGAAACCGTCGATCCACGCGTTCGCCGCCGGGCTCGCGCGCGCGACGTGTTCGGCCAGCACCGCGTGGTGATAGTCGCCGCGATGCTGCCAGAGCGTCACGGTCGCGGCGGTCGACATGCTCGCCGCGATCGTGCGGCAGAAATTCGCGAGGCCCGACGCCGACGCGATCTGGTGCGGCTCCAGTCCCGACAGGAAGACCTGGTTCAGCGGGATGAAGAAGCACGGGATCGCGATGCCCATCACCAGGCGCGGCCACACGAGCTGGTCGAACGCCGCATTGTCGGGGAACGTCGCGAACCAGTACGAGGTGGCCGCGAACACGAGGAACGCGAACGTGACCACCGAGCGCAGCTCGAGCCGCTGGATGTTGCGTCCGATCAGGGGCGCGACGAGGAAGGCCAGGATCCCGACCGGGGCGGTCGCCAGCCCGGCCCAGCTCGCGGTGTAATCGACCACGGTCTGCAGCCACAGCGGATACACCACGTTGATGCCGAAGAACGCGAACATCCCGAACGACATCGCGGCGACGCCGATCGTGAAGTTGCGGCTGCGGAACAGCGACAGGTCGACCACCGGATGCTTCTCGGTGAGTTCCCACGCGACGAAATACGTCAGGCACACGAGTGCGACCACGCCGAGCGAGACGATCAGTGGCGAGGAGAACCAGTCCTTGTCGTTGCCATTGTCGAGCATGAACTGCAGGCAGCCGACGCCGACCACGAGCAATGCGAGGCCGACCATGTCGATCGGCGCCTTCACCACGCGCGTTTCGCGCCGGCGCAGCAGCGCCCAGGTGATCACCGCCGCGAGCAGGCCCACCGGCACGTTGATGTAGAAGATCCATGGCCAGCTGAAATTGTCGGTCAGGTAGCCGCCGAGGATCGGGCCGAAGATCGGCGCGACCACCACGGTCATCGCCCACAGGGCGAGCGCGAGACCCTTCTTCTCGTTCGGGTAGTTGTTGAGCAGCAGGCTCAGCGACAGCGCGACCATCGGGCCCGAGCCCGCGCCTTGCAGCAGGCGGCCGACCACGAGCATCGGCATGCTGGTGGCGAGCCCGCACAGCACCGACATCACGACGAACAGCAGCACCGACACGCAGAAGGCGCGCACTTCGCCGAAGCGGCGCCCGATCCAGCCCGACAGCGGCTGCATGATCGCGCTCGCCAGCGAATAGGAACTGATCGCCCAGGTGCCTTCCTGCGGGCTCACGCCCAGGCTGCCCGCGATGTGCGGCACCGACACATTGACGATCGTGATGTCGAGCACTTCCATGAACGTCGCGAACGCGATCGCGACGGTCAGCAGTGCGAGCGGCGCGCCGTGCAGCGGTGGCAACGGTGCCTGCGCGTCACGTTCGTCGGCCATCGCGGCGCCTCAGTCGGCCGGCGACCGGTTCGCGGCGATGATCGCGTCGGCCTCGGCGTCGGCACGCGCGAGGTCGAGCGCGAACACCGGCGTCTCGGCCACGGTTGCCGCAGGCGCCGCCGCCGGCAGCACGCGGCCCGAGCGGTCGTGCGTGTCCACGCGCACGTGCGTCGACAGGCCGATGCGAAGCGGCGTCTTCTCGAGCTGGCCGGGATCGAGCTCGATCCGCACCGGCACGCGTTGCACCACCTTGATCCAGTTGCCGGAGGCATTCTGCGGCGGCAACAGCGCGAACGCGGATCCGGTGCCCGCGGCGAGCCCGATCACGCGCCCGCGGAATTCGACATCGCTGCCGTAGAGGTCGGCTTCCACCGTCGCTGGCTGGCCGATCCGGATGTGCGCGAGCTGGCTTTCCTTGAAGTTCGCATCGACCCAGAGGTCGTGCAGCGCAATCACGGTCATCAGCGGTGCGCCCGGTTGCACGCGGCTGCCCACCTGCACGCTGCGTTGCGCGATGTAGCCGCTGACCGGCGCGACGATCTCGTTGCGCGCGGCATTGATCCAGGCCTCCTTGAACGCCGCGCGCGCCTGCTGCACGGCGGCGTTGTCTGCGACCCCGGTGCCGTCGACGAGCGCGTGCGCGGCTTCGCCCTGCCGGATCGCGAGATCGAGTGCGGACGCGGCGACCTCGACCGCGGTGCGCGCATGCGCGACTTCCTCGGGCGCGATCGCCTTGTCGGCCAGCAGCGGCGCGCGACGCGCAAGGTCGGCGCGCGCACGCGCGAGATCGAGGCGGCGCGCCGCGACCTCGGCGTCGGACTGTGCGGCCATCGCCGATTGCTGGCGCACCTGGCGCACCGCGTTCGCGAGCGCGCTGCGCGCCTTCGCGAGCGCGACATCGGCATCGGTCGGATCGAGCCGCACCAGCACGTCGCCGGCCTCGACGCGCTGCGTGTCGTCGACGAGCAGCGCGACGA
>JAEYZH010000003.1 GCA_023430685.1 Pseudomonadota bacterium | reverse complement strand
TCCCCGGGGGCGCCCGCGAGGTCCGGCGCGGACGTCGTGCCGGCGCCGGGTTCGACGCCTTCGAAGTTCGGCCAGTTCGTCTACGACGAGTTCGGCCTGCTGGATCCCGAAGGACGCGCCGAAGCCGAGCGCCGCATGTTCGGTTTCGCACGCGACAGCGGCATCGAGGTCGTGACGCTGCTGGTCAAGGACCTGCACGGCATGAGCGCACGCGACTACGCCTACGCGATGATGCGCCAGCTGCGCGTGGGCAAGCTCGACGTCGGCAATGGCGCGGTGGTGGTGGTCGCGCCGGAGCAGCGGCAGTCCGCGATCGCGATCGGCCCCGGCCTGCTGATCGAGGTCGGCAACCTGCAGGAGCTCAATCTCGCGAGCCTCGAGAGCTTCATCGAGGACGCTTGGCCAGTGTGCACGAAGTACGGCAACTGCAAGGGCTGGACCGAGAACTTCTTCCTCACCAGCGACCGCATCGCGCGCAGCGGGCAGCACTGGGAATGGACCGTGCGCTACCCGAGCCTCGCCGAGATGAAGGCGGTGCACGATCGCGAGTTCGCCGAACGCATGGAAAGCGGCGCCAGCTACGATCCCGACCAGTCGCTGACCTGGCGCAAGATCGCGCGCTTCAGCGGCACCGTCGTCGACCTGTCGCCCGATCCGCGGGATCGCACGCACTTCGTCAACGAAAAGCATGCGGAGATGGTCGGGCCGGCGGTGCTCGTGCGCAGTGACGACGGCATCGACGCGATGCTCTACGTGCATCCGCATGCGCAAGGCCTGATGCCGGCCGGCAAGCTCGTCGAAGGCGCGCGCTACGGGTTCGTGATCCGCGAACACAGCCTGCACAGCGACACGCCGCAGCTCGACCTGCTCAGCTACGACGCGCTCGGCGGGACCTGACCGAGCCCGCTGTCGGCAGGGCCGCGGGTGCGCATGCGCCCGCGGCCGCCCTTCAGCGATCGCGGCGCGCGATCACCGTCAAGCCGATCAGGCGTGACACCACGAGCGCGAGGTACATGATGCCGACGAAGATCTCGAGGCTCGCGAGTGCGCGGGCCTGGCCGCTCACTGGAATCACGTCGCCGATGCCGGTGCTCGAGAGCAGCACGAAGCTCAGGAACGTGAGCTCGGTCCAGCTGCGCGGCGCGCCGCCTTCGCCGAATCCGAAGCTGCCCGGTTGCAGCGCCTGGCAGGCGACGAACAGGTAGGTGAAGCCCCAGGCGAGCAACGTGAAGGTCGCGCCCGCGGCGAACAGCTCGTCGGTCGTCGCGCGGCGGTCGGCGAGCATGTAGCGGATCAGCGACCAGGCCGCGTAGAAATAGAACACCGCCTCGAGCGTCGCGGCCCACGGCAGCAGTCCGGGCATGCGGTACCACGCGTGCAGGACGTTGAGGGCGACCGCGGGCAGCGCGATCGCGACGCTGATCGATGCATGACCGCGCGTGCGCTGCACCATCGCGATCGTCAGGCACAGCACGAGCACCGAGAATGCCCCGAACAGCGCATTGCCCGCGCGGCGTCCTTCGATGAACGGGTAGAGCAGGAGGCCCGCGAGCTGCACCAGCAACAGGAAGGCGGACGGATGCCGATTGAGGTGCACGCGCCAGCGCAGTCGTGCGATGCGCTCGGCGCTCAGCGATGGCTGGCCATCCGGATCGGTGGCGGTCATCGCACCGGCCCCTGGCCCATGCGCGCGGGAATCAATGCGGGCGCCGGTCGCGCGGCAGGTGGTTGACGAGGAATTCCATCTGGTCGGCGAGGATGTTGCGGTTGGACAGGATCAGGTGCTCCACCCAGCTCGGGCGGTACGGCACCGCGATGAGCGGCATGCCGGCCTGCTGCGGCGTGCGGCTGCCCTTCTTCACGTTGCAGCACCAGCATGCGGTGACGACGTTGACCCAGGTGTCGCGGCCGCCCTTCGACAGCGGCAGCACGTGGTCCCGCGTGAGCTCGCCGCGGCTGAAATGATGGCCGCAATACAGGCACAGCATGCGGTCGCGCGCGAACAGCGCGGCATTGGTCAGCGCCGGCGCGGGGTCGATGGCGCCAGCGCGCGCATGGCCGGTGCTCGCGACGATCGGATGCAGCTCGATCACGCTCTGGCGCCCGAGGCTGCGATTGATGCCGCCGTGGATCGTCAGGCAGGTTTCGCCGAGGGTCCAGGCGACCGCGCCGCGCACATACAGGCAGACCGCGTCCTGCCAGCTCATCCAGTCGAGGATGCGCCCGGTCGAGTCCAGGGACAGGACGCGCGTGCCGTGGATGTCGCCGGAAGTTCTGACTTCCGCAAGCATGGGACCTCCGTTCTCGCAAGAAACCGGTGTCGCCGCCGACCTCCCCCTGCGGAGGCGGATCGTTGCGCAGCATAGAGCAAAGGGTGTTGCAGGGAAAATCGCCGCGCGCGCACTGCGGGAGCGGCAAGCGCCACGGCGCCGTCGCCCGGCGGGGGCTCGCGCTCGGCGTCGTAACGACGGATGACACGGCCGTGTGCGCCGTGCCCGCTCTCAGCCGGGCCGCAGGTTCGAGCGCAACAGCGCGAACAGCAGCGTGGTCGACGCGAACACCTCGAGCCACATGCCGAGATGCTTGCCGACCACCAGTGCGCCTTCGACCCACTCCGGCGATGCGGACGTGTCCGCGAGCCCGCATGCGAGCTCGACGAATGCCGCGAACGCGAACGAAGCGAGCATCGCCTTGCCGAGGGAACCGGCGGGACTGGCGCCACTTCGCGCGAGGCGCATCGCGAGCGCGAGCATCGGCAGCCACAGCACGAGGCGGTAGTCGTAACTGTCCTTGAGCAGGAACAGGGGTATCGCAGTCAGCCACGAAAGCGTGAACACCGAGGCTTCGGGCGACCGTAGGACGACCTGGTCGAGGCGCAGTCCTCGCATCGCGATCGAACGCGAGATCCAGGCGCAGGATGCGAGGGCGGCAGCGACAACGAGCGAACCGCCTACTCCGCCGTAGCGGTCGAACGTCAGGTGGGCGCCGGTCGAAAAGCGCGTCGCTCCCTCGGGCGCGCCCTGGCCGAGCACGAGGATGTTGGCGGGACCGAGCACCGCCACTGCGAGCAGGCAGGCGATCGCGGATGCGATCATAACGGCGCGTCGATGCGCGGGCGCGCTCGCGAGCCACGCGAACAGCGTGCCGAGGCCGCTGTAGATCTTGAGGGTCGTGCCGAAGCCGAGCAGGGCACATGCCAGCATCGAAGAGGAGAGCCGTCCGCGCGACAGCAGCCAGCCGGATGCGACAAGCAGCGTCGCCATCAGGAGGTCGAAGTTGGCGCGCTCGACCGCGAGCTGCACGGCAGGCGAAAGCATCAGCATCAGCAGCACGGTGCCGGTGCGCCACGTCGAGGGCCGAAACAGCAGGCAGGTTGCAAGATAGAACGCGACCACCATGCACCATCCCACGGCGACATACTGCCCGTGACCGAGGCCGAGACGGCTGAATCCCAGCCAGGGTTCGTATGACTGCGAATGAGGCAGTACGTCGATCGATGGCAGGAAGCAGACGCGCTCGATCCATGTACCTGCACCTGCGAGGCAGGCATCGGCTGTGACCAACTGGGCGTAGGCATCCGAGAACGGCGGGCGATCGGGCCCGATCGGTGGCACGCCCAAGCGATGCCATCCGCGCGTCGCATGCAACCATCCGGTCGTGCCGCACATCGCGAGGAAGCACGCGAAGGTCCAGTACCAGGTACGCCGGATCGGCGCCGTGGACGCGTGGACGGTGCGTTCCTGCACGGAAGGCCGGCGGCTCAGTCGAATTGCGCGTCCGGCATCGCCATCAGCGACGCGGCGCCGCTGCGCATCGCGGCGGCATGCATCTGCGTGCGTGGCAGGATGCGCGCGTAGTAGAAGCGCGCGGTGTGGCGCTTGGCCTGCTTGAAGTCTTCCGGCTGCGCCGAGCGATCGGCGGCGGCGACCGCGCGTGCCCACAGCCACGCCAGCGCGATGTAGCCGGAGTAGAACAGATAATCGTAGGCGGCGGCGCCCATCTCCTCGGGATCCGAGGATGCGCGCTGGCCGAGCTCGAGCGTGAGCGCGCCCCATTCCTTCGCCGCAGCCGCGAGCGGCCCGACGAACTCCGCGAGCGTGGAGTCGCCCGCGTTCGCTTCGCAGAACGAGCCGACCTCGGCGAGGAAGTGCCGCAGCCCCACGCCCTTGAGTTGCATGACCTTGCGACCGAGCAGATCGTTGGCCTGGATCTGCGTGGTGCCTTCGTACAGCGTCGTGATGCGCGCATCGCGCGCGAGTTGCTCGACGCCGTTCTCGGCGATGTAGCCGTGGCCGCCGTAGATCTGAATCGCATGGTAGGTGCACTCGTTGCCGAGTTCGGTCAGCAGTCCCTTGACGATCGGCGTCAGGAACGCGACCAGCGACTCGGCGCGTTCACGCTCGGCCGGGTCGCTGCTGTTGCGCGCGATGTCTTCCTGCGTGTACGCGTAAAGGCCGAGCAGGCGCCCGCCCTCGGTGAATGCCTTCTGCGTCAGCAGCATGCGACGGACGTCGGGATGCACGATCAGCGGGTCGGCCGGCTTGTCGGGGAACTTCGGTCCAGACAGTGAGCGCATCTGCAGTCGCTCGCGCGCGTACGCGAGCGAGTTCTGGTATGCGCGTTCGGCCAGTCCGAGGCCCTGCAGCCCTACAGCGAGCCGCGCGGTGTTCATCATCGTGAACATCGCGACGAGGCCCTTGTGCGGCTCGCCGACCAGCCAGCCTTCCGCGCCGTCGAAGTTCATCACGCAGGTCACCGAGCCGTGGATGCCCATCTTGTGCTCGATCGAGCCGCATGCGAGCGAATTGCGTTCGCCGACCGTGCCGTCGCGCGCGACCTTGAACTTGGGCACGAGGAACAGCGAGATGCCTTTCACGCCCGCCGGTGCATCCGGCAGGCGCGCGAGCACGAGGTGCAGGATGTTGTCGACCAGGTCGTGCTCGCCCGCAGTGATGAAGATCTTGGTGCCGCTGACGCGCCAGCTGCCGTCGGCGCCGGGTTCCGCGCGCGTTTTCAGCAGGCCGAGGTCGGTGCCGCACTGCGGTTCGGTCAGGCACATCGTTCCGGTCCAGCGTCCGGATACCAGGGGTTTCAGGAATACTTCGCGCTGCCAGTCCTCGCCGTGGAATTCGAGGGCAGACGACGCGCCGTGCGAGAGCATCGGATAGTTGCCCCAGGACAGGTTGGCTGCGTCGATCATTTCCTTGCAGGCGGCGCCGATCGTTTCGGGCAGGCCCTGTCCGCCGAATTCCTCGCGCGCGGTGAGTCCGATCCATCCGCCTTCGACGTACTGCGCGAATGCCTGCTTGAAGCCGTCGGGCGTGCGCACGCTTTGCGTCGACTTCTCGTAGGCGCAGCCCTGCTCGTCGCCCGTGCGATTGAGAGGCGCGAGCACCTGGCCACAGAATTTCCCCGCTTCCTCGAGCACCGCGTCGACGACGTCGCGGCTCGCGCCGGAACATCCCGGCAGTCGTGCGAACAACGACTCGACCTCGAGCACGTCGTGCAATGCGAAGCGCAGGTCGGCCAGCGGTGCGGTGTAGCGGCTCATCGGGAACTCCGGGGAGGGCGGCGCGCCGGATGGCGCGGCGGTGCTTGAGGTTTTCGTGGCGATGGACGGCCCGAACGCCCGCGGCGACTTCGTCAGCGCCAGGTGTTCGGAATGCCGGGCACGGGCGACAGTCGGCTTGCGCGTTCGAACTTGAACGCTTCGCTCGGTTCGCTCGTGCGGATCGTGCCTTCGAGGCGGTAGGCGAAATCGTGATCGGGTGCGAGTGCGGGACCGCGCGGAAGGCGCGCTTCCACCACGTCGCCGCTGTTGGCGAGGATCTCGATGTCGGTGGTCGCGTCGAGCATGCCGACGTCCTGTGCCTCGACCGTGAGCCTCGCCTGCACGCCGGCGTAGCGCATCGGGAACGTGCTGAAGTTCTGCACGCGCAATTGCAGGTGCCAGCTGCCGTCGGGCTGGATCGCGAGTTGCTGGATGCTCGCGGTCGACGGATGCAGTCGTTTCGGCGGGCCGGAACTGCAGGCGCCGAGCGCGACGCCGAGCACCAGCGCGGCGAGCTGAATACGCGGGTTCATCACCACCTCAAACGATCGTTCGAACCGGGCTAGCCTATCCAATCCCGCGGTCCGCCGCAAAGCCCGCTGGGCCCAAGCGCAGGCGCATGCGGTGCAGTCCAATCATCGTGCGGTCGTGTCGTCCTTGCGAAGCTCCTGCCGCGTTGCCGCGGTCAGGAGGCCTGCAGCCGGGAAGCGCCGAAGTGCGCGATCGGGGTCTGCGCGACGACGCGGCCTGCGTCGACGTGGACGACCTCGTCGGCGAGCGTCGCGACTTCGTCGGCGTGATGCGTGACGAGCACGGTGAACACGCGCAGTTCGCGCTTCAAGCGCGCAAGATGGCCGAGGACCTGCCGCCGCGCCTGTGCATGCAGGCCGGTGAGGGGTTCATCCAGCAGCAGCGCGCGTGGATGGGAAAGCAGCGCGCGCCCGATCGCGACGCGCTGGCGCTCGCCGCCCGACAGGCTGTCGGGCCGCCGCGACAGCAGCCCCGCGAGCCCGAGCAGCTCCACGATCGCGTCGAACTGGATCGCCGCGCCGCTGTCGCCCGCGGTCATGCCGTAGGCGAGGTTGCGGCGCACGTCGAGGTGCGGGAACAACCGTCCATCCTGGAACACGTAGCCGATGCGGCGCGCGGCGACCGGCATGTCGATGCGCCCGCCTCGATCGAACAGCGTATGGCCGTCGATCGCGATGTGGCCGTCGCGCGGCGAGAGCAGTCCCGCGATCGCATTGAGGACGCTGGTCTTGCCCGCGCCGGAATCGCCGAACAGCGCGAGCGTGCGCGCGTCCGAGCGGAACCGGACATCCAGTTCGAACTCGCGGAATGCGTGCACGAGCGCGAGCTCAATCATCGCGCCGCCTGCGCCACGGCGATCCGCCGGCGGCGAACGCGGCCAGCGCGCTCGCCGCGAACGCGACGACCAGCGCGACCAGCGCGAGTCGTTGCACGCCGGGCAGCCCGCCCGGCGTATTGAGCTGCTCGTAGATCGCGATCGGCAGCGTGCGCGTTTCGCCGGGGATGTTCGAAACGAAACTGATCGTCGCGCCGAACTCGCCGAATGCGCGCGCGAACGCGAGCACGCAACCGGCCGCGATCCCGCGCAGCGACAGCGGCAGCGTGATCGTCGCGAAGCGGCGCCATGGACCGGCGCCGAGTGTTTCCGCGGCGGACTCGAGGCGGCGATCGACGTTGTCGAACGCGACACGGATCGACAGCACGAGCAGCGGGAACCCCATGACCGCGGCGGCGATCACCGCACCGGTCCAGCGGAACGCGACGACGATGCCGAACGCCGCGAGCCACCCGCCGATCGGACCCTGGCGTCCGAACAGCGCGAGCAGCGCATAGCCGGTCACCACCGGCGGCAGGATCAGCGGAAGGAACAGCAGCGCATCGAGCAGTTGCCGGCCCGGAAAGCGCGTGCGCGACAGCAGCCACGCGCACGCGAGGGCGAACGGCAGCGCGCAGGCGACGCTGAGCAGGCCGACGCGCAGGCTCAGCGAGAGCGCCTGCCATTCTTCGGGCGTGAGTGCGTTCAAGCGCGATGTCCCCGGTCAGCGCGGCGGTGCGTCGAAGCCGTGCGCGCGGAAGATCGCCTGTTGCGCGGGTTCGCGCAACCTCGCCAGCAGGCGGCGCGCCGCGGGCGAGTCGTGGCCTGCGACGATCGCGGCCGGGTACACGATCGGCGGATGGCTCGCTGCCGGAAACGTGTCGAGCACGCGCACGGCCGGCTCGGACATCGCATCCGAGCGGTACACGATGCCGAGCGGCACTTCGCCGCGCGCGACGAAATTGAGCGCCGCGCGCACGTTGTCGGCCGCGACGATGCGCGCCTGCACCGGCGCCCATGCGTCGAGGTGCTGCAGCGCAGCCTTCGCATACTTGCCCGCGGGCACGCTGGCGGGTTCGGCGAGTGCGAGCCGGCCGTCCGCTCCGAGCGCCGCGCCGAGATCGATCCCGGGCACGATCGCGAGCCGCAGCGTGCTCGCGCTCGGTGCGACGAGCACCAGCGCATTGCCGAGCAGGTCGACGCGCGAGTCGGCCAGAACGAGCCCGCGTGTCGCGAGATGGTCCATCCAGCCCTGGTCTGCGGATACGAACAGCGCGGCGGGCGCGCCGGCCTCGATCTGCCGCGCGAGCTGCGAGCTCGCCGCGTAGCTCGGCGTGATCGTTTCGTGGCTGCCGGCTTCGGGCGTCGCGAGGATCGCGTCAAACGCGGGCTTGAGGCTCGCGGCCGCGAACACGAGCAGCGACTCGGCGCGGCCCGCGCACGGCAGCGCGACGAGCGCGAGCACGAGCAGGCAAGCGCGGTGCGCGACGCGGCGCCTGGATCGGATCGTCTGGGGCATCGGAGCGTTCGCGCGCGAGATTGGCAGCACGGTATCGATCCCGCGCGTGCACTGCAATGCGCGCGCAGTGGCCCTGGGTGGACCGTGACTTCAGGCAGGGTGCCGTCCGGCACCCAACCGGCGGCACGCGCGGCGTTCAAACCCTTTGACGATCCTGCGCATCCGATCCGATCATCCGCAGAGGAGCCGGCCCATGAAACGCGTACTCGTCGCCTTCGCCCTTTCACTGGGTCTTGCGTGTGCCGCCCACGCCGGGCAGGACTTCCACGACGCGGGCTGCGGCCTGCACAGCGACTACTCGCTCGCGGTCAAGCCCGACAGGCTGGTGTTCTCGCGCCGCGACGGCCAAGCCGCCGAGGTCGTGATCTCGCGAGGCACGCTGCGCATCGACGGTCGCGAGGTCGCGCTCGCGGCGGCCGATCGCGAACGCATGCTCGCGATCGAGCAGGGCGTGCGCGAGGCGCTGCCCGACGTGCGTGCGATCGTCCACGATGCGATCTCGATCATGCACGAGGCGGTCATCGAGGTCTCGGTCGCGTTCGCGCAGGACGGCGACGCCGCGCGTCGCAGCGCGCATCGGCTCGCGCGCAGCGCGCGCGAGCTGCACCGGCAGGTCGATGCCGCGGACGGCTTCGCGAACTGGAATGACGCCGACATCGACCGCATGGTCGAGGGCGCGGTCGAAACCCTGGTCGGCGAAGTCGTCGGCAACGTGGTCGGGCAGGCGCTGGAAGTCGCGTTCAGTGGAGACACCGGCGCGATCGCGGCGCTCGAGGCGCGCGCCGACGGGCTCGATCGCAGCGTCGAGGCGATCGTAGAGGAACGCAGCCGTGATCTCGAGGCGCGCGCACGCGGACTCTGCCCGCGCCTGCAGCACCTCGCGCAACTCGGCGCGGACCTCCAGGTGAGGCTCGACGACGGCAGCCGCCTGCGGCTCGTGCGCTTGGACGACTAGCGCGCTCGCGATCGCGACGCGCCGTCGGCGCCGCCGCGCGCGCATGCGCTAGGCGTCGCCGGTCCGCCGCGGAAGGCGCTCCAGCCACTCGCGCAGCTGCGCGTAGACGTCCGGATGGGTCAACAGGTCCAGATGGCCAAGACCCGTGAATACGCGCCGGTGACTCGCAGGCAGGCGCAACGCGCGCCGCGCGTCCCGATCGCGGCCTAGCGCGCTCGGCACCGGCACCAGTCCGTCGCCGAGCCAGCGCGCGCGCGCGCCGTCCGCGCGCGCCGACAGCGACGCCGCGGCGAGCCGCCAGTTGACGCGATCCGCGAATGGCAGTTGCAGCGCGTCCGGGCCGGTCCGCGTGGTTTCGTCCTCGGCGCGGTCGAGGTCGCTCGACCATCCGTGGCGCAGGTCCTTGACGCCGGCGCTGCGCGACTCGGCCACCGCGGCGAGCGGGCGGGTCCACGGGATCGCGCGGAGCAGCGCGCTGGCCGAATCGCCGACGCGTTCGAGCGGCGCACCGAAGTGCGGCGAGCCGAGGCAGACGACCTCGTCGAGCGCATCGGCCCAGCTCGATCGCTCGCGGCGTGCGTGTTCGCAGGCGCTGCGGCACACGAGCCCGCCCATGCTGTGCCCGACCAGCACGAGCCGGCGCAGCCTGCCGCGATGCGCGTCGTGCACGCGCTGCAACAGCTGCGACAGGTCGCGCCCGTTGGCGGGGATCCGGCGTCCGCTGTTGTAGCGCAGCTGCAGCGCGAGTCCGATACCGTCGTGCTCCATGCGCGAGCCGAACTCGCCACCGCAGGGCGCGCCCCAACCGAGTTCGCTCATGCCGAGGCCATGCACGAACAGCACGAGCGTGCCACCGCAGGCGTCGAGTGCGCGACCGAGCGGTGCCGACTCCGGTTCGAGCGGATGGCGTCCGCGCCAGAGGCCGATCGGGATCGCGAGCGGATTCGCGCTCGCCTCGAGGTGGTCGCCGATCGCGCCGTTGAGCGCCGCGAGCCAGCGGATACGAGCCGGTCCGGCGGGTGGCGCGTCCGCCCCGATATCCGCGTAGCGTGCGGCCAGCCCGAGGCTGCCGTCGGTCGCGAAGCGCACCGCGCCCGCGAGGTCGCGCACGCGCGCATAGGTGAACGCGGTTCCGCGTGCGACGACGTGCCCGAACGGCAGCCGCGCGGCGACGCTCGACACCACCGCGAGATGCACGCCTTCGACCGCGGCGATCGCACCGAGCGTGCCATCGCCCGCGAGCTTCGCGATGCCCTGCAGCAGGTGGATCCGCGTCTTCATGCGACAGCTGTGACACGAATCGCTGGAGCAGTTGCTCCAGCCGCATGCGCGGCAGCCGTCCGCAGCTCGTTTGCACGAATACGCCGCGTGGTC
Organism: Pseudomonadota bacterium; assembly: GCA_023430685.1. Taxonomy (GTDB): domain Bacteria; phylum Pseudomonadota; class Gammaproteobacteria; order Xanthomonadales; family Rhodanobacteraceae; genus Dokdonella_A. The sequence goes on along the minus strand of JAEYZH010000003.1, from coordinate 27,855 downwards.
GTGCACGATCGCGCCGCGTCGACGCAGCCCGTGCCCCGCGGCGGCGGTGCGGTTTGCTAGCATCGCTCGATGCCTTCGTCCGCTGTTCCCTACCTCCAGACCGTCTTCGGCTACCCCGCGTTCCGCGGCGAGCAGGAGGCGATCATCGAGCACGTCGCCGGCGGCGGCGACGCGCTCGTGTTGATGCCGACCGGTGGCGGCAAGTCGCTGTGCTACCAGATCCCCGCGCTGATGCGCGAGGGCACGGCGGTGGTGGTGTCACCGCTGATCGCCCTGATGCAGGACCAGGTCGATGCGCTGCGCCAGCTCGGCGTCGAGGCCGCGTTCCTCAACTCGAGCCTCGATGCGGCCGGCCAGCGCGAGGTCGAACAGCGCCTGGTGGCGGGCGCGCTGAAGCTGCTCTACGTCGCGCCGGAGCGGCTGCTGACCGAGCGCTGCCTCGAGTTGCTCGCGCGCGTGCCGGTCGCGCTGTTCGCGATCGACGAGGCGCACTGCGTGTCGCAGTGGGGACACGACTTCCGCCCGGAGTACCGCCAGCTCACGCTGCTGCACGAGCGCTTCCCGACGATTCCGCGCATCGCGCTGACCGCGACGGCCGACGCGCCGACGCGGCGCGAGATCGTCGAGCGCCTCGCGCTCGAATCGGCGCGCTGCTTCGTCGCGAGCTTCGACCGGCCGAACATCCGCTATCGCGTCGCGGAGAAGGACGACGCGCGGCGCCAGTTGCGCGAGTTCCTGCTCCGCCACGCGGGCGCGTCCGGCATCGTCTACTGCCTGTCGCGGCGCAAGGTCGAGGAGGTCGCCGAATGGCTCGCCGAACAGGGCATCGCGGCGCTGCCGTACCACGCCGGCATGGATGCGCGCGAGCGCGCGGCGAACCAGCAGCGTTTCCTGCGTGAAGACGGCATCGTGATGGTCGCGACGATCGCGTTCGGCATGGGCATCGACAAGCCGGACGTGCGCTTCGTCGCGCACCTGGACCTGCCCAAGAGCATGGAAGGCTATTACCAGGAAACCGGCCGCGCGGGTCGCGACGGCCTGCCAGCCGACGCCTGGCTCTGCTACGGGCTCGGCGACGTCGTCACGCTGTCGCAGTTCATCGCGAAATCGGAGGCCGGCGAGGAACGCAAGCGCGTCGAACGCGCGAAGCTCGACGCGCTGCTGGGCTTCGCCGAGACCACCGCGTGCCGGCGCCAGCGCCTGCTCGCGTATTTCGGCGAGACGCTCGCGCGACCGTGCGGCAACTGCGACAACTGCCTCGAGCCGCCCGGGACCTGGGATGCGAGCGTGGTCGCGCAGAAGGCGCTGTCTTGCGTCTACCGCACCGGCCAGCGCTTCGGCGTCGGCCACCTCGTGTCGGTGCTGCGCGGCGAGGCGGACGAACGCATCCGCTCGCTCGGGCACGACGCGCTCAGCACGTGCGGGGGCGGCGCCGACCTCGACAAGACGCAATGGCGCGGCGTTTTCCGCCAGCTCGTCGCGAGCGGCCTGCTCGCGACCGACGAGGAAGGCTACGGCACCTTGCGGCTCACGCCCGCGAGCCGGGCGGTGCTGCGCGGCGAGCAGCCGGTGCTGCTGCGCCGCCAGGCCGACAGCGCGGCGCGGCGCGCGCAGCGCAAGCAGGCGCGCGGCGAACGCGCGCGTGGCAACCTCGACATCGCGCCGCACGAGTCGCCGCTGTGGGATGCGTTGCGTGAACTGCGCGCGCGCCTCGCGAAGGAGCAGGGCGTGCCGGCCTACGTGATCTTCCACGATGCCACGCTGCTCGCGATGCTGCGCGAGCGGCCGCAGTCGCTGCGCGAACTCGGTGCGATCAGCGGGGTCGGCGAGCGCAAGCTCGAGCGCTACGGCGAGGACTTCCTCGGCCTGCTCGCCGCCTAACCGGAATTTGACGCCGGGCGCGTGCGGATCGTGGACACTGCGCGCCCGCCCCCGCGAGTCCTTCGCATGCGTCGATGCGCCGCCGTCCTGTGCTTCCTTTTGTTCGGCATCGCGCCCGCGGCCGCGCAATCGGGCGATGCGATCGCCGAACTGGAGCCGATCGTCGTCAGCGGCGTGCAGCCGGGGCCCGGCCTCTGGAAGGTGTCGAAGGACGGCCACGTGTTGTGGGTGCTCGGCGTGCTGTCACCGCTGCCGAAGAAGATGCAGTGGCAGACGGACGAAGTGGCCGAGCGCATCGGCGAGTCGCGCCAGCTGCTCGACATGCCGAGCGCGGTGTTCGAGCCCGACGTCGGATTCTTCGGGCGCATCGCGCTCGCGCCTTCGCTGGTCGGCGCGCGCAACAACCCGGGTCGCCGCAAGCTCGTCGACGTGGTGCCCGCCGCGCAGTACGCGCGCTGGAGCGAACTCAAGCAGAAGTACATCGGCCGCTCGGGCAAGGTCGAGAAGTGGCGGCCGCTGTTCGCCGCGATGGAGCTGTACACGAGCGCGATCGAAAAGCTCGGCCTGCGCAGTTCGCGCGAGGTCGTGCGCACGGTGCGCGGGCTTGCCGAGTCCGCCGGCGTCGAACGCGTACCGGTGCGGCTCGAACTGGCGATCGACGACCCGCGCGCCGCGCTCCGGCAGTTCAAGAAGTCCACGCTCGCCGACCTCGAATGCTTCGACATGACACTCGATCGCATCGAGGGCGACCTCGGCCTCATGGCGGCGCGCGCGAATGCGTGGGCGAGTGGCGATCTCGAGGGATTGCGCGCGCTGCCGTACCGGGACCAGATGCGAGCGTGCATGGACGCGGCGATGTCGGCCGAGGTACTTCGCGATCGCGGCCTCGGCGACCTCGAGCAGCGCCTGCAGCAGCTCTGGGTCGGTGCCGCGGAGTCCGCGCTCGCTCGCAACGACGTCAGCTTCGCGATGCTGCCGATGGATCGCGTGCTGGATCCGCAGGGTTTCCTTGCGCCGCTCGCGGCGCGCGGGTGTCTCGTCGAGGCGCCCGACGAGGCGTCGGAAGACTCGCCGGACGCGGGCAAGCCAATGGAGCCCCGCGGCCCTTCGCCCTGAGCGCAATCTCTCCCACACCGTTCGCCCTGAGCGCAGGCCCACCCACACCGTTCGCCCTGAGCGCAGGCCGAAGGCCGGAGTCGAAGGGCATGGCACGAGGTTTCGCGCGATCGGGCACCTCGACTCCGCGGCCTGCGGCCGCTGCGCTCAGTGCGAACGGCAAAGGGTTCTATTCGCCCTGAGCGCAGGCCCGCCCCCACCGTTCGCCCTGAGCGCAGGCCGAAGGCCGGAGTCGAAGGGCATCCCACGAAGTTTCGCGCGATCGGGCACTTCGACTGCGCGGCCTGCGGTCGCTGCGCCCAGTGCGAACGGCAAAAGGTTCTGTTCGCCCTGAGCGCAGGCTCGCCCACACCGTTCGCCCTGAGCGAGGGCCGAAGGCCGGAGTCGAAGGGCATGGCACGAGGTTTCGCGCGATCGGGCACTTCGACTGCGCGGCCTGCGGCCGCTGCGCTCAGTGCGAACGGCAGGGGGCTGCGTCCGCCCGGGGCGCCCGGCAAGGATTCCGTTCGTCCTGGGCGCACGCCTGCGAACCCGTCGTCACGTCGCCGGAATCTTCCGGGCGACGTTCAGCGCGTGCCGCCGCCGCGCGCGGCCCATTCGCGCACTGCGAGCACGAAGCGAAGGCAATCGATGTGGCGGTTGTACATCGGCGTCGGCGCCGCGCGGATCACGTCGGGCTCGCGCCAGTCGACGATGATGCCGTTCGCGTGCAGGTGGTCATGCAGGCTGCGCCCGGCCTCGCGCGGGCCCTTCACGCGCAGGGACAGCTGGCAGCCACGGCGCTCGGGTTCGCGGGGCGTGGAGATCTCGAGCACGTCGCCGGCGTGCTCGCGGATCAGCGCCTCGAAACGCCCGGTCAGGGCTTGCGACTTCGCACGCAGCGTGGGCATCCCGGCACGACGGAACTGCGCGAGCGAAACGCGCAGCGGCGCCAGCGCGAGGATCGGGGGATTCGACAGCTGCCAGCCTTCGGCGCCCGGGGTCGCGACGAAACCGGGTTCCATGCGGAAACGAGTAGCCTGGTCGTGCCCCCACCATCCAGCGAAACGCGGCAGGCCCGCGCGCGCATGGCGCTCGTGCACGAAGCAGCCGGCGACCGCGCCGGGGCCCGAATTGAGGTACTTGTAACTGCACCAGACCGCGAAATCGCAGCCGCTGTCGTGCAGCGCGAGCGGCAGGTTGCCCGCCGCATGCGCGAGATCGAAGCCGACCCGGCAGCCTTTCGCATGCGCGGCGCGCGTGATCGCGGCGAGGTCGAACGCCTGTCCGCTGAGGTACTGCACGCCGGGCAGCAGCACCAGCGCGATGCGCTCGCCGTGCGCGTCGATCGTGCGCAGGATGTGGTCGGTCGAGATCACGCCACCGCCCTCGTCGGCGTCGAGTTCGACGCGCGCTCGCGCGGGATCATGGCCATGGAAACGGATCTGCGAATCGACCGCATGGTGGTCGGACGGGAACGCAGCCTTCTCGATCAGGATCGCGTGGCGCTCGGCGGTCGGCCGATAGAAGCTCACCATCATCAGGTGCAGGTTCGCGGTCAGCGAATTCATCGCGACCACTTCGTGCGGCAGCGCGCCGACCAGCGCGGCGAGGTCCTCGCGCACGAACTCGTGGTACGGCATCCACGGGTGGCGGCCGCGGAAGTGCGCCTCGACCGCGAGGTCCTGCCAGTCCTCGAGCTCGGCCAGCAGCGCCCCGCGCACCGCGCGCGGCTGCAAGCCGAGCGAGTTGCCGCAGAAGTACGCCTGCTCCGAACCATCCGGGTTGCGCGGCACGAGGAACTCGTCGCGGAACGCCGCGAGCGGATCGGTCGCATCGAGATGCAGCACCTCCGCTTCGAGCGCGGCGACCAGGGCGGGCGTCATGTCGGGACCTCGCGGCTGGCGCGCGCGGTGGCGGCGGACGGCGACGGCATCACGGGTTCGCGAGCGACGCGACGACGCTGCCGCACTCGGCGTCGAAGCGCGCGTTCCACGAGGCCTCGGTCGCCTCGAGCAACGGGCGCTGGCAGCGCACCTCGACCGCGACCCCGCCGACCTGCGCGAAGCTGTCGCGCACGACGTACTTCGTCTTGCCGCGCACGACGTGGTAACGATGGGTCGCCGCGTCGGTACCCGCGGGATCGGCTTCGTAACCGGGTTGCTGGCGCGCGTGGTCGAACTGCTCGCGCACGACGATGCCGTACTGCGCCCCGTTGGCGAGGTGGCGCGACTTCACCGTGACGCTCGCGACGTCGTCGCTGCCTTGCGTGGCGGGATCGGGTACCTGGAACGCGATCGCCTGCGGATTGCCGTCGGTCTTCTGCATCACGGCGACCCATTCGGCCGGCACGCTGAAACGCACCTGCCCATCATGCAGGGAGTAACTGCCGTCTTGCGCGAAGGCAGCGGCGGCGACGAGAAACGCGGGCAGCAGGCAGGCAGTCTTCAAGGGGTTCACTCCGGATCGTTCGCGAATCGGGTGGCGGGGAGCCCGAGCCATTCGAGCGCGGTGCGGTGGAACAGGCGTGCCTCGTCGGCGGGCGGCAGGCCGAGCGCCGCGATGCCGCTGCCGGGTTCCTGTTCGCCGAGCGGGAATGGGTAATCGGTGCCGAGCATCACGTGGTCCGCGCCCGCGACATCCAGCAGGTAGCGCAGCGCGGCCGCATCGTGCACGCAGGAGTCGAAGTAGATGCGCCCGAGGTAGTCGCGCGGATTGCGCGCGTTGTCGGTCGCGACGAGATCGGGGCGCATGCGGAAGCCATGCTCGATGCGCCCGATCGTGTACGGGAATGCGCCACCGCCATGCGCGAAGCAGACGCGCAGCCGCGGCAGGCGCTCGAGCACGCCGCCGAAGATCAGGCAGCAGGCCGCGCGCGACTGCTCGGCCGGCATGCCGACCAGCCACGGCAGCCAGTACTTCGGCATCGACGACGCGCCCATCATGTCCCAGGGATGCACGAGGATCGCCGCGCCGAGTTCGGCTGCGGCCTCGAAGAACGGGAACAGTTCGGGCGCGTCGAGGTTCCAGTCGCCGCAGTGCGAGCCGATCTGCACGCCTTGCAGGCCAAGCTGGTCGATGCAGCGTTCCATTTCCTGGATCGCGAGCGTCGGCGACTGCAGCGGCACCGTGCCGATGCCCGCGTAGTGACGCGGGTGGCGCCTGCACACCTCGGCCATGTGGTCGTTGAGGTGGCGGTGCAGTTCGAGCGCCTGGTTCGGCCTGGCCCAGTACGAGAACAGCACGGGCACGGTCGACACCACCTGCACGTCGACGCCGAATTTCGCGTAGTCGGCGATCCGCACGTCGGGGTCGAATGCGTTCGCCCAGACTTCGCGGAAGAACTTGCCGTCCTTGTAGATGCGGTGGCGCCCGTCGGCGTCGATCATGACCGGGAAGCGGTCGTCGCCGTACTTCTCGGCGAGGTTCGGCCAGCGCGGCGGCAGGATGTGGGCGTGCGTGTCGATCTTCAGCATGGCGTGCAAGTGTAACCGCAGGCCGCGCCCGTCGCGTGCGCTGCGTTCCGGAACCGCGACGGGAACCTCCGTGCGTGCCGGAGGTTCCCGTGCGGACCTGGACCCTCGTCAGCCGTCGAAGCCGTCGGCGAAGATCCGTTCGAGGCAGGTCACGACGATGTCGACGACATCGCCGGCGACCACCGTGCCGCTGCCGTTCACGACGGCGCACAGGCCCGGCGGGTTCGCGGGCTGGCTCGCGACGTCGACCACGTAAGCCGCGCCGCTCGCGAGCGGCTGCGGGAACGCGAAGCTGCCGTCGGCTGCGACGGGCAGCGTCTGCGCGCCGCCATTGAGCGAGAGCACGAGGCCCGTGCCGACGAGGCCGCTCACGTTGCCGCCGATCGTGTAGGCGTTGGTCGTGCACGCGACCTGCACGCTTGTGACGTTCGAGGCGCCGACCGTGCCGCTGCCGCCGCTGACAGTGCAGGTCTGCCCGGGCGAGGACGGCTGCGACGCGACGGTCACGGCATAGCTGCTGCCGCTCGCGATCGCGGCCGGGAATGTGAACGCGCCGTTCGCGGACACCGGCAACGACTGCGCGCCGCCATCGAGCGAGAGCACGAGGCCCGTGCCGGCGAGGCCACTCACGTTGCCTCCGATCGTGTAGGCATTGGTCGTGCACGCGACCTGCACGCTGGTGACGTTCGAGGCGCCGACCGTGCCGCTGCCGCCGCTGACGGTACAGGTCTGCCAGGGCGAAGACGGCTGCGCCGCGACGGTCACGGCATAGCTGCTGCCGCTCGCGATCGCGGCCGGGAACGTGAACGCACCGTTCGCGGACACCGGCAGCGACTGCGCGCCGCCGTTGAGCGAGAGCACGAGGCCGCTGCCCGCGAGGCCCGTGACGGAGCCGCCGACGGTGTAGGCGTTGGTCACGCAGGTGACGGCGACATTGGTCACGTCGCTCGCACCGACCTGCCCGCTGCCGTTCGCGATGCTGCAGGTCTGGCTCGGGCTCGATGGCTGCGTCGCGACCGTGACCGCGTAGCTGCTGCCGGTCGCGAGCGCGGTCGGGAACGTGAATCCGCCGTTGGCCGGGATCGCGAGCGTCTGCGCACCGCCATTGAGCGAGAGCACGAGGCCCGTGCCTGCAAGGCCCGCGACCGTGCCGCCGACCGTGTGCGTCTCCGGCACCGATGTGGTTTCGGGTACGAGGCACCATTCGAGCAGCGTGCCGGTGTCCGAGCTCGCTGCGTCGGTCGCAGTCAGCGACCAGGTGCCTGCGAACGCCTGGCCGAGGAACGGCGCGATCGGGTTGTTCGGCGCATGCGTGCCGCTGATCGCCGGGGGACTGCCCGCGCACTGGGTTTCGACCGGCGTCGCGGCTGCATCGTCGAGCGTGACGTCGACGTTGTCGCCGCTGCATCCGAAGCTGGTGCCGGGCACGCCGGGGCGGTCGACGAGCAACGCATTGGTCGCTCCGCGCGTCAGCCGGAACGACAGGTCGCCGACGTAGGTGTGGTTCGCGCGCACGATCACCTTGAGGCCGCTGAGCGTCGCGGGGTCGCTGGTCGTGATCGAACTCGTGAATCCGGTGGCGTTGTTGTCGGGGATCGCGGCATTCGGCGTCGCGCAGAGGATGTTCGCGGTCGTGAAGCTGCGTACCGCCGACAACGCGCTGCCGCAGCCGTTGACCGACCGCACGCGCCAGAAGTACGTGGTGCCGGCCGACAGCCCGGTCGCGACATGGCTCGTCGTCGCGAGCCCGGCGGCGCTGGACACGATGTTCGCGAAGCCGGCGTCGGTCGCGACCTCGAGCGTGTAGGACGCCGCGTTCGCGGCCGCGTTCCACGACAGCGTCGGCGCTACCGGGACGCCGGAGGCGCCGTCGGCCGGCGACGCGAGCGTGGGCGCAGTCGGCGCACCGGCGGTGACGATGAGTTCGACCTGCACCGAATGTCCCGCGCTGCCGCTCGCGGCCCCGTTGACCGTGACCGGATACGTTCCCGCCACGGCCGCGGCCGACGCCGTCAGCGTCAGCACCGCGTTGCCGCCGGGGACGACCGGATTCGGCACGAACGCAGCCGTGACGCCGGCGGGCAGCGCGCCCGTCGACAGCGTGACCGGTGCGCTGAAGCCCGACTGGCTCCCGACCTCGATCGTGTACGCGGCCGATCCCGGCGCGCACGTGGACTGCGACGGCGCGGGCGCGGCGAGCGTGAAATCGGCTGCGCCGCTCGCGGTACATATCGGACGCGCGCCGCATGCGATGTCGTGCGCCTTGAACGCATCCCAGATGCGGCAGGCATTCGGCGTGCCGTCGGCGAGGTTGCCGTTGTCGTCGTCGGCAGCGAGGAACACCGTGTACCAGTTGCTCGAGCCGCAGCCGTCGATCGCGGCATTGATGTTGCACTGCCCGCCGGAGGTGATGCGGTACGCGCTCTTGCTCGGCACGAGGCTGCCGTACCAGATGCGGTCCATCTCCTGCCAGCCCTGGGCTTCGCCGAACTCCTCGACCAGCGACTGCGTCAGGTCCCAGTTGGCCGAGCTCGCGATGTAGCTTTCGCAATGGCCCTCGTACCCCATCGGTCCCTGGTAGGGAAAAATGCCCTGCTGCAGGAACGGACAGGCCCAGCGGTCGCAGTTCGGGCCGCCGTTGTTCGTGATCAGCGAGGGCTTCGCGACCACCGCGGTTCCGCGCGTGCTGAACGCTTCCACGTCGCGGACGCCGGTGCAGGTGCCGCAGTTGTGGCAGGGCTGGCCCGGGATGAAGTTGTGGCCGATGCACGAATCCTTGGTTTCGAGGAACGCGAACGTGTCGCCGACGGCCTCGCCGGTGCCGTACTCGCTGGCCGCACCGCCGCTGTTCTGGTCCATGCCGTGGCCCCACTCGTGCAGGAACACCGCGGCGATCTCGCCGGTGTTCGAGCAGCCGCCGCCGGAGCGGAAGAAGCTCATCGACGTGCCGTTCCAGCCCGCGTTGCACTGGTCGTTGACGTTCATGTTCGCGGTGACGGTGGTGCCCAGCCACGAATTGCCCGGCAGGAACGTCACGGCTTTGCGGTTGATGTTGGTCAGGTGGTAGAAGCCCGTGCGCGATGCGTGCGTGTTGCCCGCGCCGCCGACGCCGGGCGTCGTGCAGTCGGTGCCGCCACTGGTGCCGAACGCGAGGTTGCCGGTGGTGTTGTTGGTCAGCGAAATCGAGCCGCAGTTGTCCGACATGCGGAAGTAGCGGCCGTTGAGCGTCACGGTCGCGGTGCCGCCGGTGTAGTCGTAGATGCCGAGTGCGTCGGTGATCTTGGTGCCGTTGTTGGTCACGCTCGCAAACGGCATCGGCACCACCACCTCGGGATCGGTGTTGGTGGTCGGATAGATGCCGCCGGTGACCGTCGCGTCGACGTTGAGCGTGAGGTTGCGAACTTCGATCACGCGGTTCGCATGCGCGTCGAACAGGACTTCATAGGTGGTCGGATCGTCGACAAGGCGGAACACGAAGCGCCAGGCGAGCCGGTGCTCGTAGCCGCTGCCCGCGGTGCCGATGAAGCGTTCGCCCGCGATTTCACCGGCAGGTGCAACCGGCAACAGCACGCGCTCGCCGGCTTCGATCACTTCCGACAGTTCGACGTCGGCCGCGAAGCCGAGTTCGCGCCAGGCGAGGTCGAACGCCTGGTCGCGCCCGGATACCGGTTGCGTGTCGATCACCACGGGTGCGACGCGCTCGCTGCCGAACTGCACGAGGTTGCCGTGCGAGAGGCGGAAGAACAGCTGCGCGCCATCGACGCGCACGCCTTCGTGCACCTGCGCGAACGCAACGAACCAGTGGGTGGCGCCGTCGCCGTACGGCGTGCTGTTGGCCGCATCGAGCTCGAAATCGAGTCCGTCGGTCTTGAGCAGGTCGCGGTTGGCCTCGATGAAGCCACGCAGGCGCGCCTCGACGACGCCGAGGTCGACCGCATCGCCCGCGTGCAGGCCGAGCGAGTCCGGCGCGAGAGTGTTCCCGCGTCCGGGCAGCAGCCCGATGCCGCTGCCCTGGATCAGGTTCGGGCGGTCGGCGCGCAGGTCCCAGCGCATCTCCCAGCTTCCGCCGGCGCGACGCAGGAACGACTCGATCGCGGGCTCCGCGGGCGTGGATGCATCGAGATGCAGCGTCTGCGCAAGCTCGGGCTGCACCATGAGTTCGGGCGCGATGAACGCGCGCTGGAGCTTGGGCGGCCGCCCTTCCCAGGGCTGGATCGCGATCGCCGTCGCCGACACCAGCAGCGCAGCGAGGAATGCGAGCAGTTGCAGGCTGCGCCCCGATCCGCCGCAGCGGGTGGCGCGGTTCCTCCCGGAACCGGATGGTGTGCGTGACATCGGTCTCTCCCCCGGATGAATGGCGACACGTCGCCATCGACACCGCGCGTGGCGCGTGGATGGCTGTGGTCATGCTGCGGATGCGCGGCACCGCCGCGATCTTGCGCGCCGGCCGCTGGATCCCCCTCCCGAATCCGCGGCCGCAATCTACCACGGCCGGTGGATTCCCCGGAGTGGACGCCTGGGCACGACGTGATAGTGGATTTCGCAGGCTGGACGCGTGGAGCCTCGCCGGCCGCCCTTGCCTCGAACGGCGCGGCAACTCGAGGGTTACCTTTCCACAAATCCCCCGGGTCGGTCACTGCTTCGAAGTGCAGCCGGCCGACCTGCGGTCGTCCAGCCTACGCGGTGGCAGGTTGCGGCGTCGCGAGCAGGTGCGCGATCGAGTCGAGTGCGTCGGTGATGCGGTCGAGCGCTTCGGCGATCGCGGCGCGATGGGCCGACTCTTCGTCGCCGCAGTCCCCGAGCGCGGCCGCGAGTGCGCGTTCCCGGCGACGCAGGAACGCCGAAGCCGGTGCGTGACCGTCGCGCAGGCTCGTCGCGAGTGCCTGCATGCGTGCCTCCACTTCGCTTGCGAACGCGAGCAGGTCGATGCCGGCCGGACGCAACGCCGCTTCGCCGAGCGCCGCCTCGAGCAGCATGCTCGCGCGGATGAGCCGGTTCGCGTTTGCGAACAGCGCCTCGGCGAGCGCGAGCAGGCGCCGATCGGCGCCGGGCTCGCCGCGCAGGCGCGCGAGCGAGGCCTCGGCGTTGGAGCGCGCACTGCGCGCGGCGCGGCGCGAGCGCGCGCGCGTGGCGGCGTCGCCGCGCAGCAGGTCGTGGAAGTAGACGCGGTACGCATCCAGCATCCCTGCGAGCGCGGGGCGGACCTGCATGTGTTCGCGCGTCGGCCACAGCGCGTACGCGGCGAGTGCGAGCAGGCTGCCCGCGATGCTCGCGCTGCCGCGTGCCTGCATCGTCTCGCCGGGTTCGACGCCGTGGAACGACAGCAGGACCACCACCGCAGCGGTGAGCAGCGCCACGCCGAGTCCGTAATGCACGGTGACCAGCAGGCGGTAACCCGCGCAAAGCAGCCCGAGCAGCGCGAGCTGCTCCCAGTCGCCGCCGAACGCGTAGTGGACGAGCGCGGTCGCGAGTACCAGGCCGCCGAGCGTACCGGCCACGCGCAGCAGGCCGTGGCGAAAGGTGCCCGCGTAGTCGGGCTTGAGCACGATCGCTATCGTCATCGGAATCCAGTAGCCGTGCGGCAGCGCGAGCGCGCGCTCGACGACCACCGCGATCGCGAGGCAGGCGCCGCAGCGCAGCGCATGGCGGAACGCCACCGAAGACAGCGCGAGGTTCGCGCGCAGCACGCCGATCGCATCGCGCGGACGCAGCCGGCGCGGGAGCCCATGCTCGGCGCTGAGCTCGCGCAGTTCGCCACGGCTGCCGGCGTAGGCCGCGTTGCGTATCGCCGCGCGCAACTGGCCGGCCAGCACTTCCGCGCGCACCACCGCGACCGCCCGCAGGCCACGCTCGCGCGGCAGCGTGGAGCCGTCCCGCAGTTCGACCAGCGCACCGAGCGCGGCGTCGAAGCCCTCCATCGCCGAGTTCGCCACGAGCGGACTGGCGCCGCGCTCGAGCGCTTCGGCGATCGCGTCGAACGCGCGCGCGGCGTATTCCTGCAATCGCTCGATCGTCGCGCGGCTCGCCTCATCGTGCAGGTCGGCCAGCGCGAGCAGCTCGAGGCGCGCGCGTTCGAGCAACGCCGCGAGCACGCGGAAGCGCTCCATCACCGGGCCACGCGCGCGATCGCTGCCGTGCAACTGGCTTTCGAGGTCGAGCAGTGCCCGCGTTTGCGGCGGGGCATCGGTCCGGTCGCTGCGCCCGCGCGCAGCGCGCGCGAGCTCGCGGCACAATGCAGCGAGGCTTTCGCGCTCCGGGCCGTAGCGTCCGAGCGGCCACGCCGCGATCGCGAACGCGGTCTGCAGCGCGCCGCCCGCGAAGATCAGCGACGCGGCGACCAGCGCGCCGGACGCGTCGCGTGGCTCCGCACCCATCACGATCAGCAGGATCATGCTGGTCAGCCCCGCGCGTCCCGCGTCTGGACCGAGCGCGACCAGCAGGCCGCCGGCGATGCCCCAGAGCAGCGCCGCGAACGCGAGCATCGGCGTGCTCGCGCCGAGCAGGCTTCCGATGAATGCGGACGCGGACGCGGCGAAGGCGGTCAGCAGCATCCGGCGCAGCCGCTGGCGGTAAGGCCCGGGCTGGTCGGTGAACATCGTGTTGAGCGCGCCGGTCGCGACGCCGACGCCGGCCGCGACGTGGCCGGTCGCGACCCCGATGCCGAGTGGCAGCACGATCGCGGCGGCATTGCGCATGGCCACGCGCAGCGGCACGTCGCGTGGCTCGAACTGGATCAGGCTCCGCAGCATCGTCGCCGAAAGCCCCTCGCGCTTCGCGCGCGCTCAGCGGAGGTATTTGTCCGGCGCGGGATTGAGGTGGCCGCAGGCGCCGCAGGTGCGCGCGTCGGTCGAGCGGTAGAAGCGCTCGAACACGGCCGGGAAGTCGTTCTCGATGTCTCGCAGCGGGAAGTACTCTTCATACAGCTTGTGGTTGCATTCGACGCAGTACCACATCAGCGCATCCTGCTCGTGCGGGAGGCGCTTGCGCTCGATCACGAGGCCGACCGAGCCGGCCATGCGTTGCGGGGAATGCGGCACGCGCGGCGGCAGGTAGAACACCTCGCCCGCGCGGATCGGGACGTCGCGCGCGCGTCCGTCCTCCTGGATGCGCAGCACCATCTCGCCTTCGATCTGCAGGAAGAATTCCGGGCCTTCTTCCTGGTGGTAGTCGGTGCGCTGGTTCGGCCCGCCGACGACCATCACGATGAAATCGCCGTCGACGATGCACTTGTTGCCGACCGGCGGCTTCAGCAGGTGGCGGTGCTCGTCGATCCAGCGTTGCAGGTTGAACGCGGCAGGCAGCATGCGCGGGAATCCCGGGATTGCGTTGCCCGCAGTCTATCGCCCGCGCGGTTTCGCGTCGAAGGCCCGCCGGCTGGCCTGCGACCGTCCAGGCTGCGGCGAGCCCTCAGCCCTCAGCCCTCAGCGAAGCGATGCACTTGAGTTCGATCGCGATCGGCGTCGGCAGCGCGGTGATGCCGAGCGTGGTGCGGCAGGGCGCCGACGCGGGATCGGGGAAGAACTCGGCGTAGACGCGGTTGTAGGCCGCGAAGTCGCGTGCCATGTCGGTGAGGAACACGGTCACGTCGACGAGGTCTTCCCAGCGCGCGCCGCTGGCTTCGAGCACCGCGCGCACGTTCGCGAACACCTGGCGGCACTGCGCCTCGATGTCGTAACCGACGAGCCGGCCGTCGGCATCGTGGCGATTGCCCGGTATCGCGTTGCTGCCGGGCGTGCGCGGGCCCACGCCCGAGAGGAACAGGAGATCGCCGACGCGTCGCGCATGCGGGTACGCGCCGACCGGCGCAGGCGCGCGGCCGGTGCTGACGCTGCCGCTCACGCGCCACCCCGCTTCGCCGCATGGATCGTCACCTCGCGCCGCGAGATCACGCGGCCCTCGGCGCTCTGGCTCGCGAGACGGTAGCGCCCGGGCTTGAGGTACATGAGGCCTCGCACTTCGACGATGTTGTGGAACAGGCGATCGTCGGGATTGTCCGATCCCTGCATCGGATCGAGCACGACGCGGTCCGAGGGGATCGCATCGCTGCCTTCGTCGATCGGAATCGCCTCGACCAGGCACGGGAACTGGCCCTGGCACAGCGTGCCGTTGATCGAATACGCGTGGCGCATCCCGCCGAGATCGGCCCAGGTCGGGCGGCCCTCGCGCACGACGTCGACCGGGAAGAACACGCTGACGTCGTAGGCCCTGGCCTTCAGCGACCACGCATTGCGCGACCGGTCGACGAACACGATCGGCTCGCGCGGTTGCAGCTTGTCGACGACGGCGTGGTAGTAGGGATGGTTCTCGGTGCCCGGCGGGTGCTCGATCAGCATCGTCTGCTCGATCGTCAGCGGGTCGATCCCGGTCAGCTTGCGGAAGTGCTGCGCCATGCTGCGCCCGCCGAGGTAGCGCCCGTTCTCCTGGATGTGCGCGTAGCCCGCATTGACCACGAGCCGCGCATCGGGATCGTCGCGGAACACGCGGTCGCGCAGGTTCTTCGCCTGCGCGTTCTCGCGCACGTCGCCATTGCCTTCCTCCTCGGTTTCGTAGGCGACCACCTTGAAGCCGAGTTCGAGCGCGGTGCGCACCATTTCGGCGCAGATCGGTTCCATCGTGTAGAACCCGCTGCCGGCGATCGGGTAGCCGCGCTGATGCAGCCCGGTATCCGTCGAATAAAGCGTTTCGGCGGCGAAGTGCGTGTAGCCGTCCTCGCGCAGCTTCGCGAGCAGCTGCACGGTGAGGGTGCGCGTGAGCGGCACGTTGTGCGCCTCGTTGAAGAAGATGGCCTTGCGACCCTTCGCGAGTTCGGCGATCGTCTCGAGCGCCGGTTGCGGCTTCCAGCCGCCGCCGAGCGGCGACGGCGCATCGTCGGAGGCGGGCAGCTGCCGGATCGAGTACGAGTCATGCGCGCCGACGTAGTCGCCGACGAAGCTCTGGTACCAGCTGAGGTACTGGCCGAACACGATGCGGAACGCCTTGTCCTTGTCGGCGCGGTAGGCGTCGAGCATCGCCTTGTACTGCGAGAGCAGGCCGCGGCGCTTGAGCGCGAGCGCATAGACGCGTTCGGAGGTCTCGAACGCGACCTTCTGCGCCTGTCGCCACTGGTACGGCGAGAGCGTCTCCTCCTGGCTGCCCGGTGCGCCCGGTTCCTGCGCGGACTGCGCGGCCGCGGCGCCGCAGCAGAGCAGGGCGGAGAGCATCATCGTGGTCGTGCGCATCATCGATTCCTCGTCGATGCCGGGCGGTCGCTACCCGGCGGGGGCTTCGGCGCGCGATTCGACCAGGCGTACCGCAGCGGCCGCCGCGGAGGCGACGTCCGCGCTCCCGGACGCATGCATGCCGAGGTCGCGCACGAGGCCGTCGCCGAGGCCGTAGATCCATCCGTGCACGGCGAGCTTCTGGCCGCGATCCCAGGCGTCGCGCACGATCGTCATGTGGCAGACGTTCAGCGCCTGCTCGATCGCGTTGAATTCGCAAAGTCTCGCATGGCGCACGTCCATCGAGTCGATCCTCGACAACGCTTCGTCGTGCTTGTGCTTCACGTCGTCGACGTGGCGCAACCAGTTGTCGACGATTCCGAGCCTCTGCTTCTCGAGCACCGCGCGCACGCCGCCGCAGCCGTAGTGTCCGACCACGATGATGTGCTCGACCTTGAGCACGTCGACCGCGAACTGGATCGTGCTGAGCGCGTTGAAGTCGGTGTGCGCGACGACGTTGGCCACGTTGCGATGCACGAACACCTCGCCCGGCGCCATGTCGATGATCTGGTTGGCCGGCACGCGCGAGTCCGAACAGCCGATCCAGAGGTATTTCGGCGCCTGTTGCTCGGACAGTCGCTTGAAGAAGCCTGGATCGCGCGCTCGCAGCGCCGTGGACCAGGCGCGGTTGCGCTCGAGCAGGTCGGCAAGGTCTTTCATGTGGGCGTATTCCCGATGCGGATGCAGACGTTCTTGGCTTCGGTGAAGAAGCGCAGCGCCTCTACGCCGCCTTCGCGACCGATGCCCGATTGCTTGACGCCGCCGAACGGCGTGCGCAGGTCGCGCAGCAGCCAGCAGTTGATCCAGACGATCCCGGATTCGAGCGCGGCTGCGACGCGATGCGCGCGATCGAGGTCGCGCGTCCACAGCGAGGCCGCGAGGCCGTAGCCGGTGCCGTTCGCGATCGCGATCGCCTCGGCTTCGTCCTCGAACGGAATCAGGCTCACGACCGGCCCGAAGATCTCGTCCTGGTTCGTCGCGGCGCCGGGCGCGAGCCCCTCGATCACGGTGGGTGCGACGAACCAGCCACCCGCGCAGCGCCCTTCGAGCTGCAGCGCCCTGCCGCCGCACGCGATTCGACCGCCTTCGGCGCGTGCGTGCTCGATGCAGCCGACCACCTTGTCGAAATGCGCCTGCGAAACCAGTGCGCCGAGGTCGCTGGTCGCGTCGTCGGGATCGCCGACGCGCAGCGCGCGGACCTTGTCGAGGTAGCGCTCGCGGAACGCGTCGTGGATCGAGCGTTGCACGAGCAGGCGCGAGCCGCACAGGCAGATCTCGCCCTGGTTCGCGAAGCCCGAGCGCACGATCGTGTCGAGGTTCGCATCCGAGAGGTCGGCGTCGGCGAACACGATCGCGGGATTCTTGCCGCCCATTTCGAGCGAGAGCTTGCGAAACAGCGGCGCCGTGGCGGCCGCGATCGAGGCGCCGGTGCGCGTGCTGCCGGTGAACGAGACCGCCTTGATGCCCGGGTGCGCGACCAGCGGCGAGCCGACCGCGGGGCCGCTGCCGTGCACGATGTTCAGCACACCGGGCGGAAAGCCCGCTTCGATCGCGAGTTCGCCGAGGCGCGCCGCGGTGCACGGCGTGATTTCCGACGGCTTGGCGACGACCGTGTTGCCGGCCGCGAGCGCGGGCGCGATCTTCCAGGTGAAGAGGTAGAGCGGAAGGTTCCAGGGCGAGATGCACGCGACGGCGCCGAGCGGCTGGCGCAGCGTGTAGTTGAACGCGTGCGCGTCGGTCACGTGCGATTCGCCGGCCCACTGCGTGATCGCGGCTGCGAAGAAGCGCAGGTTCGCGATCGCGCGCGGGATGTCGAGCTCGCGCGCGAGCCGCACAGGCTTGCCGCTGTCGCGCGATTCGAGTCGTGCGAGCGGCTCGAGCTCGCGTTCGACGAGGTCGGCGAGGCGTTCGAGGAAACCCGCGCGTCGCTCGGGCGAAAGCGCAGCCCAGCCCGGGAATGCGCGCTGCGCGGCCGCTATCGCGGCGTCGACGTCGGCTGCGTCGGAATCGGGGCAGAGCGCGAACACCCCGCCGGTCGCCGGTTCGTGCACCTCCGCGTGGCGACCCGCGAGCGGTGCCTGCAGTCGGCCATCGACGAGATTGGCGAGTCGGATCGGCGCGCTCATGTGCGCAAGCTTAGCCGTTCGAGCGTGCAGGCGGTATGTCGACGGTGCGCGCTGCATGTGCGCCGACCGGTCGCAGCGCGGGGTCGAGGGCGACGCGTTGGTCGAACACGAAGCAGGCCCCGTCGTAACCTTGCCCGCCGACCTGTTCGAAATAGTTGAGGATGCCGCCCTCCAGTTGCAGCACGTCGGCGAATCCGTTTGCGCGCATCCACAGCGCGGCCTTCTCGCAACGGATGCCGCCGGTGCAGAAGCTCACGACCATCGCGCCGCCCAGCGCGTCGCGTTGCGCGAGCACCGCCTCGGGCAGGTCGGTGAAGCGGTCGATCGGCAAGGTCGACGCACCTGCGAAGGTACCGTGCCGGACTTCCTCGCGGTTGCGCGTGTCCAGCAGCACGAGCCGTCGGCCTGCGTCATCGCGACCCTGCGCGATCCAGCGCGCAAGCGTCGATGGCGCGACCGCGGGTGCACGCGCCACCAGCGGCGAGGCGTCGTCGCGGCGGAAGCTGATGATCTCGCGCTTGCGCTTGACCTTGAGGCGGTCGAACGGCTGCGTGTCGCTGCGGCTGTACTTGACGACGATGTCGACGAAGCGCGGATCCCCGCGCAGCCACGCGACGAAGCCATCGATCGCGGCGTCGGCTCCGGCGAGGAAGAGGTTGATGCCTTCCGAGGCGACGAGCGCGCTGCCACGCAACGCACCGGCGTCGGCGCGCGCACGCACCGTGGCCGCGAGCGAATCGGGGTCGTCGATTGCGGTGAAGTGGTAGGCGGCGACGTTGAGGAACATGGGCGAGGGGCGAGGGGCGAGGGGCGAGGGGCTAGGGGTGGAGGGGCGAGGGGCGAGAGATGAGAGGCGAGGGCGAGGACGCAATCTTGCGCGCCGCCGGCCCACGGATCTTGCCTTGGTCGTCCCCCGTCCCTCGCCCCTCGCCCCTGCTTCACAAGGACTGCATGCGTCCGCCATCCACCGGCACGTTGATGCCGTTCACGTAGGCCGCCGCGGGCGATGCGAGGAACGCGATCACGGCTGCGATCTCGGTCGGCTTGGCGAAGCGGCCCGCGGGTACCGTGGCGAGCATCGCTTGCTCGATGTCCGCGGCAGCCTTGCCGGTCGCGCGCATGCGGTCGGCGACGATCTGTTCGAGCCGCTGCGTCTGCGTATAGCCCGGCAGCACGTTGTTGACGGTGATGCCGTGCGGCGCGAGTTCGCCCGCGAGCGTCTTGGCCCAGCTCGCGACCGCGCCGCGGACGGTGTTCGACACGCCGAGGTTGCGGATCGGTTCCTTCACCGAGGTCGAGATCACGTTGACGATGCGGCCGTAGGCGGATGCCTTCATGCCGGGCAGTACCGCTTGCAGCAGCACCTGTGCCGAAACGAGGTGCTGGTTGAACGCGTCGAGGAAGCTCTGGGGCGTCGCCGCGTGAGCGGGACCGCCGGGGGGACCGCCACTGTTGTTGACGAGGATCTGGACCGGGTGCGTATTCGCGGTCGCCTCGACCTTCGCGCGCAGCGCTGCGTGGTCGGACATGTCGACCGCGATCGTCGCGTGCCGCTGGGACGCGTGCACCTTCGGCAACGTGACCACCGCGGCGTCGAGTCCTTCGCGCGAACGCGCGAGCAGGGTCACGTCCGCGCCGAGCGCCGCGAGTTCGAGCGCGGCCGCGCGCCCGATGCCCTGCGAGCCGCCGCAGACCAGTGCATGTTTTCCGCTGAGATCGAGATTCATGTGCGCCTCCGATGACCAGGGTTCGAGCGGTCGCGTGGCTTCAGTGCGCCGGGGGCAGCTTGTGCACCATGTACTTCAGCAGGTCCTCGTCGCTGTCGGCGCGCGGCGGTTCGAGCGAGTCGAGGTCGAAGCCGAGTGCGGCCGCGTCGTCCTCGTCGAGGCCGTCGAATGCGCGGAATTCCGCATCGAGCAGTGCCATGCGCGCGGCGGTTTCGTCGTCGTAGCGCAGCGTGCCGCCGTCGCTGTCGAAGACTTCCGCGACGCCGTCCTCGAGCACGACGAGGCGTGCCCAGACCAGCGTGTCGCCGACCGCCGCGAGCCACCATTGCGCGTCGGCGCTCATGCGTCGCCTGCCATGGTGGCGGCGACCTTCGCCACGATCGCGCCGGCTGCGCCGAGCACGATCGCCCAGCCGCCGAGGCTTCCGAGCACGGCTACGCCGTTCAAGCCGCGGTCGCGCAGCGCGCGATAGCGCCCCGCGAGGTACCACGCGAACGCCGACGGCGCGAACAGGAAGCCGCCGAGGCGCGCGCGCTCGGCCGGATGGTGGTCGCGCAGGTGCACCGCGACGAGCATCCATGCGACCACGTAGGTCGTGAGCCCGGTGACGACGAAACCGAGGCCCATCACGAAGAAGAACTGGTGCCAGGCGGACGCGGCCATCGCGTCAGAACTCCGCGCTGCCCGGTGCGCGAGGGTAGGGAATCGCGTCGCGGATGTTGGAGAGGCCGCACACGTAGCAGACCAGCCGCTCGAAGCCGAGGCCGAAGCCCGCGTGCGGCACGCTGCCGTAGCGCCGGAAATCGCGGTACCAGCCATACATGTCCGGGTCGAGCCCGAACTGCGCGATGCGCCGGTCGAGTACGTCGAGGCGTTCCTCGCGCTGCGAGCCGCCGATGATCTCGCCGATCCCGGGCGCGAGCACGTCCATCGCGGCGCAGGTGCGGCCGTCGTCGTTGAGGCGCATGTAGAACGCCTTGATCTTCTCCGGATAGTTCGTGACGACGACCGGGCCGCCGACGTGTTCCTCGGTCAGGAAGCGCTCGTGTTCGGTCTGCAGGTCCGCGCCCCATTCGATCGCGTAGTCGAACTTGCGGCCGGACTTCTTGAGGATCTCGACCGCATCGGTGTAGTCGATGCGCGCGAACGACGAGGCGACGATCGCCTCGAGTCGCGCGACCGCGGTCTTCTCGACGCGGTCGGCGAAGAACGCCATGTCGTCCGGGCGCTCGGCCAGCACCATGCGGAAGATGAACTTCAGGAAATCCTCGGCGACGCGCGCGTCCTCTGCAAGGTCGGCGAACGCGATCTCCGGTTCCACCATCCAGAACTCGGCGAGGTGGCGCGTGGTGTGCGAATTCTCGGCGCGGAAGGTCGGGCCGAACGTGTAGACCTTGCTCAGCGCGAGGCAGTAGGCCTCGACGTTGAGCTGGCCGGAGACGGTCAGGAACGCCTCCTTGCCGAAGAAGTCCTTGCGGAAGTCGATCGCGCCCTTGTCGGTGCGCGGCAGGTTCATGAGGTCGAGCGTCGAGACGCGGAACATCTCGCCGGCGCCTTCGGTGTCCGAAGTCGTGATGATCGGCGTGTTGACCCAGAAGTAGCCGTTCTCGTCGAAATAGCGGTGGATCGCCTGCGCGATCGTGTGGCGCACGCGGCTGACCGCGCCGAACAGGTTCGTGCGTGGCCGCAGGTGCGCCACTTCGCGCAGGAACTCGGGCGAATGCGGCTTGGGCTGGATCGGATAGGTTTCCGGGTCCTCGACCCAGCCGAGCACCTCGATGCGCCCGGCCTGCAGTTCGAACGACTGGCCCTTGCCCTGCGAGGCGACGAGTTCGCCTTCGGCGCGGATCGCGCAACCCGAGGTCAGCCGCAGCACCTCGTCGGCGTAGTTCGCGAGGCTTTCGGGCGCGACCACCTGGATCGGATCGAAGCAGGAGCCGTCGCTGAGGTTCACGAACGACAGGCCGGCCTTCGAATCGCGGCGGGTGCGCACCCAGCCCTGCATGCGCACGCGCGTGCCCGGTGCGATCGCGCCGGACAGCGCGCGCTTCACGTCCACGCTTTCGACCGCGTCTCGCTCGAGGGACGGCATAGGCTTGAAACTCCGGCGATGGCGCCCAGATCGGTGGGGCGCGAAAGGGTGCCGATGATAGCCGAATCGCCCGGCGGCTTGTGCGATCATCCCCGATCGTGGCGCGATGAAAGCGTCCGCAAAGGTCGCACTCCGGAAGGGCAGCATGGGCATACGACTCACCGACGCCGCGCGACAGCGCATGCATGATTTCCTCGCCAAGGACGCGGGCGCCTGCGCGATCCGCTTCGGCATCCGCCGCACCGGTTGCTCGGGGTTCGGCTACACCGTCGACCTCGCGCAGGCGATCGATTCCGACGACACCGTGTTCGACCAGGACGGGCTGCGCCTCGTCGTCGATCGCAAGGCGTTGCCGTTCGTCGACGGCACCGAGATCGATTTCCGGCGCGAGGGCCTGAATGCCGCGTTCGTGTTCCGCAATCCGAACGCGACCGGCGAGTGCGGCTGCGGCGAAAGCTTCACGGTCGACGCGCGAACCTGAGCCCGCGCATCCCCGGGCGCGCCGCCGGCTTGCGCCAATTGCCTGATTCCCCTAGTATCTGCGCCCCCTCCGCCCAGGCGGAGGCCTTGCCTCACCGCGCCGCGGGAGGCTGTCGGCCGGAATCCTCCGGTCCGGCACCCACAAGGAGTTCCAGATGCGTCATTACGAAATCGTGTTCCTGGTCCACCCGGACCAGAGCGAGCAGGTGCCCGCGATGGTCGAGCGCTACAAGGCGCTGATCGAGGGCGATTCGGGCACCGTCCATCGCCTCGAGGACTGGGGCCGCCGCCAGCTCGCCTATCCGATCCAGCACCTGGCCAAGGCGCACTACGTGCTCATGAACATCGAGTGCAGCGCGGCGGTCTTGGCCGAACTGGAGTCGGGCTTCCGCTTCAACGACGCGGTGCTTCGCCACCTGATCGTCAAGCGCGACGCGCCGGTGACCGAGATGTCGCCGATCATGAAGAACAAGGACGACAAGGGCGATCGTCGCCGCCGCGACGACGAGGGCTTCGGATTCGGTGGCGACGACGACGACCGTCCGCGCCGCGAGCCGCGTGAATCGCGCGCGCCGCGCGAGGAAGCGGCCGCCGAACCGGCCGCCGAATAAGCACCTGCCCGAATCCACGGAGTATTCCCATGTCCAAGTTCTTCCGCCGCAAGAAGTTCTGCCGTTTCACCGCCGAGGGCGTAACCGAGATCGACTACAAGGATCTCAACATGCTGCGCCAGTACATCGGCGAGACCGGCAAGATCGTGCCGAGCCGCATCACCGGCACCAAGGCGCGCTACCAGCGCATGCTCGGCACCGCGATCGAGCACGCTCGCTTCCTCGCGCTGCTGCCGTACAGCGACGCGCACTGAGGCGGGGTCGCGCGCGCTGCGCGCGACGCTCCGCCGATGCCGGCGACGACGTAATCGCGTCGCGCCGGGCACGCTCCAACACCTTCGGACAGCGCAAGCTGCGCCGGTCCCACCGACGCTAACGAACAGGTCAAGATCATGGAACTCATCCTGCTGCAGAAAGTGAAGAACCTCGGCAACCTCGGCGACAAGGTCAACGTGAAGCCGGGTTATGGCCGCAATTTCCTCGTTCCGCAGGGCAAGGCGACCGCCGCCACGCCCGCGAACATCGCCGAGTTCGAGCAGCGTCGCGCCGAATACGAAGCGAAGGCGAACCAGCAGCTCGCGGGCGCCGAAGCGCGCCAGGCCCAGCTTGCCGACGCCTCGGTCACGGTCAAGGCGAACGCGAGCCCGGAAGGCAAGCTGTTCGGCTCGGTCGGTCCGCGCGATATCGCCGAGGCGTTCACCGCCGCCGGCATCGCGCTCGACAAGAGCGAAGTCGTGATGGGCGAAGGCCCGCTGCGCCATGTCGGCGAGTTCGACGTGCAGGTGCACCTGCACGCCGACGTGCACGCGACGGTCAAGGTCCACGTCGTCGCCGAGGACTGATCCTCCTCCGACGCAACGCGAAGGATTTCGGAACGGGCGCCCTGGGCGCCCGTTTTCGTTTGCGCAAGCGCGTCCCGATCGACTCCGCCCACAGCTTGTCCACAGGGTTGTTGTCTCGACTTCCGAGACGCCGCCACGGATGATCGATGGTCGAACTTCCGTGCACGCCCATGGCCCTGACCGAGCGCAAGAATGTATCCAGCATCGAGGCGCTGCGCGTACCGCCGCACTCGATCGAAGCCGAGCAGGCGGTGCTCGGCGGCCTGATGCTCGCGCCCGAATCCTGGGATCGCGTCGCGGACCGGTTGACCGAGGACGACTTCTACCGCCGCGACCATCGCCTGGTGTTCCGCGCGATCGGCGACCTCTCGAACAAGGGCATGCCCTACGACGCGGTCACGCTCGGCGACTGGTTCGAGGCGCAGGGGCTCGCGGACCAGGTCGGTGGCGCGGGCTACGTGATCGAACTCGCCAATTCGACGCCGAGCGCCGCGAACATCACCGCGTATGCCGACATCGTGCGCGAGAAGTCGGTGCTGCGCCAGCTCATCGATGCAGGCACCGAGATCGCGGGCGACGCGTTCGTGCCCGATGGTCGCACGAGCCAGGAACTGCTCGAAGTCGCCGAGCAGAAGGTGTTCCACATCGCCGAAGCGGGTGCGCGCGGGCGCAAGGGCTTCGTGCAGATGCGCACCGCGGTCAAGGAAGCGTTCCAGATCCTGTCGCAGCGCTACGAGAACCGTGGTTCGGTCACCGGCCTGCCGACCGGCTTCACCGACCTCGACGAGATGACCGCGGGCCTGCAGCCCTCTGACCTGATCATCGTCGCGGCGAGGCCTTCGATGGGAAAGACCGCATTGGCCGTCAACATGGCCGAGTACGCGGCGCTCAAGACCAAGAAGGCGGTCGCGGTGTTCTCGATGGAAATGTCGGCGTCGCAGCTCGCGTTCAGACTGATCTCCTCGCTCGGCCGCATCAACCAGCAGCACCTGCGCACCGGCGACCTCGCCGAAGAGGAATGGCCGCGCGTATCGAACGCGATCGCGCTGCTCAGCGAAGCCAAGATCTTCATCGACGACACGCCGGCATTGAGCCCGGGGGAGCTGCGCGCGCGCTCGCGCCGCCTCAAGCGCGAGCATGACCTCGGCCTGATCGTCATCGACTACCTGCAGCTGATGCAGGTGCCCGGGACGAAGGAGAATCGCGCCACCGAAATTTCAGAAATCTCGCGTAGCCTGAAGGCCCTGGCGAAGGAGCTGAACGTCCCCGTGATCGCGCTGTCGCAGCTCAACCGCTCGCTCGAACAACGCACCGACAAGCGCCCGGTGATGGCGGACCTGCGCGAATCGGGCGCGATCGAGCAGGATGCCGACGTGATCATGTTCATCTACCGCGACGAGTACTACAACCAGGACTCGAGCGAGAAGGGCGTGGCCGAGATCATCATCGGCAAGCAGCGAAACGGACCGACCGGCCACGTCAAGCTCGCCTTCCTCGGCCAGTACACGAAGTTCGAGAACCTCGCGAGCGACCGCTATGCGGGGTCGTTCGAGTGAGGCAGGGAATGGGGAGCGGGGAATAGGGAACAGGCCATGGAGAGCAGCAAAGCAGCGTTGCGCATTCGCGAGGTGAGGATGGTTCCACACGCGTCCGCCTTGCCATTCCCGATTCCCCGTTCCCCATTCCCGGCCCAAGCCTGATGCGCGCCGCCTGCGCGACGATTCATCTCGGCGCATTGCGCGAGAACCTGCGCCGCGTGCGCGAGCTCGCGCCGGGGGCCAGGGTGCTCGCGGTGGTCAAGGCCGACGGCTACGGGCACGGTCTCGAGCGCGTCGCGCGCGCGCTCGAGGGCGCCGATGCGTTCGGCGTCGCGGGCATCGCCGACGGGCAGCGCCTGCGCGCTGCCGGCGTTTCGCAGCGCATCGTGGTGCTGTCGGGCCACGACGAAGCCGCCGACCTCGCGGAGCTGCGGCGTCTGCGCCTCGACACCGTCGTGCACACCGACGCGCAGGTCGAGATGCTCGCGGCCGACGCCGATCCGCGACCGCTGCGCGTCTGGCTCAAGATCGACACGGGCATGCACCGCCTCGGGTTCGCGCCTGGTCGGGCGCACGAGGTGCATGCACGCTTGCGTGCGTTGCCCGGCGTCGATCGCGATGTCGCGCTGATGACGCACTTCGCGAATTCCGACGTGTTCGACGACGCGGCCACCGCACGGCAGATCGAGTGCTTCGAGCGCGCAACCGCGCGCCTCGAAGGCGAGCGGTCGCTGTCCAATTCCGCGGGCGTGCTCGGCTGGCCCGAGGCGCAGGGCCAGTGGATCCGCGTCGGCGGCGCGCTCTACGGCATCTCGGTCGTCGCCGGGCGCATCGGCGCCGATTTCGGCTTCCGGCCCGCGATGACGCTGTCGACGCGGCTGATCGCGGTCAACCGCGTTGCTTGCGGCGACGACGTCGGATACGCGGGCACCTGGCGGGCACCCGAGGACATGCCGGTGGGCGTGGCCGCGATCGGCTATGGCGACGGTTACCCGCGCCACGCGGGCTCCGGCACGCCGGTACTCGTGAACGGTGCGCGCGCGGCGATCATCGGCCGCGTGTCGATGGACCTCGTCACGCTCGACCTGCGCGAGCATGCGAACGCGCGCAGTGGCGATCCGGTCGTGCTGTGGGGCCGCGGCCTGCCCGTCGAGGAAATCGCCCTGCACGCAGGTACCATCGGCTACGAACTCACCTGCGGCATCACGCGGCGCGTGCGTTTCGTCGAGGACGACGGCTGAGCGTGCGAGTTGATGGTGGACCGGAAAAAGGCTAGTTTCAGTCCTGTCACTCACCGCGGTTTCTCGACATGAGCTTCGCCGATTCAATCAAGCCGATCAGCTATTTCAAGGCCAACGCCGCCGAAGTGCTGGAAAAACTCGCTCAGAGCGGCGAGCCGCTCATCATCACCCAGAACGGCGAGGCCAGGGCGGTGGTGCAGGACATCGCGTCGTGGGAAAAGACGCAGGAGACTCTGGCGATGTTGAAGATCCTCGCGCTGGGCGAGAAGCAGATCGCGGAAGGCAAGACCGTTCCCGCGCGCGAG
This sequence comes from Pseudomonadota bacterium, assembly GCA_023430685.1. Taxonomy (GTDB): domain Bacteria; phylum Pseudomonadota; class Gammaproteobacteria; order Xanthomonadales; family Rhodanobacteraceae; genus Dokdonella_A. The sequence continues at coordinate 1,184 of JAEYZH010000003.1, read as the reverse complement.
GCCATCGCACGGATGCGTGCAGACCTGCGCGCGCGCCACGCGAAATGACGCGGCGTCGCGAGGTTCGCCTCAGCGCCGACGCGCTGCGCGATCTCGGGGACATCTGCGATTACATCGCGGAACACGACTCGCTCGCCAAATCCGAGTACGTCATGGACCGGCTGCTCGAAGTGATCGATTCGCTCGAGGTCAATCCCGTGCGCGGCACTCAGCCGCGCGAACTACTTGCGATGGGCATTGCGGGGTGCCGGCAGGTATTCTTCAAGCCGTATCGGGTCGTTTACGTCACCCGCGCCGCAATCGTGCACATCCTGCTGATTGCCGACGGTCGCCGCGACCTGCGCACCTTGCTCGCGCAACGGCTGCTCGACGCTTGAGCAGCGCGGGCATCGTTCGCATTCGCCGGCGCGGACTTCGGCTTCCGCCAGGCGATGGCGCTCGCGACGCGGCTGGTCGCGATCAGCCGCGTCGAGCACGGTTAGCGCGGCCGCTACGTCGGTATCTGTGAGGCGCCCGAAGACATGCCGGTCGCCATTGCCAGTGGTTTCGACGAGCAAAACCCATGTCCCGGTATGGTCTACTGAACCGCGTGATGGTGCCCACCATTTCACGGGGCTCACTTCGCAGCTACTCGTTGTTGGCTGGCTTCACCACCTTGCTTGTGGGAATGGCACCAGCCTGGACATGGGCTCAGCAGACCCAGTCAGATCTTTCCGTCAGCGCAACGGTGACGCCGCCCTATTTCATTCCGGGTCAGCGCAATACGGTGGCGCTAACCGTGCACAATGATGGTCCAGACGCCCTCGACATTCACCCGCCTTACCCCATCGTTGTGGGTGGGGAGGCGTACTTTGTCGCTACCTCGCCGCCACCATACGAAGTCATCGTTCCCGCGGACGGGTGCGGCGTGGAGCGTTTCGTCACGGACCCGTTCCCCGACGGCAGTATCGCCCTTCAGTTCGTCTTCTATTTCGATGTGCTCGCGGTTGGCGCGGCGCGTACTTGCACGTACGATGTCGCGTCTTACCCCTCTACCCAACCTCCATTGACGCGCGAATGGAATGCAACGACCTGGTACGTCGTCGACAACATCGACCCTGACCCATCCAACAATACGTTCCGTTACTCGTTGAGTGGTGCGCCGCTTGCCCAGCCCGCACCGGTGCCGGCGGCATCGCGAATGG
>JAEYZH010000207.1 GCA_023430685.1 Pseudomonadota bacterium | reverse complement strand
TGCGCTCAGCGCGAACGGCAACTTTTCCTGCGCTCGGCGCGAACCGCAACTTCTTCCTGCGCCAAGCGCGAACGGCGTCTTTTCCTGTCGCCTCGGGGCCGGACGCGAAGCGCCGCCGAACCTACGGCGCTTCGTCCTCGAAGCGCAGGTGCTTCACGCTGCGGCCGTTGCGGCGCACGAGCTTGAGCGCCTCGATGCCGATCCGGATGTGCGCCTCGACGAAGTTCGCGGTGATCGAGCGGTCGCTCGCCTCGGTCTTGACGCCCTCGGGGATCATCGGCTGGTCCGACACCAGCAACAACGCGCCGCACGGGATGCGGTTGGCGAAGCCGGCCGCGAAGATCGTCGCGGTTTCCATGTCGATCGCCATGCAGCGCGTGCGGCGCAGGTATTCCTTGAACGCGGTGTCGTGCTCCCACACGCGCCGGTTGGTGGTGTAGACGGTGCCGGTCCAGTAGTCGTGGCCGAGGTCGCGGATCATCGTCGAGACCGCGCGCTGCAGCTGGAACGCCGGCAACGCGGGCACTTCCGGCGGAAGATAGTCGTTGCTCGTGCCCTCGCCGCGGATCGCCGCGATCGGCAGCACGAGGTCGCCGAGGCGGTTCTTGCGCTTGAGGCCACCGCACTTGCCGAGGAACAGGCAGGCCTTCGGCGCGATCGCCGCGAGCAGGTCCATCATGGTCGCCGCGTTCGGGCTGCCCATGCCGAAGTTCACCAGCGTGATGCCGTCCGCGGTCGCGTTCGGCATCGGCCGGTCGCGACCGTTGACCGGCACGCCATGCCACTCGGCGAACACCTCGACGTAGTGCCCGAAGTTGGTCAGCAGCACGTGCTGTCCGAATGCTTCCAGCGGCGTGCCCGTGTAACGCGGCAGCCAGTTGTCGACGATCTCTTTCTTGTTCTTCATCGCGTGATGGTCGCAGTTCGGCCTCGGTCGCCGCAATCGCCACGACCCGACGTCCCGGTCAGTTCAGCCGGCACAGGCATAATCGTGGACGGGTTCCCCTGGAGACCGTCATGCTCGTCACCTTCATCCTTGCGCTGGCGGCGTTCTGTGCGCTCGCATTCCGCGGGCTCGGCTTCCTCGCCTGGGTCGCCGCCGCCGGCGTCTGGCTCGCGGGCTGGCGCATCATCGGGGTCGAGTCGCCGACGCTGTTCGCGAGCGTCGCGTTCGTGCTGATCGTGCTCGTCGCGGTGTTCGGCCTGCCGGTGCTGCGCCGGGAACTCGTATCACGCTTCCTGATGCCGCGCTTCGCCAAGGTGCTGCCGCGGCTCGGCGAAACCGAACGCGTCGCGCTCGAGGCGGGCACGGTGTGGTGGGATGGCGACCTGTTCGGCGGCATGCCCGACTGGCAGAAGCTGCTCGATTTCGCACCGGCGCCGCTGTCGGCGGAGGAACAGGCGTTCCTCGACGGCCCGGTGGAGGAGCTGTGCCGGCAGATCGACGACTGGGATGTCTACCAGCGGCGCGACCTGTCCCCCGAAACCTGGGCATTCATCAAGCGCGAACGCTTCCTCGGCATGATCATCCCGAAGGAGTTCGGCGGCCTCGGCTTCTCCGCGCTCGCGCATTCGCGCGTGGTGACGCGCCTGTCGAGCCGTTCGATCACGGCCGCGGTCACGGTGATGGTGCCCAACTCGCTCGGCCCCGGCGAACTGCTGCTGCATTACGGCACCGGCACGCAGAAGCAGCGCTGGCTCGCGCGGCTCGCGCGCGGCGAGGAGATCCCGTGTTTCGCGCTGACCGGTCCGGAAGCGGGATCGGACGCGGCGGCGACGCAGTCGGAAGGCATCGTCGAGAAGCGCGTCATCGATGGCGTCGAGGTGCTCGGCCTGCGGCTCAACTGGAAGAAGCGCTACATCACGCTCGCGCCCGTCGCGACGCTGATCGGCCTCGCGTTCCGGCTCAAGGACCCGAACCGCCTGATCGGAGACGAGGAAGACCGCGGCATCACCTGCGCGCTGGTGCCGCGCAACCTGCCAGGCATCGAGATCGGCCTGCGCCACGACCCGATGGGGGTGCCGTTCCACAACGGGCCGATCGTCGGACGCGACGTGTTCGTGCCGCTCGACGAAGCGGTGATCGGCGGGCGCGCGCAGATCGGCCAGGGCTGGCGCATGCTGATGGAATCGCTCGCGGCCGGCCGCTCGATCTCACTGCCCGCGCTGTCGATCGGGGCTGCCCAGCTCGCGACGCGATTGTGCGGCGCGTATGCGACCGTGCGCGAACAGTTCGACACGCCGATCGGGCGGTTCGAGGGCATCGAGGAACCGCTCGCGCGCATCGCGGGGCTCACCTCGATCATGACCGCCGCCCGCGACCTCACCTGCGGTGCGCTCGACGCGGGCGAGAAGCCCGCGGTGATCGGCAACATCTGCAAAGCCTACCTGACCGAGAGCATGCGCCAGGTGGTCGCCGACGCGATGGACATCCGCGCCGGCAGCGCGATCCAGCGCGGTCCGCGCAACCTGCTCGCGCGCGCATGGGATGCAGTGCCGATCGGCATCACGGTCGAGGGCGCGAACATCCTCACGCGCTCGATGATCGTCTACGGCCAGGGCGCGATCCGCTGCCATCCGTTCGTGCAGAAGGAAATCGCGGCGGTGGCGACCGACGACCTCGTCGCGTTCGACCGCGCGATCTTCGGCCACGTCAACCTGTTCGTCACGCGCGCGGTGCGCGCGAAGTTGCTCGCATGGAGCGGTGCGCGGCTCGCCGGCGTGCCGCGCACCGCGGACACCGCGCGCTACTACCAGCACCTGTCGCGCTTCTCGGCCGCGTTCACGATCGTTTCCGACGTCGCGATGGGCACGCTCGGCGGCTCGCTGAAGCGGCGCGAGAAGCTGTCCGGGCGCCTCGCCGACGCTCTTGCGTGGCTCTACCTCGCGAGCGCGGCGCTCAAGCGCTACCACGACGGGCCGAAGACGCGCGCGAACCACGCGCTCGCGCGCTGGTCGGCCGAGCTGTGCCTCTTCCGCATCCAGGAAGCGCTGGTCGGCGTGCTCGACAACCTGCCCGCGCGGCCCGCTGCCTGGCTGCTGCGCTGCGTGATCTTCCCGCTCGGCGCGCGCTTCCGCCCGCCTTCGGACCGGCTCGGCGCGGAAGTCGCACGCGACATCCTCGAGGACCGCGACGCACGCCGCACGCTGACCGCCGACGTGTTCGTGCCGCCGCCGGGCGAGCCCGGGCTCGGTGCGCTCGAGGCCGCGCTCGACAAGGCCGTGCGCGCGCTGCCGATCGAGACCAAGCTGCGCGACGCGGTGCGCGCGGGCACGCTCGATCGCGCGCCCGGCTACATGCTCGACGATATCGGCGTCGCCGCGGGCGTGATCAGCGGCGACGAGTACGACCTGCTCAATGACGCGCGCGATGCACGCGACGAGGTCATCGCGGTCGACGCGTTCGACCCCGAGGTGTTCAGGACGCTGCGCTGAGGCGTGCGATGACGACCTCGCAGGTTCCGCTCCAGGCGCGCTGGTACTTCGACTTCATTTCGCCGTTCGCGTACCTGCAGCTGCCACGTGTGCTCGCGCTGCGCGCGCGCGTCGAACTCGTGCCGGTGCCGATCGTGTTCGGCGCGCTGCTCGCGCATCACGGCCAGCTCGGCCCGGCCGAGATCCCGTCCAAGCGCGCGTTCACCTACCGCTTCGTGCAGTGGCAGGCGGACCGCGCCGGCATCGCGTTGCGATTCCCGCCGGCGCATCCGTTCAATCCGCTCGCTGCGTTGCGCCTGTGCATCGCCGCGGGCGCGGGCTGGGACGCGGTCGAGCGGGTGTTCGCGCACATCTGGCGCGACGGCGAGGGCGGCGTCGACGCGGCCGGACTCGCGCCGGTCGCGCGGGCGCTCGGCATCGCCGATCCCGCCTCGGCGATCGGGGATCCCGACGTGAAGGCGCGGCTTCATGCGAACACCGATGCCGCGATCGCCGCGGGCGTGTTCGGCGTGCCGACGATAGCGGCCGCCGGGGAAACGTTCTGGGGACTCGATGCGACGCCGATGTTCGAGCAGTGGCTCGGCGATCGCGGCGTGTTCGAGCGCGGCGACTACGCGCGCCTCGCGACGCTGCCCGAAGGCACGCGCCGCGCGCGCGAATCCCGCTGAATCAGGTGGCGGTTTCCCCGCCGGGCCCGGCGACCGCGTTGAAGTCGTGCACGCAGACGCGATTGCGGCCGCTCGCCTTCGCGCGGTAGAGCGCCGTGTCGGCGCCTTCGATGAGTTGCTCGGGCGTGGCCACGCCCTCGTTGAGCGCTGCGATGCCGATGCTCAGCGTCAGGCCGATGCGCGAACCGGACACCATCAGCGGCAACTGCTCGATGCAGGCGCGGATGCGCTCGGCGACGACGCAGGCGTCCTGCGCGTCGGCACCGGGCAGCACCGCGAGGAATTCCTCGCCGCCCCATCGCCCGAACGCGTCGCCGAGGCGCAGTTCGCCAGCGATCGGCGCGATCACCGCGCGCAGGCAGACATCGCCGGTGCGGTGGCCGAAGGTGTCGTTGATCTGCTTGAAGTGGTCGAGGTCAAGGAACAGCACCGCAAGCCCGCTGCGCGCCGCGCGCGCGGAATGGAAGCAGGTGCGCAGGCGCGCGAGCACCGCGCGCCGGTTCAGCACGCCGGTCAGCATGTCCTGCTCGGCGAGCCGGTGCGCGACGTCGCGCTCGTGCCGCACCGACAAGGTCTGTTCCGCGAGGCCGAACGCGAGCACGAGGCTCGCGAATGCGAACGCAGCCGGCAGCGCGAATTCGAGCCAGGTCGGCAGCGGCCAGTGCAACGCGAGCTGCAGCATGCGCGCAAGCGTCAGCATCAGCCCGGGAATCCACGCGGCGAGGAAGTAGCCGCCACGCGCGCTGCCGCGCAGCCAGGCGACCATGCCCGCCGCGCACAGCAGCGGCGTGCAGACGAGGCCAGCCAGCACGATCAGGTCCTCCGCCCACAACGCTCCGCCGGGCGCCACCAGCACCGCGGCGACCAGCACGAGCAGCGGCCAGCGCAACAGCGCGACCGCGCGATCGAGCCGCGGTGCGCAGGCGTGCAGCTGCAGGTACTCGCGCGCGAACTGCATCAGCAGCGCGAGCGCGCAGGCGCCCGCGGCCCAGGTCACGCTGCCGCCGAGCGGACCGAGCAGATCGAACGGCGGCAGTTCGAAACCGAGCCCGAACGCGTACAGCTCGTACACGATGATCAGCAGCATGCTGATCACGTACCACGCGTACATGCGTTCGCGCAGCGCGAGGAAGAAGCTCAGCATCACGAGCAGCGTCGCGAGCTGCACCGACGGGAACAGCACGTCGAGGCGCGCGCGCACGAGGTCCGCGCGTCGCGCCTCGGTCGCGCTCTCGACCGAGATGCGCCGCGGCACCTCGCGCTCCGCGGCGACGCCGAGCAGCACCGATTCGCCCGAACGCAACGATGCGGGCAGCATGAACACGAGCACGTGGCGCGTGAATCCGAGTTCGTTGCCGGCATCGTGGACGCTGCGCAGGCCGGTGCCGGCGCCGTTGGGCAGCCAGGCCTCGACGCGCAGGCCCTGCGGGTCGGAAATCGACAACACCGGCGGCACGCTTCCACGCCAGTCCTCGGCGAGGCGCACGCGGTACCAGCTCATGCCGTCGCGCGAGGGCGTGATCGCCGCGTAGTCCTCGCGGACGAAGCGGGTCTCGTGGCGCCCGGCGAGGATGTCGACGGCGGTCGCATCCGGCTCGCCGTCGAGGCGCTCGACCTGCAGCGGCACCGCCTGCGCGGGTGCCGGCAGCGCGAGCAGCGCGCACGCGAGCAGCAGCACCAATCCGGGGATCCGCCCGGGCAAGGGCCGATTGTGTCGCTGACGGGCGGTGGAATCGCGCATGGAAACGGTAAAGCAAGATCGAGGCCATGCGCCTTCGTATGGACGCGGGTCGGCACGGATTGCGCGCGCGTAGAATCGCGGCCATGCGCCGAATCATGCTGCTCGCCGCGCTTGTGGTGACCTGCGCGCCGGCCGCGCAGGCCGTGGACGTGCTGCGATGCGTCGCCGGCGATGGCTCGGTGGTCTATCAAGATCGACCCTGTCCCGCAGGCCAGGCCGGCGAGCGCCTGCACTTGCCCGACGATCCGCCACCGCCGGCGGTGCCGGCTGTGCCCGCGAGCAGTCCCGATCCGCATGCCGAGCCCGAGCCCGCGGCGGAGCCGATCGCGGTCGAAGCGGCCGGACCTCGCTTCCTGCTCTGCACGCGCGCCGACGGCAGCCAGTACATCAGCGACGACGGTTGGGTCGGCGGCACCGGCGTGCCGTACGGGATGGTCGGGGGTTCGGGCATGGGACTCGCCGAAGTCTATGGCGGTCCCAACGGCGCAGGGGTGTCGGCCCCGGGCTTGCGCACGGTTCCGCGCATCCCGGCAGGAACCCGTCCGCATGCGGGCGCGATGATCTGGATCGACGACCAGTGCCACGAAGCCGCGCCGCGCGAAGCCTGTGCCTGGCTCGCGCGCCGGCATCGCGAGGTCACGCGCAGGCTCGAGCATGCGTTCAGCGATGAGACGCCGGCGTTGGAGCAGGAGCAGGCCGCGCTGCGGGAACGCATGCACGGGTGTGGCTGAGGGTCTTCGGCCCCTCGCACGACAGCGTGACGGCGCAATCAGACGAGGCGCAGCGCCGTGCGCGGCGCGTGCCGGCGTTCGTGCTCGAGCAGCCATTGCTTGGTCGGCAGGCCACCGCCGAAGCCCGTGAGCCTGCCGTTCGCGCCGATCACGCGATGGCAGGGCACGATGATCGGCAACGGATTCGCGCCGTTCGCTGCGCCGACCGCGCGGCTCGCCGAAGGATCGCCGATGCGGCGTGCGAGTTCGCCGTAGCTGATCGTCTCGCCGTACGGGATCGCGACGAGTGCATGCCAGACCGTCTTGCGGAACGGCGTGCCCTCGGGCGCGAGCGCGAGGTCGAAGTCGCGGCGCGTGCCGGCGAACCACGCCTCGAGCTGCGCGATCGCGTCGCCCAGGCGCGCGCGGCTGCGACGCCAGCCGGGGCCGATGCGCGCGCCCTGGTCGGCACGCGGGAACTCGATGTGGCGCAGGCCCGCGTCGTCGCCCGCGATCAGCAGTCGGCCGATCGGCGTGTCGAGGTAGTCGTAGTCGATCGTCATCGTCGCCCCTCCTCGCGCAGTCACGCGTCGCGCCAGAGCAGCATCACCGCATAGGCGCGCCACGGTCGCCACGCCAGCGACAGCCTCTCGAGTTCACGCGTCGACAGCGTGCGACCCTGGCCCGCGGCGCGGCGCAGGACCAGGTCGGCGGCCGGGAATGCATCCGGCTGCGCGAGCGCGCGCATCGCGATGTAGTGCGCGGTCCACGCACCGATGCCCGGCAACGCGACGAGCTCGCGCTCGAACTCGGCGAGCGGCTGTTCCGGACGGAACGCGATGCGCCCGTCGAGCAGCGCCTGCGCGAGGCCGCGGATCGTCGCCGCGCGTGCGCGCGTGATGCCGCAGGTCTCGAGCGGCGCGTCGGCGAGCGCCGCCGCGTCGGGAAACAGCACGCCGACGCCGACCTGCACGCCGTCGTCGTAGCGCCGACCCCAGTTCGCCGCGACGCGCGCGGCGAGCGTGCGC